>DATCOJ010000239.1:0-5186 GCA_036564785.1 Rhizomicrobium sp. | reverse complement strand
GCCTAAAGGCTACGCCGCGGCAAGTGAGTCTCACTTGGCACGCCGAAGCTTCAGCGTAGGCGGCCACAAGGGGGGAAGGGGAAAGGCAAGCGCGATTCTCTGCTCCGCGTCTCCGCGTGCACCTTTCATCCCGCGCTGACGTCGGAGAGCCGGTCGACTTTGCGCAGCGGCGGGAACAGCGCCATCCACACGCCGACGACGACGAGCGTGCCGATGCCGCCGACGATCACCGATGGCACGGTGCCGAACCACGAAGCGGTGAGTCCGGACTCGAATTCGCCCAGCTCGTTGGAAGCGCCGATGAACAGCATGTTGACGGCGCTGACGCGGCCGCGCATTGAATCCGGAGTGGCGAACTGGATCAGTGCGGAGCGGATGAACACGCTCACCATGTCCGAAGCGCCCAGCACGAACAGCGCCGCCAGCGACAGATAGAAGCTCGTCGAAATCCCGAACACGATGGTGGCGACGCCGAAAATGGCGACGGCGCCGAACATCATCGAGCCGGTGTTGCGCTCCAGCGGCCTGCGCCCCAGCGACAGCGCCACCACGGCCGCGCCGATGGCCGGCGCGCTGCGCAGCACGCCCAATCCGATCGGTCCGACATGCAGGATGTCGCGCGCATAGACCGGCAGGAGCGCCGTGGCGCCGCCCAGCAGCACCGCGAACAGGTCGAGCGAGATGGCGCCCAGCACCACTGGCCGCTGGCGGACAAAGCGGATGCCTTCGACGACGCGCTCGATAGCGCCGAGCGCCGCAGCGCGCGGCTCGCGCCGGCGTCCGCCCAACGTGGAAATGCCGATGCCGGCGCCGATGAAGCAGAGCGTGCAGGCGCCGTAGGCGGCAATGGGGCCGAGCGCGTAGAGCAGCCCGCCCAGCGCCGGTCCGGCGATCACCGCGATCTGGAAAGCCGACGAGCCCCAGGCGATGGATTTCGGCAGCCGCTCCGGCGGCACCAGGAACGGCAGCAGCGATTGCGAGGCGGGACCGGAGAATCCCCGTGCCGCGCCGAACAGCATCATCACCACGTAGAAAGCAAGCGCGCGATGCGAGTGCGCCAAGGTCAGGCCGATCAGCAGCGCGCCGCATACGCCTTCCAGCATCAGGCTGAGGGCGAACACCTTGCGCTGGTCGAAGCGGTCGGAGACGTCGCCGGCCGGCAAGGTCAGCAAAAACATCGGCACGAATTCGCTCAAGCCGACCAGACCGAGCGCCAGCGGATTGCGCGCGATCTCGTAGACCTGCCAGCCCACCGCGACAGACTGGATCATCATGGCAGTGGTGGCCAGAAAACGGCTGGCGAGAAAGATGTTGAAATCGCGGTCGCGATAGACCGCGGGCGCCGCCTGAATCATGCCGCAGGCGCGCCTTGCAGCCGCAGCCACTCGCTGCGCGCGATGCTCCAGATGTCGCAGGTGAAGGACTGCTTGCCGAACGGCTGCTCGTGGCGCGGGCCCTTGCTTTCGCCCAGCCGCGTTGCCACCGCTTGGGAAGCCACGTTGTCCGGATGGATCAGTGAGATGAGCTTGTCCACCGGCTGGGTGAGGAAGCCATAGGCCATGGCGGCGCGCGCGGCCTCGGTGGCGTAGCCGCTGCCCCAATAGGGCCGCCCCAAGGTCCAGCCCACTTCCAGCCCCGGCCAGCCCTCCGGATTGATCAACCCGACGCGGCCCATCATGGCGCCGTCCGCCTTGCGCTCGACCGCCCAGGTGCCGTAGCCGCGCAACAGCCAATGCCCGGCGCCGGACGCCATGTTGCGCCAGGCTTCGTCGCGGGTGAGCTGGGGCCCCAGAAAGCGCATCACTTCGGCATCGGCGACGATGGCGGCAAAGGCGTCGAGGTCGCCGTCGCGCCATTCGCGCAAGATCAGCCGGTCGGTTTCGAGGCGGGGAATCATGGGCTCTCGGGCGTTGTCGTCACGCAGCTTCGTATGTCTGCGGCTTGGCGACAAGTCGCGACAGCAATCACGCGAAGCTGAGGGCTTTGCGCCGGCGGTGGAGCTTGGTGCGGCGCTCCCGCATCGCCATGTCATTCACAAGCCGGCGGGAGACCAGACGAAATCCAAACCCGGCCGAGAAGACCGCCGCGGGGTACCGCCCCTCCCCTCGCGGCGGTTTCTCTCATTTCCCGTCCATTTGGCGCAGCTGATCGTAAGCACCGGTTGATTGCGCCAAACCCCTGGCTTGGGCTTCCAATTCGAGAACACGTTGCCGATCCCCCAGAATTCCATAGACCTGCACCGCCTTTCTCAGACCGCGAATAAGAAAACCGGTCCTGGCAATCCCGGAGTCGGAACGCATGAGGCTTATTCCGCGCTCGATATGCTCGAGCGAACTCTTTCTGAGCCAGGGAAAAATTCGCGAGAAATAGAACAGGCAGAAACCATATTCGACTTCGGCTTCGCCCAAAGAGCTTGGACTCTGCGCATTGCGCTCACGATAGTCGAGCATGTGCCGATAGTCGTTCAGTCCCAAAAAGGCATGGTGAGGCAGACCCAGCAACGCCAATTGCAGATGCGCGCTTGCCCGTACTCCGTAAGAGCCCGAAGGATCGCCAGAACCGTGTGCAAGTTGCAACGATGCCAGTTTCCCCGCGAGGGCGAACTTCCGTCGCCGCCAGTACCAGCCGTCGCATCTTTTTCCGATCGAATATTGCTCGCTCGCGAGGGGGCCGTATGGAAACGGCACATCGAGCTTGCCTGCGGAAATAAGCGCGACCTGAGTATGCAGCCCAGCTAGGACTCCAAGCTGAAGGTCGCCATGCAACCCCATCCAAGCCGCAACGCTGGACCATCCGCCCGCGACTTCGCTCCAATAGCCGGCTATTTCGCCATCCATTTGAGGAATGGAAAGTTTGGACAATTCCCGGATCGCCAGCCAGAGTCGAGTGGCTTGCGATCGGAAAGAGGCGGTCGGCAACGCAAGTGCCTGGGCCACACGCGCTTGCGAGAACTCCATGTCGCTTCGAGGACGGAATCGCTCAAATAACGAAAGATTCGAAGATGCGATTGTCTTTGCTGCCGATCCCGTATCGCAGCGGGCTGCCAGCGAGTCTCCGGCATGTGAAGCCACATCCAGTTGTGCCCAGTCTAGCGCACCATCCCGCAAGTCGCGAAGCAGGTCACAGACATTCTTGGCAACGTCATCTTCGCTCCCTCTAATCCATCTGACCCTGGGCACCGTGCCCGCCAGGAGATCTTCCATGAGGCGGAGTTCGGCCTCTGGTTCGTAGCCGTCGATTTGGCAAACGATGATCGGCTTTCGACCCAGACTCGCGTGGAATAGCTCCACTTCGAAATAGGAGGCTGGATAGGCTCCCGCGTCGGGCGTGATCTCAACGAGACTACCGTGTCGACGCGTGAGAATGCATACAACGACTCTAGCTCGATAGAGCGCGTCGACGTACAGATCGATTTTTTCCAAGGGGGACTTACCGTCCCAAAACGATTTGGGATAGGTGAAACCGTTGTCAGCGGCCCAAACTGGTATCCCTGAGGAGCGCCCGAACTCCCAAAGCTTCTTTCTGATGCCAAGACTATATCTGTGTTTCTCGCTGTCTTCTTCCTGAAACAAGGAAGACAAGAAAACGAACGGCTCTTCCCGCTCCAGCCTTTCCTCGCTTGAGCACTTCAAGTCCGTTCCGTCGTCCGACATGCCTCGATAGAGCCTTCGCTAAGTGCGTCGATATCGCCAACGAATCGCGTTCTGTCAATTTCTGGTTGGCCGGGAGAACCGCCGCGGGGCGCCGCCCCTCCCCTCGCGGCGGTTTCTCTCGTTCCTGTTCAGTAAAGGAAGATCGGCTTGCCGATGAAGCGATCGATGCGCGGCCGGTAATTCTCAGTGTCGTAGAGCGCGGCGACATCGACGCGGCGCTTGCCCTTGATGCAAGTGTCGCCCGGCACGGTGGTGTATTTTCCGTCCCGGACCGCCATCATCAGCCCGTGCCGGCCTTCGTCGAGCAGCTGCACCGCCATGGTGCCGTAGTTGGTCGACACCATGCGATCGACGGCGTCCGGCGGGCCCGCCCGCATCAGATAGCTCAGCTTCTGATAGAGGATGCCGATGCCGGTGAGCCGCTCCAATTCGTCGCCGATCACTTCGCCGATGCCGCCGAGCTTGCGATGGCCGTAAGCATCTTCCGGACCGGATTCGACGATCCCGCCTTTCTCCAGCTGCGCGCCTTCCGACACCGCCACGATGGCATAATGAGAGGGGTTCGCTTTCCAATCCTTGGCGACCAGCTCCGCCAGACGGTTGAGTTCGATCGGCACTTCCGCGATCAGGGTGCGATCGACATCCGCCAGATAGCCGGCGATCAGCGCCGTCTCGCCGGAGTTGCGCCCGAACAGCTCGACCACGGCAATGCGCTCATGGCTGCCGGCGGGCGAGCGCAGCGCTTCCATCATCTCCAGCGAGCGCGACACCGCGGTGGAAAAGCCGATGCAGTAGTCGGTGCCGAACACGTCATTGTCCATGGTCTTGGGCAGCGCCATCATCTTCATGCCCTGGCGATGCAGGTGCGCCGCATAGGAGAGCGTGTCGTCGCCGCCGATGGCGAACATGGCGTCGATCCCAAGTGCCTCGAACACGCCCAGCACATGCGGCGTGCAATCGATGGTGCCCTCGGTGCCCGCGCGAAACCTGTCCTTCAGGAAATCCGGAAGGTCCTTGGGCTTCACCCGGCCCGGATTGGTGCGCGAGGTGTGCAGGATGGTGCCGCCACTGCGATCGATGGTGCGCACCGCCTCGGCGTCGAGCCGCATGGTCTGTTCGCGCGCGCTGTCCGGATCGCCGGGATTGACGTTGAGCGGGCCGGCCCAGCCGCGCCGGAAGCCCACCACCTCCCAGCCGCGGGTAAGGGCCGCACGCGTGATCGCCTTGATGCAGGGATTGAGCCCCGGCACATCGCCACCGCCGGTGAGAACGCCTATGCGCATGATGGTTTGCTAACGCGCCTAGCCGAGCTTCGGCTCCAGCTTCTTGCAGGCCTCGATCAGGCCCTTGACGGAGTCCGCGGATTTCATCAGCTGGGCGCGCTCCTCCGCCGTCAGCTCCAATTCGACGATGCGCTCCACGCCGCCCTCGCCGATCACCGCCGGCACGCCGACATAGAGATCCTTGATGCCGTACGGACCGTTCACATAGGCCGCAACCGGCAGCACGCGCTTCTTGTCCTTCAGATAAGAC
>DATCOJ010000238.1:0-2255 GCA_036564785.1 Rhizomicrobium sp. | reverse complement strand
CCGTACACGGATGTTCGAGGCATCCATGCCTGACCTCCTCCTCGAGCTCTTCTCCGAAGAAATCCCGGCGCGGATGCAGGGCGCCGCCGCGAAGGACCTGGAGCGCCTGGTCGTCGGCGCGCTGTCGGATCGCGGATTGCTGTTCGAGGGCGCGAAATCCTTCGCCGGCCCGCGGCGGCTGACCCTCGTTCTCGCCGGATTGCCGGCCCGTCAGCCGGACGTGAAGGAAGAGAAGAAAGGTCCGCGTGTCGGCGCGCCGGACAAGGCCATCGAAGGCTTCCTGCGCTCGGCCGGCGTCACGCTGGCGCAATGCCAGAAGCAGAGCGACGCCAAGGGCGAGTTCTATGCCGCGGTGATCGAGCGCAAGGGCCGCGCCACGGGAGAAGTGCTGACGGAGATTCTGCCGGAGACGTTCGCCAAGCTGCCGTGGCCGAAATCGATGCGCTTCCCGGGGAGCGCGGTGCGCTGGGTGCGGCCGCTGCACGGCATCGTCTGCACCTTCGACGGCGAGGTGGTGCCGTTCGAATTTGCGGGCGTGACCAGCGGCAACACGACGTTCGGCCATCGCTTCCTGTCGAAAGGCCCGATCGAAGTGCGCCGCTTCGAAGATTACGAGCGCAAGCTGCGCGATGCGCACGTCATCCTCGACGCCGCCGAGCGCAAGGAGATCATCCTGCACGAAGCCAGGCAGAAGGCTTTCGCGCTAGGGCTCGAGCTGGTGGAGGACGTGGGGTTGCTGGAGGAGGTCGCCGGCCTCGCCGAATGGCCGGTGGTGCTGGTCGGCACCATCGAAGACGCGTTCATGGAGCTGCCGCCGGAAATCCTGCAGACCGCCATGCGCGCGCACCAGAAATACTTCGCGCTGCGGTCCACCAATTCCGGGAGTGGGGGGAAGCTGGCCAACCGCTTCGCGGTTGTCGCCAACATGATCGCGGCGGACGGCGGCAAGGAGATCGTCGCCGGCAACGAGCGGGTCTTAAGGGCGCGGCTTTCCGATGCCAAATTCTTCTGGGACCAGGACCTGAGAACGGGCTTAGACAAGCTTTCGGGAGAATTAAGATCGATAGTATTTCACAACAAACTAGGATTTCTCGAGGATCGGATACCACGCGTGCAATCTGTGGCGGTTGAAGTTGGAAAATCAGCGAATGCTCATGACGGCGACGTCATGCAAGCAGCAGAGTATATGGCAGCCGATCTCGCGAGCGGCGTAGTTGGTGAGTTTCCGTCGCTGCAAGGTGTTATGGGCCGCTACTATGCGCGTGCAGCGGGGTTGCCCGACGAGGTGGCAGACGCCATCCGAGATCGATATCGCCCCCAAGGGCCAAGTGATGACTGTCCCTCAGCGCCGGTAAGCGTTGCACTGTCTCTTGGAGACAAGCTCGAATTGCTTATCGCGTTCTTTGGAGTCGGTGAGCGGCCAACAGGTTCCGGTGATCCACTGGGGCTGCGCCGGGCAGCCCTGGGAGCAATCCGCATTGTTCTTGAGAATGGGCTGCGAATCCGCTTGATGCCTGTGCTTGAACTTGCTCGGAAACTCAACAACCACAATGGCTATATTCGCCTTAATGAGACGAACTTGAAGCAAACATACGCGCGGTTCGGCGACCCGGCGCTTTGTGTGGAGATCTTGGAATTTCTCGCCGACCGCCTCAAGGTCGCGTTACGGGAGAAGGGGACGCGGCATGATCTGATCGACGCGGTGTTCAGCCTCGGCAACGAGGACGATCTGGTTCGGCTGGTGGCGCGGGTGGAGGCGCTGCAATCGTTCCTCAAGACCGACGACGGCGCCAATCTGCTCATCCTCTATCGCCGCGCCGCCAACATCCTCCGCGACGAAGAGAAGCGCGATAAGACGAGCTATGACGGCGAGCCCGATCAAGAATTGCTCGAAGAATATGAAGAGCGCGCGCTTTCGGCCTTATTCACCGATGTGCATCCAAATGTGATCGAAGATATCAACGCCGAACATTTCGAAGTCGCCATGGATCAGATGGCGCGGTTGCGCAAGCCCGTCGATGCCTTCTTCGACAAGGTGACGGTGAACGACAAGAACCCGGCGCTGCGCCAGAACCGCCTCAGGCTGCTCTCGCGCCTGCGCGCCACGCTGCACCTGGTGGCCGATTTCTCGAAGATTGAGGGGTAGTGCGATCGCGTTCCGCTTCCCCCCTTGTGGCCGCCTACGCTGAAGCTTCGGCGTGCCAGTTGAGTCTTACTCGCCGCGGCGAAGCCTTTGGGCGGAGCCGGGGGGAAGC
>DATCOJ010000237.1:0-5389 GCA_036564785.1 Rhizomicrobium sp. | reverse complement strand
CCAGCCACACCGCTGCGAAGCCCCCGACCGCGCGTCCGCGCACCCGCATCGCCTCGCCGTCCTTGCTGTGGGCGGTCAGCACGAAGGCAGTGCCCAAGTCCGCCAGCGCGTCGAGCGCCTGCGACAGTTGGGTGGCGTCGGCGCCGGACAGGCAGGAGTCGAGCAGGGCATCGCCGCCGCCATAGGAATAAGCGGCTTCGGACTCGCGGCCCCATACCAGCACCGGCTCGCGTCCCGCCGCGATGAGCGCGTCGCGTGCCGCCACCGCCGCGCGGGCCTTGGCGGCCAGGGTCCTGGAGGTCTCTCGCAATCCCCGCGCCGCCCGGGCCGTGGCGAGGGCCCAAAGCCCGGCCGCCACCGCCAGGGCCACCGCGCCTGCGACCGTCGCGGTCAGGAGAATGGATTCAGGGACGTCCATGCCGGCCCCGGCGGCAGTGCCCATGTCCCGTATTGGGACGCATCCCGGCCACCCCTTTTTTTCGCCCACGAATCGGCGAATCACTTTGGAATCAAGATGATACGCGCGAGTCCCCCGTCCGCAAGAGAATGTGGTTAAGAAAGTGTGAACGGCTAAATCTGGCTCATGGCGCAAAATATGGCGGTATTTTCGCGTCGCGAGTCGAATTCCGGAATCGATTCAGCGTGTTAGGAAATCAGTAGACGGAACACCGCGGAGGGGGCTGGTCCCGCGCTTGACTCCCTTCCGCCAACGGACGGATCGTTGATCCGGTGTCGCAAGGGGTGCTTCGAGCTTTCCATTTGGAGGGAAAGATGAAGACACCTTCGGCCCTGACGGCCCTTGTTGCGCTCTCGATTTTCCCGTTCGTACCCGCTCTCGCCCAGAAGGCCGGCACCTATTCCGGCACCATGGACGACGGCAATTTCGTCAGCTTCACGGTGGTGGATAACGGCGGCGGAAATTTCGAAATGACGTCGGCCTCGGTGAATTTCACCGACACCTGCAAGAACCCGAGCGGCACAGCCAACGAAGGCTGGGGCTTCTTCGTCGGGCAGAACATTTCCGGCGGCAAGGTGAGCTTCGTCTCGCAGGACGACTACTACTATATCTCGGCCAAGCTCACCTTCGTCAGCGACAACAAGATCAAGGGCACGCTGCTGAGCCGCACGGCGGTGTTCGTGCCCGGCTCCGATCCGCCGACGGCCGCCCATTTCTGCTCGGCGCCGAAGCAGGGCCTGGTGGCGACATTCCAGGGACCGGGACGCGCGCCGGCGATCTCACCCAACGCCTCGCTGGTGTATGGCCACCCCGCTTCGATCACCGCGCGCCTGCCGGCCGAAGCGCAATAACGGTCGTCCCCCGTAAAGGCCGGCCACGGCCACTAGGCGGCTGGCCGGCCTCTTCGGGACCAGACGGGTGGCGATGGCGCGGGAGAGATCCTCGTTCATTCCGGCCGTTCGAGGAAGGCGCGGCCGGCGTCGGTGATACGCACCACCGCCGTGCCGTCGGCGCGCCGCGCCCGCGTCAGCAGCCCGCGCGAGGTGGCTTCCTCCCACACCGGCAATCGGGGACACGAGGTGCGCCAGGCTTCCATCGTTTCCGCATAGCCGCGCTCTTCCTTGGCCACCCAGGCGACGAGATCGGCCACCAGCGGCTCGATGGTGTCGCTCACGCTTGCGCCTCCGTCGAGGGATAGTCGTCGAGGGCGGGACCGAGCGCTGCCTTCATCGGCCCGAGCCAGCGCTCATAGACGCGCCAATGCTCGAGGCCATCGCGGAACATCGGCTGGCGCACCTGCTGCGCGCTGGCGGTGCGCACCGGCCGCTCGGTGTCATGGAAGCGCAGGCAATTGTCCTCGAATGGCAATCCGCAATAGTCAAGCAGGCGGCGGATTTCGCCTTCGGGATCGGCGATCAGCCGCTCGTAGAACACGCGATGCACCCGGCCGGGCAACATCGCATCGAAATGCGCCATCAGGTCCGCATAATCGGCGTAGTAGTAGCCGATATCGGCGAGGTCGTAGAGGAACGGCTGGCCGAAGGCGAAATGATGGGTGAAGCAGGACACACCGCAGGCCAGCGGATGCCGCCGCACGTCGATGATCTTCGCACTCGGCAGGATCAGATGGATGAAGCCCGCGTGAAAGAAATTGTTCGGCATTTTGTCGAGGAAGAACGGCTTGTCTTGTTTGCGGTGGATTTTCGCCAGCGCCAGATAGCGCTCGCCGAGCTGCCTCAGCCGGTCGGGCGAGAGCGCCGCGACGGTTTCGGGATAGCGCTCGGGCGGCGCGTCCTTGTGCGCCACGCTGAGCGCCTTGGTCATGCGCGGCACGATGGGCAGCTCCGCCGTGCCTTCAATGGAGGAATGGCTGGCCAGCATCTGCTCGACCAAGGTTGAGCCGGAGCGCGGCAATCCGACGATGAAGATGGGATCGGCGGCGGCCGTGCCGGCGCCCGCGCGCGCGGCAAAGAACTCCGCCGTGAACACCGACTTCAGCCGCTCGACATAGTCGTGCGTGCGGGCGGCGCTGTAGGGCAGCAGCTTGCGGCGCACCGCATTGGCTCTGGCGTAGTGCACGAAGGATTGCGGATATTCGCCCCGGTCCTCCAGCGCCCGCGCAAGCGCGAAGTCGAAATGCAGGCGATCCTCCAGCGACAGTTCGGGCCGCGCCAGTGCGCTGCGCATCGCCTCGACATCCTCCGCGCCAAAGCGCGCCGTCTTGAGATTGGCGATGCTCCAATAGGCCTCGCCGAGCGAAGGCTGGCGCGCGATCGCTTCGCGATAGGCGGCGATGCTGTCCTCCTGGCGGCCTAGGATCGCCAGCGCATGGCCGCGCGCCATCCAGCCGCGCGCATCGTCGGGAAATTTCTGCGTCAGCGTTTCGAAGCAGGCGAGCGCGCGCGCCGCCTCGCCGCTTTCGATCAGCGCCGAGCCCAGCTCGAGAAAGACCCGCTCACTGGCGCCGTCCGCGGCGGCCAAAGGCTCGAGCACGACAACGGCCTCGTCCGCCTTGTCCTGCATGCGCAGCGCGCGGGCGAGCAGCAGCGTCGCTTCCAGATGGCCGGACGACAGCTTCAGGATTTCATGCGCCTGCTGCGCCGCGGCTTGCGGATTGACAGGCAGCAGCCGCGCCGCATTGCCGAGCGCGGCGTCGACGATTCCGGCAACGGAGTACTGGTCGGTCACGTGGCCTCAGTGGTGGCGATGGTTTCCGGCTTGGGTGTTTGCCGCTTGTAATCCTTTGGCGGCGCCTTCGCCACGCCTCAAATCCGGACGCTGAACAGCATTCCAATTGCGGCCGTCGCTGCCATGGCCAGCAGTCCCCAGATCGTCACCCGCGCCATGGCGGGCCAGATCGGCGCCCCGCCGGCGCGCGCGCCAAGCGCACCGAGTGCCATCAGCGCGGCCGCCGACGTTCCGTAGATGACAGGCACCTCGAAACCGCCTGGCGTCAGCAACGCCACGACGAGCGGAATGGCGGCACCGGCGGCAAACGAGGCGGCGGAGGCGAGCGCCGCCTGCACCGGACGCGCCTCGGTCTGCTTCGAGATACCGAGTTCGTCGCGCGCATGAGCGGCGAGGGCGTCCTTGGCGGTCAATTGCCGCGCGACTTCCCCGGCCAGATCCGGCTGCAATCCGCGCCGGACGTAAATCTGCGCGAGCTCACGCAACTCGGCATCCTGATCTTGCCGCAGCTCGCGGCGCTCCCGATCGAGGTCGGCGCGCTCCACATCGGCTTGGGAGCTTACGGAGACATATTCGCCCGCCGCCATGGAAAGTGCGCCGGCGACAAGACCCGCAACGCCTGCCACCAGAACGCCGCCATGCGAATGCGTGGCGGTGGCCACGCCCAAAATCAGGCTGGCGGTGGACAGCACGCCGTCGTTGGCGCCCAGTACCGCCGCGCGCAGCCATCCACTGCGCTGCAGGCGATGACCTTCAGAATGGCGCGGCGCCATGGCGCTCCCTAGTACCGATAGGTATCCGGCTTGAAGGGGCCGGATTGCGGCACGCCGATATAGTCCGACTGCTTCTTGCTCATTTCCGTCAGCCTGACGCCGATCTTGGCCAGGTGCAGCCGCGCCACCTTCTCGTCGAGTTCCTTGGGCAAGGTATAGACCTTCTTTTCGTACTTGCCGGGGTTGGCGTAGAGCTCGATCTGCGCCAGCGTCTGGTTGGTGAAGGAGGAGCTCATCACGAAGGAGGGATGCCCCATGGCGTTGCCGAGATTCACCAGCCGGCCCTCCGACAAGAGGATGATGCGCTTGCCGTCGGGGAATTCGATTTCGTCCACCTGCGGCTTGACGTTGTGCCACTTGTGGTTCTTCAGCGCCGCCACCTGAATCTCGGAATCGAAATGGCCGATATTGGCGACGATGGCGCGATGCTTCATCGCCCGCATGTGGTCGATGGTGATGACGTCCACATTGCCTGTGGCGGTCACGAAAATGTCGGCGCGGGGGGCGGCATCCTCCATGGTGGTGACTTCGTAGCCCTCCATCGCCGCCTGCAGCGCGCAGATGGGATCGATCTCGCTCACCATCACGCGGCAGCCCGCCTGCCGGAGCGAAGCCGCCGAGCCTTTGCCCACATCGCCGAAGCCCGCCACCATCGCCACCTTGCCGGCCATCATGGCATCGGTGCCGCGGCGGATGCCGTCCACCAGGCTCTCGCGGCAGCCGTAGAGATTGTCGAATTTCGACTTGGTGACGCTGTCGTTGACGTTGATGGCGGGAAACAGCAGCGCGCCCTTCTTCGCCATCTCGTAGAGCCGGTGCACGCCGGTGGTGGTCTCCTCGGTGACGCCGAGGATGTTTTTCGCCAATTCCGAATACCAGCCCTGCTTGTGCTTCAGCCGCCGCTTGATGGCGGCGAACAGCACTTCCTCTTCCTCGTTTGAGGCTTCCTCGAGGAAGCGCGTGTCGCCGTCTTCCGCGCGCTTGCCCAGATGCACCAGCAGGGTGGCGTCGCCGCCGTCATCCAGGATCATGTTCGGCGTGCCGCCATCGGCCCACTCGAAGATGCGGTGGGTGTATTCCCAATAATCTTCCAGGCTCTCGCCTTTGATGGCGAAGACGGGCGTGCCGCCGGCCGCGATCGCTGCCGCCGCGTGATCCTGCGTCGAATAGATGTTGCAGGAGGCCCAGCGCACCTCGGCGCCCAGCGCCTTCAGGGTCTCGATCAGCACCGCGGTCTGGATGGTCATGTGCAGCGAGCCGGCGATGCGGGCGCCCTTGAGCGGTTGCTTCGCGCCATATTCCTCGCGCACGGCCATGAGCCCCGGCATCTCCGTCTCGGCGATGGCGATTTCCTTGCGGCCCCAGTCCTGAAGCGCGATGTCCCTGACGATGTAGTCGCCGGCTTTGGCTGTCGCGGTCATGACGGTCCTATGCAGCACGCGTGAAAAGGCTGGGTTGGCCCGAGCCTATA
>DATCOJ010000236.1:0-15760 GCA_036564785.1 Rhizomicrobium sp. | reverse complement strand
GCTGAAGCTTCGCCGGCCAAGTGAGTCTCATCCCGCCCGGCGTAGCCTTGGCGGAGCCGGGGGGAAGCTGGCTGGCAAGCGACGCGACAAGCGTCGCGCCGCCAGACTGAAGGGGGGTTGTTGATCGCGGTCACCCCCCTTCCGTCGCAGCCCTCGCTACGCTCGGGCGCGACACCTTCCCCCACAAGGGGGGAAGGGGAACGCAACTGTTTTCATTTCTCCGCGGCTCCGCGCCTCCGCGTGAGAATCTTTCTTTGGAGAAACAACCGTGCACGATCCGCCAGCCGTAGCTCGCGGTAACCAGCCCGCCTTCGCCAAGTGGCTTCGGCGTGGCAGCCTTGCTCGCTTTTGCGAGCGAAGGCTGGTCGACGCTCGGATTGCGTCCGAATCGACCTCAAGATTCCAAGCGATTTTGCGAAGATTTTTTCTCAGCGGGGAGGAAGAGGGGGAGGGGGAGGCAAAAAATCGAAAACAACCTCCGCGGAATTCCCCAAAAGACGCAACTGCTTAGCTGCCCGCTTCGGTGAAGCGCACCTCCAGGTGGCGCGCGCCGGACGGCGGGCTGGTCAGCCGCGTGAGGAAGCCGATCTTCTGTCCCGGCTGCAGCGTGGAGACGCCGGCGGAGAAGTTCCAATGGTAGAGTTCGCGGCTGTCGCCGTCGGTGAGGACGACGCGCAGCTCCGGCACCGGCTGCTCCCGCGTCGTGACATTGACCAGCTTGCCCGAGACCGAGAGCACCTGCTGCCCGCCTTCGGAGGCGCGATGGTAGGCCACCTCGGCGAAGGCGATGCCGCGCGCATTCACCGGCAGTCCGAGCTTGTTGTAGAGCGAGGCGGCTTGCGGCCAGGCGGTGACGATCTGCTGGCGGTAATGCATGCCGGCCCAGCCGAGCAGCGCGATGAGAATTGCGAGCCCGAACCAGCCGGCCACCGATACGACGCTGGATACGCCGCGCCGCCGCGGTGCCGCCTGTTCCGGCTCTGCTGCCGCGACAACCGGCGCCGGCGGTACGAAGGCGGCAGGATGGGGCTCCGCTGCCAGCGAGGCCGGCGGTGCCGGCGGCGGCTGCGGTCGCGGCGGAGCGGCTTCGGCCGCTGAGGTTTCGAGTCCGGGCTCCGGCTCGGGCGGCGGCGCCTCCTGGTGCCAGACATGTCCGCACTTGGCGCAGCGCACCTTGCGGCCGGGCCCGGCGAATTGCGCCGCATCGACCTGATAGCGGGTTGCGCATTGCGGGCAGGTCAGGATCATGCGGAGCCGCAAGTGGTTCGATTCGAAGGAAAAATAGGCGCAAGCGCGCGTCGCCCGCAAGCATGGCGAGAGGGCGGTGCCGAGCTTATGGTCGAAACCGATGGTCCGCTTCGAAAACGTGGGAATGCGCTACGGCCCGGGGCCGGAGGTGCTGCGCGACGTCAGCTTCGCGCTGGAGGCGGGCTCTTTTACCTTCCTCACCGGCCCCTCCGGCGCCGGCAAGACCACATTGCTGAAGCTGATGCTGATCGCCGAGCCGCCGTCGCGCGGGTTGATCACGCTCTTCGGCCACGACCTGGCCGTCACCAGGCGCTCCGCTTTTCCGGCGCTCCGGCGGCGCGTCGGCGTGGTGTTCCAGGATTTCCGCCTGCTCGGTCATCTCTCGGCCTTCGACAATGTGGCGCTGCCGCTTCGGTTGGCTGGACGGGACGCGCGCGACTATCGCCAGGATGTGGAAGAATTGCTCGCCTGGGTTGGCCTCGGCGACCGCATGAATGCGAGGCCCCCGACGCTGTCGGGCGGCGAGCAGCAGCGCGTGGCGATCGCGCGCGCGGTGGTGGCGCGCCCCGACCTGCTGCTGGCGGACGAGCCGACCGGCAATGTCGATCCCGATATTGGCCAGCGGCTGATCCGCTTGTTCGAGGAGTTGAACCGCCTGGGCACCACCGTGCTCATCGCCACCCACGATCGCGGTCTGATCGAGAAGGCGAAGGCGCGAGAGATGCGGCTGGTGGACGGTCGCCTCGTCGAACTCAGGGCACAGCGGCCATGAGCGGCGAGCGGCCGGGACGCATCATGCTGCGCGACCGGGGCGCGGCGCCGCTCGATGTGGTGATCGGCGTCATGGCGTTCCTGGCGGCGCTGGCGCTGGGGGCTTCGCTGATCGCCGATCGCGCCGCGGAAAGCTGGCGCAGCGGCCTGGCCAACCGCGTCACCGTGCAGATCCTGCCGCCGGAAAAATCCGCGGTCTCGCTCGACGGCGAAGTGGAGGCGGCGCTCCGCGTGTTGCGCGCCGCGCCCGGCATCGCCCATGCCCAGCGCGTCTCCGATCAGGAGACACTCAATCTGGTCAAGCCGTGGCTCGGCGCCGATGCGCTGATCGGCGAGCTGCCGCTGCCGCGCCTGATCGATGCGACGATCGTGCCGGGCGCCGGCGTCGATCTCGAAAGCCTGCGCAGCCGGCTGAAAGCGGCGGCGCCGGATTCCGTGCTCGACGATCACACCCGCTGGATCGCGCGATTGCGCACGCTGGCGCGCACCATCAGCTGGTCGGCCTATGCGGTGCTGCTGCTGATCGCCATCGCCACGGCTTCGACGGTCGCCTTTGCCACGCGGGCGGGGCTGGAAGCGCATCACGAGATCGTGGAGCTGCTGCACCAGATGGGCGCGCATGCGGGCTTCATCGCGAGGGCCTTCGAGTGGCACTATTTCCTGGCGACCTTGGCGGCGGCGGCCGTCGGCGCCTTGCTGGCGGCGGGGTTTTTCGTGGCGGCCGGAGGCCTCGAATTCGCCGGCATCGAGCCGGTGCCGTTCCTGCCGCCGCTGAGCCTGAAACCGGCGGAATTGGCCTGGTTGCTGGCGGTTCCCGCGGCCGCAAGCCTGATCGCGTTGGTCACGGCCCGGCTTTCCGTGCTTTCGGCCCTACGCAGGATTTACTAATGATAGGCGCGGATTGCCCTAGAATTGCGCCAATCGCGCAAGACCCTGCGCGCGGAATGGGCGAGGAATGGAGACGGCGAGAAGATCCTTGGGTTTCCTGACGAAGCTGCTGGCCGGCGTCGTGGTGCTCTATGCGCTGGGCTTTCTCGTCTTCGCCGGCAGCCTGCCGCACCGCCCGGAGAAAGTGGCCCATGCCGATGGCATCGTGGCGCTGACCGGCGGCGATGCGCGGCTCGACACCGCGGTCTCTCTGCTGGAGCACGGCGCCGGCAAGCGGCTGCTGATCACCGGCGTGCATCCGGCGATCACCAAGCCCGAGATCAAGCAGCTGGCCCATGGCGGTCGCAAATTCGACTGCTGCGCCGATCTCGATTTCGCCGCGGAGGACACCCGAGGTAATGCGGCGGAAGCGGCCGGCTGGGTCAAGGCTCACCGCTACAAGAGCCTGATCCTGGTGACCGCGAACTATCACATGCCGCGCAGCCTGGCGGAGTTCTCGGCCGACATGCCGGGGGTCCGGCTCGAGCCCTATCCCGTCGAGCCCGAAGGCGTGGACTTCGCGGCCTGGTGGCGCAATGCCCATACCATGCGGCTGCTGCAGGCCGAATACGTGAAATACCTGGCGAGCTTCGTGCTCAACCGCTTCATCAGCCAGGACGTGCCGGCGACCGACACCCACCGCCGCGGTTGACTTTCGAGACCGCGGTCCATCTGTAGATTCGAGGTTACCAGCAAGCCGCGCCGATGATCCTTCTCCGCTCCATCCTGTTCTTCCTGTGGTTCGCGCTGGTGTCGGTGGTGTTCAACCTCGGCTTCGTCTGGGCCCTGGCGGCACCGCGCCGCTACAGCAAGCTCGCGGCCAAGGTCTGGGGCGGTGCCACCTTGTGGGGCCTCAAGCACATTGCTCGCCTCGACTACGAAGTGCGCGGTGAGGTCCCGCGCGATGCGGTGCTGGTCGCCTCCAAGCATATGAGCATGTGGGACACCATCGCGCTCTATCTGACGCTCGACGATGCCATGGTGGTGATCAAGCGCGAGCTGTCCTGGGTGCCGTTCTATGGCTGGTACGCCATGAAGGCGCGGATGATCTTCATCGACCGCGATGCCGGCGCCGGCGCCCTGCGCTCGATGGCGGCGCAGGGCCGCGAGGCGATCAAATGGGGACATCCCATCATCATCTTCCCGGAAGGGACGCGGAAGAAGCCGGGCGCGCCGCCGGACTACAAGCCCGGCGTGGCGGGGCTTTACAGCTTGCTCGACGTGCCGTGCGTTCCGGTGGCGTTGAATTCGGGATTGTTCTGGACGGGCCCCGCCGGCTTCATCAAGAAGCCCGGCCGCATCGTGCTGGAATTCCTGCCGGCGATTCCCGCAGGCCTCAAGCGGCCGGTTTTCATGCAGGAACTGCAGAACCGGATCGAGACGGCGACCGCGAAGCTGGTTGACGAAGGCGAGAGATTGTTGGCTTCGTGATCGCCGTCTGCGAGAGGAGGCCGCCATGCTGGACATCGTGATCGATCAGCGGCGCAAGGATCTGGGCGGCTTCGAGGTCGGCCGCGTGCTGCCCTTCGCGGCGCATCGCATGGTGGGGCCCTTCGCCTTCTTCGATCACATGGGGCCGGTCGACTTCCCGCCGGGCATCTCGCGCAAGGTGGATGTGCGGCCGCATCCCCATATCGGCTTGTCGACGGTGACCTATCTGTTCGACGGCGAGATCATGCATCGCGACAGCCTCGGCTCGGAGCAGCCGATCCGCCCGAACGAAGTCAACTGGATGATCGCCGGCCGCGGCATCACCCATTCCGAGCGCTTCGAGAAGGCGCGGGCCGAAGGCGGACGCACGCACGGCATCCAGGCCTGGGTGGCGCTGCCGGTGGAAGAGGAGGAGACCGCGCCGGGCTTTGCGCATTACGGCGAGGGCGCGCTTCCCGTCGGCGAGGACGGAGGCGTGCGCGTTCGCTTGCTGGCCGGCTCTGCCTTCGGATTGAGGTCCGAGGTGAAGACGCATTCGCCGATGTTCTATGCGCATTGGCAGCTGGCGGCGGGCGCCAAGGCGGCGCTGCCCGACAACTATCCCGAGCGCGCCGCCTATGTGGTGTCGGGCGCAGTCGAAGCCGACGGCCGCGCCTTTCGTCCGGGACAGATGCTGGTGTTCGGCGCGGGTGCGCCTGCCTCCATTGCCGCGTCGGAGGATGCGGTGGTGATGGCGCTGGGCGGGGAGTCCGTGGGCCCGCGCTTCGTGGAATGGAACTTCGTCTCGTCGTCCAAGGAGCGCATCGAGCAGGCCAAGGCTGATTGGCGCGCCGGCCGCATGAAGCTGCCAGATCTCGACAAGGACGAATTCATCCCGCTGCCGCCCGATCCGCCGCCCGCGAATCCGATGTCGTGACGCCCGAGACTCGCCGGCCGTCCTTGCTTCGCTTATCAAATGCTGGACCTAGTCCGGATCGGGCTATGACGATATCCTGCGTGCGGGAACAGGGAGGCAGCCATGAATCGGAAGACGATCTCGCATACCGCAAAGCTTTTCGCCCTCGCCAGTTGCGCCGTGCTGAGTTCCGCAATTTACGCGTCCGCAGCAGCGGCTAAAGCGGAGATCGTCACGTTCGATCCTCCGGGCGCCGCCGACACCTACCCTTGGACCGCGAACACGGACGGCAGCATCGTCGGCTTCTGGTTCAACGGAAGCGATACGGAGAGCTTCATCCGCGCCCCCGATGGAAGCTTCACCACGTTCGACCACGTGGATTCCAGAGTCACCGCCGCCTACGGCATCAACAGGGACGGCATCGCCTCGGGATATTGGACGGTCGACGAGGGCAATCACCCCGGCTTCGTCCGCACGATCGATGGCACGATGACGGAATTCCATGCCCCCGGCGACGACAACGGCACGTTTCCGATCGGCATCACCGCCAAGGGCGCGATCGTCGGTTCCTACTACGATTTCTATTCCGTTCCCCACGGCTTCCTTCGCAGTTCCAGAGGCAAGTTCGTGACCTTCGACGTCGACGGCGACACCTACGGCACCAGTCCCATGAGCATCAATTCCAGCGGCGTGATCGCGGGGCACTGGGGCGACGAGAACGGCGCCGTGCATGGCTTCGTGCGCGATGCCGCAGGCACCATCGCCAGCTTCGATGCGCCCAACGCGCCGGGCGGCACTTTCGCGCAAGGCATCAATGCGGACGGCACGATCGCCGGCTACTTTGCCGATGCGAATTTCCTGTTCCACGGCTTCGTGCGCGCGACCGACGGCACGGTCACCACTTTCGATGTCCCCGGCGCAATCTCAACCGTGGCAAACGGCATCAACCGGAAGGGCAAGATTGCCGGCTACTACCTGGACGCCAACTATGCGGCGCACGGCTTCGTACGCCATGCGGATGGCGGACTCGAAACCTTCGATGTCTCCGGCGCGGTCGGCACCTATCCCAATGCCATCAACAACCGGGGCCTGATCACCGGCTGGTATACGACCCCCGACGAGAACTATCACGGGTTCCTGCGCAGCAATTGACGATTGCAGGACAGTGCCGCCATAGGACGGATGCGATGTCTGCGAGTTCACACGAAGCGCCGTGGCCGGAACTGCCCTATGCGGCGTGGAAGGACACCGCCGCCACCCTGCAGCTGTGGACGCAGGTCGTCGGCAAGATTCCGCTGGCGGTGTCGCCCTGGCTCAATCATTCCTGGCATGTCACCTATCGGCTGACGGCGCGCGGGTTCGCCACGCCATTGGTGTTCTTCGGCGCGCGCGCTTTGCAGATCGAGTTCGATTTCATCGATCACGTGCTGTGGCTGCGCGCGAGCGATGGCCATGCCCGGCAGTTGATGCTGAAGCCGATGACGGTGGCGGAGTTCCACGCCGACGTGCTGCACGCATTCGCCGAGCTGGGCTGCGAAGCGAGCATCGACCCGGTGCCGTGCGAGATGGTGGAGGCAATTCCATTCCATGAGGACATCGTGCATCGCGCCTACGACCGCGACTACGCCCACCGCTTCTGGCGCGTGCTGCTGTCCTCGCAGGAGGTGTTCTCGTATTTCCGCACCGGCTTTCTCGGCAAGGCGAGCCCGGTGCATTTCTTCTGGGGCGGCTTCGATCTGGCGGTGACGCGCTTCTCGGGCCGCCGCGCGCCGCTTCATCCGGGCGGCATTCCGCATCTCTCCGACGCGGTGACGCGCGAGGCCTATTCGCACGAGGTTTCCAGCGCCGGGTTCTGGCCGGGCGGCGGCCCGATCGACGACGCTGCGTTCTACTCCTACGCCTATCCGCAGCCGACGGGCTTCGATGCGGCGCCGGTGCGGCCGGCCGCCGCCTTCTTCAATCGGGAACTGGGCGAATTCCTGCTGCCCTACGACGCCGTGCGCACGGCCGCCGATCCGCGAGCGACGCTGCTGGCGTTTCTGGAAAGCACCTATGCCGCTGCCGCCGATCTGGGGAAATGGAACCGCGCCGAACTCGACGCGCCCTATGGCCAACTTGGCATCCCGCGCGCGGTCTAGAGTCCCGAAAGGACGTGAACAAGACAAGAACAATTCTTGACTTTAACGCTTGCTGTTGTTAGCTCTCGCGCCCGCCCGGGCTTGGGCGGAAGGAACCGCCATGTCCGATATTTCCCGCCAGATCTGGGACATGAAATACCGCTTCAAGGCGGCTGACGGCACGCCCATCGACCGCGAGCCGGAGGAGAGTTGGGCGCGGGTGGCGCTGGCGGCGTCCCAGGCCGAAGCGCCGGAGCGACGGCGGCGCTGGGCGCTGGAATTCGCGGGCGCCTTGGCCGGCCATCGCTTCCTGCCGGCGGGACGCATCCTCGCCGGCGCCGGCACCCAGCGCAGCGTCACGCTGTTCAACTGCTTCGTCATGGGCACCATCCCCGACTCCATGGACGGCATCTTCGCGCATCTGCGCGAGGCGGCGCTGACGCTGCAGCAGGGCGGCGGCATCGGCTACGACTTCTCGACACTCAGGCCACGCGGCGCCGCAGTGAAAGGCGTGGGCGCGGACGCCTCCGGCCCCGTCTCCTTCATGGAGGTGTGGGACGCCATGTGCCGCACCATCATGAGCGCGGGCTCGCGCCGCGGCGCCATGATGGCGACGCTCGCCTGTGATCATCCCGACATCGAGACTTTCGTCGAGGCCAAGCGCACGCCCGGCCGGCTCACCATGTTCAATCTCTCCGTGCTGGCGAGCGATGCTTTCATGGAAGCGGTGAAGGACGACGCCGAGTGGCCGCTGAAGTTTGACGGCCGCGTCTACAGGACGCTGCGCGCGCGCGAGCTGTGGGACCGCATCATGCGGGCGACCTACGAGACCGCGGAGCCCGGCGTCGTCTTCATCGATCGCATCAACGCGGAGAACAACCTCGCCTATTGCGAAACCATCTCGGCGACCAACCCTTGCCTAACTGCAGATACCTTCGTCATGACAGCCGACGGCCCGAGGCAAATCGCTGAGCTTGTCGGACGCCCCTTCGAAGCGATTGCCGAAGGACGCTCCTGGGCTACCGATTCACGGGGATTTTTCTCGCGTGGCATGAAACCAATTGTCGAGCTCAAGACGCTTGAGGGGTACCGCCTGCGCCTGACTGTCGATCATCGCGTTCGCAAGGTGACGCGGCGGACCCGTTGGTCTTGCGAGTGGGAATGGACTGAGGCCGGCTCGCTTTCTTCCGGGGACGAGGTTCTCATTCACAATCATCGCAATGCCCCGCAGTGGGGAACTGGCTCCAAACGCGAAGCAGCCGAAGGATATCTGCTTGGGCTGCTGATCGGCGACGGCGTTTTGAAGTCCGACAAGGCGGTGTTGTCTGTCTGGCCAGGACGGCGAGTGGCAAACGGTGCAGACGAGCGCCCCGGCGTGCGCGGCGTGATGGAGGCGGCTCTTGAGGCTACGCGACATTTCGAACGCCGGTCCGATTTTACCGGTTGGGCGGAAGTTTCTGGCCGCGGGGAGTGGAGGCTGAGCTTCGCTGCGCTCAAGAAGCTCGCACTTGAACACGGGCTCGCCCCGCGCGCCAAGAAGATCACTGCGGCGATTGAGAACCGCTCGTCCGCATTTCATGCCGCGTTTCTCCGCGGTCTGTTCGATACCGATGGAAGCGTACAGGGTGCACAGGAGAAGGGCGCAAGTGTCCGGCTGGCTCAAAGCGATTTGGGAACATTGGAAGCTGCGCAACGCATGCTTCTGCGTCTGGGCATTGCGAGTTCCATCTATCGCGGGCGCCGCCCCGCGGGGGAGCGCCTTCTGCCGGATGGTCGCGGCGGAAAGAAGCCATACCAGACGCGCGAACAGCATGAATTGGTCATTGCGGGCGACAATCTTCCAATCTTCGCAAAGCGTGTTGGATTCGCTGACGCGGCCAAGTCCGTTCGCCTTGCAAACACGCTTCTGAATTACCGGCGAAGCTTGAACCGCGAGGCGTTTGTTGCAACCGTCGAAGCCGTTCGTCCCGCGGGAGATGCAGAGGTTTTTGATGCCGCAATCCCAGGCCTAAATGCCTTCGACGCAAATGGCTTCTGGGCACACAATTGCGGTGAGCAGCCCTTGCCGCCCTATGGCGCCTGCCTGTTGGGTTCGATCAACCTGGCGCGGCTGATCAAGCACCCGTTCGAGGAAGATGCGGCGCTCGATGAAGCGGAGCTGCAGCGGCTGGCGCGCATCGCCGTGCGCTTCCTCGACGACATCATCGATGTGTCGCGCTTTCCGCTACCCGAGCAGCGCGCCGAGGCGCTGGCCAAGCGGCGCATCGGGCTGGGCGTCACCGGGCTTGCCGATGCGCTCATCTTCTGCCGCACGCGCTACGGCTCGCCGGAGAGCCTGGCGCTGATCGAGCGCTGGCTGTCGCTCGTTTCCCACGCGGCCTATGCGGCCAGCGCGGAGCTCGCCAAGGAGAAGGGCGCCTTCCCGCTGTTCGACGCGGGCGAGTATCTGGCGCGGCCGAACATCCGACGGTTGCCGGAGGAGATTCGCGAACAGATCGCTGCCCAAGGCATCCGCAATGCGCTGCTGACCTCCATCGCGCCGACCGGCACCATTTCGCTGTTCGCCGGCAATGTGTCGAGCGGGATCGAGCCGGTGTTCGCCTATCGCTACGCCCGCAAGGTGCTCAAGCCCGACGGCACACAGAGCGAGGAGATTGTGGAGGATTTCGCGCTGCGCGCCTTCCGGGCCCGCTTCGGCGAGGAGGCGCCCCTCCCCGACTACTTCGTCACCGCACAAACCTTGTCGCCGGAGGATCATCTGGCGGTCCAGTCGGCAGCGCAGAAGCACATCGACAGCTCGATCTCCAAGACCATCAACGTGCCGGCGGATAGTTCCTTCGAGGCTTTCGAGGATGTCTATCTCAAGGCCTATGCGATGGGCTGCAAAGGCTGCACCACCTATCGGCCGAGCGCGGTCAGAGGCGCGGTGCTGGAAGCGCCTCCCACCGAACCACCACCCGCGCCTGTCGCGCTGCAGCCCGAGCCGGTTATCGAGCAGGCGGACATTTTCGAAGAGCCGACTCTGCCGCTCGCTTTGCCACACACCGCCGCGCGATTGAAACAGGAAGGCGGCGTGGTCTATATGACCCAGCCGCTCGACCGCCCCGAAGTGCTGCTCGGCCAGACCTACAAGATCAAATGGGCCGATTCCGATCACGCTTTCTACATCACCATCAACGACATCGAGAAGGACGGCCGCCGCCGTCCCTTCGAGATCTTCATCAACTCGAAGAACATGGAGGCTTATGCCTGGACCTTGGCGCTCACCCGCATGATCAGCGCCGTGTTCCGCCGCGGCGGCGATGTCGCCTTCGTGGTCGACGAGTTGAAGGCCGTGTTCGACCCGCGCGGCGGGCAGTGGATGGGCGGACGCTACGTGCCCTCGCTCCTGGCCGCCATCGGCGAGGTGATCGAGCGGCATTTGATCGCCACCGGCTTCATGACGCCGCGCGAATCGCTCGTGCCGGAAGAAGCGCGCGCACTCGCGGTGGGTGCGGAAGGCGCCCCCGCGCGGCCATGTCCCCGCTGCGGCTCGGCCAGCTTCATCAAGCTCGAAGCCTGCGACACCTGCATCTCTTGCGGCTATTCCCGCTGCGGCTGATTGGGTGAGTGCGCCGCTGCTCATCGCCAACGAGAAGGCGCGCGCGCTCATCCTGGCGCGAACCGGACTTTCCGGCGAGCGACAGCAAGGCGGCGTTGGCGCGCTGCGTCCGCTGATCGCCAAGCTCGGCTACGTGCAGCTCGATTCCATCCGCGTGGTGGAGCGGGCGCATCATCACATCCTCTTCGCGCGCCACACCGTCTATCGCCCCCGCCATCTGGAGCGGCTGCAGGCCAAGGGGCCGGCCCTGTTCGAGCACTGGACGCACGATTCCTCGCTGATCCCGATCGAGCACTATCTGCATTGGTACCATCGTTTTGCCCAAGCAAAAGCCCGCATCGAGCCGTGGCGCGAGCGCTTCGGCGACGACCGCGTGATCGCGACGGTTCGCGCCCATGTCGAGCAGCACGGCGCGGTCCGCGCGCGAGATTTGGCGCATCTGGGCGGACGCACCGGCCCCTGGTGGGGCTGGGGGCCGGCCAAGGCGGCACTCGAATATCTCTGGCGCGCCGGGGAATTCGCGGTGGTTGAGCGCGACGGCTTCGAGAAGATCTACGACCTTGCCGAACGTCTCATACCGGAAGCCTTGCGCAGCGAGCGGCCGTCGCGCGGCGAGACGCTCGATTGGGCCTCGAGCGAGGCGCTGGCGCGGCTGGGCGCGGCCACGCCCAAGATGCTGGCCGATTTCTGGGGGCATGCCTCCATCGCCGAAGCTGCGCGCTGGATCGCCTCCGAGAAACGGCGCGGCCGGCTGGTCGATGCGATCCTGCAGGGCGCGTCCGGCCGGCGCGATTTTGCTGCCGTCGCCCGGCCGGATATCGAAGATGCGCTGGCGCGGCTGCCGGCGCCCACCTCGCGGCTGCGGGCGCTGTCGCCCTTCGATCCGGTGCTGCGCGACCGCGCCCGGGCCGAGCGCATCTTCGATTTCGACTACCGCATCGAAGTCTACGTGCCTGCGCCTAAGCGCAAATACGGCTACTACGTCTTCCCGCTGCTGGAAGGCTCCCGTTTCGTCGGCCGCATCGACATGAAAGCGGAGCGCGACAAGGACCGGTTGGCGGTCAAGGCGCTGTGGATGGAGCCGCGCCTTTCCTTCAGCAAGGCGCGGCGCGCCAAGCTGGAGGGGGAACTGGAACGCCAAGCCAGGCTGGCCCATGTGCGCGACATCGTGTTCCCGGCGGCGGCGCTGCGGACCGGCTAGGGTCATCGAATGAAATATTCCAGCCGGTTCTTTCTCTGGGCGCCGCTCGCGCTGCTGCTGACCCTGGCGGCGCTCGCCATGATCCATTGGTGGATCGATGCCAGCGCGCTGTCGAAGCGGCTCGACGCCGTCAACGGACATGAAATCATGCCGGGCGTGCGGGTGAGCTTTGCGCAGAAGCGCATCGCCGGCTTTCCCTTTCGCCTCGACACGATCCTGAAAGATCTGCGTGTGGAAGTGCGCGAGGTTGACGGTTCCTTGATTTGGATGACCCAAGACTTCGCCATGCATGCGCTGACCTATGGCCGGGTGCAGGCGATCCTCGAGGCGGCTGGGCCGCAGACTTTGACATGGCACGATGCGCACGGTGGTGCGCACCGCTTCGAGTTTCTGCCCGGCAGCTTTCGGGCCAGCGCAATTCTGCAGGATGGCAGGCTTGTGCGCTTCGATTCGGAGATCGTCGATCTCGACGGCGCCGATTTCCGCGCCGCCGATGCGCAGTTCCATTTCCGCATCCGGGGAGATGCCATCGACACGTTCGTCAAACTGCAGCGCGCATATATTCCGGGCGGCTATGCCGCCGCGCTTGGCCCCAATATCGATGAACTCACGGCGAAGGGAACTCTCGACAGCGCCTCAACTCTCGACCGCCTGCTTCGCGGATTGGAGTCGCCTTCCGATGCGCTCGATGGCTGGCGGCGCCGGGGCGCGCTCGATGTCACCGACTTTTCGTTGAAGCGAAAACAGCAGCGCTTGTCGCTTCGCGGCCGCCTGACGCTCGATGCGCATCACGATCTGAGCGGAACCTTGCGCGGGCCATCGGGGACAAGCCTCGCGTTCCAAGGCAATAGGATCGTCCCGGCGGGCTCAGGGCTTGGGCGGCCGTGAACGGCCGAAATTCGGCGCCGCCGTGTCCTGGCCGGCATCGACGATGGAGCGGCGGATCGCGCGCGTTCTGGTGAACAGATTGAACAGCATGTCGCCGTCGCCCCAGCGGATCGCCCGCTGCAGCGCGCTCAGATCCTCGTTGAAGCGCCCCAGCATTTCCAGCACCGCCTCGCGGTTGTTGAGGAAGACGTCGCGCCACATGGTGGGATCGGAAGCGGCGATGCGGGTGAAATCGCGGAAACCGCCGGCCGAGAATTTGATCACTTCGCCTTCCGTGACCGCTTCGAGATCGTCCGCGGTGCCGACGATGTTGTAGGCGATCAGATGCGGCACGTGGCTGGTGATGGCGAGCACCAGATCGTGGTGCCTGGCATCCATCACTTCCACCTGGCTGCCGCAACGCTGCCAGAACGCGCGCAAGGTCTCGACGGCTTGCGGATCGGCCTCGGGCGGTGGGGTCAGCACGCACCAGCGCCCGTCGAACAGTTCGGCGAAGCCCGCTTCCGGTCCCGACTGCTCGGTGCCGGCGATGGGATGGGCGGGAATGAAATGCACGCCTTTGGGTACGTGCGGTCCCACGTCCCGCAACACCGCGGTCTTGACCGAGCCCACGTCGCTCAGAATGGCGCCGGGCTTGAGCACAGGCGCGATCTCCTCGGCCAGCGCGCCGAAGCTGCCTACCGGCGTCGCCAGCACCACGAGGTCGGCATCGCGCACGGCTGCCTCCGGCGTGGCATGCAGAGAATCCGCAAAGCCGATGGCCGCGGCCCTGTCGAGCGTGTCCTGGTGCCTGGCAAAGCCGGCGATGTGCGAGGCAAGCTTCGCTCGGCGCATGGCGTGCGCCATGGACGAGCCGATCAGGCCGATGCCCAGCAGCGCCACTCTTCCGAACATCGGTTTGGAATCGTCGCTCATCCGGAAACCTTCATGAATTCTTCCAGCGCCGCGATCACCGCGCGATTGGCCTCTTCCAGCCCAACCGTCATGCGCAGGCAGTCCGGCAGCCCGTAGTTTGCGACAGGCCGCAGCATCAGGCCACGCTCGGCCAGAAAGCGGTCGGCGTGTTTCGCGCTTTTGGCACCGCCCGTCGGAAAATGAATCAGCACGAAATTCCCCGCGCTGTCATCGGCGCGCAGCCCGAGCTTGCGCACCTGTTCGACGATCCAGCCGCGCCATTTCTCGTTGTGCGCGACGGCGCGTTCGAGATGCGCGCGGTCGCGTAGCGCGGCTGCGGCAGCACGCTGTGCGGCGAGCGAGACATTGTAGGGTCCGCGCACGCGATTGAGCACATCGGCGACCTCCGCGGGACAGAAGGCCCAACCGACCCGCAGCGCCGCGAGGCCGTAGGCTTTGGAGAAGGTTCGCGTCATCACCACATTTTCGAATTGCGAAACCATCTCGATGCCGGATTCGTAGTCGTTGCGGCGCACGAATTCCGCATAGGCGGCGTCGATCACCAGCAGGGTCTCGGGCGGCAGTCCCGCGCGCAGGCGCCGCAATTCCTCGCCCGACAGACAGGTGCCGGTGGGATTGTTGGGATTGGCGACGTAGACGAGCCGCGTCTTGGATGTCACCGCGGCCAGCATGCGCTCGACATCGACGCGAAGCTCCGGTTCCGGCACGACGACCGGCGTGGCGCTGTTGGCCAGGGTGACGATCCGATAGACGACAAAGGCGTGTTCGCTGAACAGCACCTCGTCGCCGGGCCGAAGATAGGCATCGGCGATCAGGGTCAGCAACTCGTCCGAGCCGTTGCCGCAGACGATGCGCTCCGGATTGAGGCCGTGGATCTTGCCAATGGCCTCGCGCAGCTCATGGGCGCCGCCGTCGGGATAGAACTGCAGCTCCGAGCCGGCGGCCAGGAACGCTTCGATGGCGGCAGGGCTCGGCCCCAGCGCCGACTCATTGGCCGAAAGCTGATGGACGCGCCTGGCCGGTTCGGCACGCGTGCCGATATAGGGCGTGATCTCGAGCACGCCGGGCTTTGGCGTCGGTCCCATGTCGCGGTCATTGTTAGGGGGCGGCTCGCGCAAAATCAAAGCGCGCCCCCGCGTTGACGAAGCCGGCCCGGCCCTCTAAGCGGCGCTGGCACCGTCGAGGCGAAGGATGGCCGAAGCGATCCAACCTAGGTTTCCGCGACCGCTGCTCGCGCCGGACGCCGAGCGCGGCCATGCGATCCGCTTCGGCCCGGGTGAGACGCTGACGCTCGATTGCGGGCGAAGGCTGACACCGTTCACCATCGCCTACAGGACCTACGGAACGCTCAATGCCGCCCGTTCCAACGCCATTCTCGTCTGCCACGCGCTGAGCGGCGATCAGTTCGTTACCGGAACGCATCCGATGACCGGCCGGCGCGGCTGGTGGGACCGTATGGTGGGGCCGGGTCTGCCGATCGACACCGACCGATTTTTCGTCGTCTGTCCCAACGTGATCGGCGGCTGCATGGGCACGACCGGTCCAGCGGACGACGATCCGGCGACCGGCACGCCCTATGCGCTGGGATTTCCTGTGGTCACCATCCGCGACATGGTGCGGGCGCAGGCCATGCTGCTCGACGCGCTCGGCATTCGCGATCTCCTCTGCGTCACCGGCGGCTCCATGGGCGGCATGCAGGTGCTGCAATGGCTGGTGAGCTTCCCCGACCGCGTCGTCTCGGCGCTGCCGCTTGCCACCTCTGCCCC
>DATCOJ010000235.1:0-10112 GCA_036564785.1 Rhizomicrobium sp. | reverse complement strand
GTCCGCCCGCCAGGGAGATGCGGCCAGCATCGGCGACCACCGCGCTGGCGTAGACGCTGCCCTCGGCATGGGAGCGGAAGATGGTTCCGTCGCTGATGCCCGTGAGCCCGCCGACCAGCTTGCCGGTGACCGCCACATTGGCGCTGGAGTTGGCGATCAGGCCGCCATTGTATCCCACCAGCCCGCCCGACCACGTTCCGATCACCGTACCGCTCGCCGAAGCGCCCTCGACCACGCCTTCGTTGCAGCCGGCCAATGCGCCGCTGCGAGCGTAGCGATGCAGGCTGAGGGACACCGCGGCATTGGGCAGCGCGATATCCCGGACGACCCCGGAGTCCGAGATCGAGGCGAACAGGCCGACGCAGCGGTCGCTCTTGTCGTGGATGGAAACATTGGCGATCGCATGGCCCAGCCCTTCGAATACGCCTTTGAAGGTGGTGGGGATGGGCGTGTGGGCCCCGAAATCGTCGCCGCGCGCATCGTAGTCCCGGGCCAGCGCGAAATGCGCCGAGGCATGTTGCGCTATGCCATCGGCCAGCGTGACGACGTCATTGGAGAGTTCGTAGGCATTGCCGTTGATGACGAGTCGCGCCTTGGGGTCCCAGAAATCGATTTTTCCTCGTCCGCGGAACCGGAGAGATCCTCCCGCGCCGTTTGCCCCCGTGGCGATGGTGAGGCGGCCGGGTCCGGCGACCGTCACCGGCGCCTTGACGCCGATATTGTAGCCGGCGGCGAGGGTCAGCCGATGGCTGCTGGCCCAACTGAGCGGGGCCGTCACTTCGATGGTCAGGGCCCCGTTGGCGGTGACGACTTTCACATCGGATTCGGCGAGCCGCTTGGCAAGTTCGTGAATGTTGAGCGAGGCGCCCTTGGCGACCGGCATGCACAGCCCGTGCGCGCATCGCATGTTCTTGGTGCGGCCGGCGGTGATGTCGATGGCGGCCCGCGCGCCGGATGCCATCGCAAGCAGACCAAGCAGGATCGAGGCGACCATGAGCCGCATTGGCGAACGCAAGCATCGCTCCATCGATAGCTCCTAGTTGGGCGGTGGGTTGGCGCGCAGGTACGGATAGCCGCCGTTGATGGTCGCACTCTGGCCCCAGACCGCGGGATCGAAGCCATCGGGCAGGCCCGATTTCAGCTGTGCGTCGGTCAAGCCGACGATGCCGGGATCGTTTGCGATATTGCCGGCGCCACGGCTCGGATCGCCGATCCCACTCGTGTTCAAGTCCCAATAGGTGTCCAGAAGGTCGCTCGAGGAGTCGTCACCGCCGATCAGGCCGCCGCGGTAGCCGCCGTTTCCCAGTGCGACTACGCCGGTGGAATAGGAATAGCCAATCGAACCGGCATTGGAACAGACCATTCCCCCCGAGGTGCCATAAGCCGTGTCGCCCAGTCTCACGGCCGCCCTCGAATATGAGTTTAGTATCGAACCGCCGTCGCTCACGCCGACAAGTCCGCCGAGGCAGGAGTTTTGAGCGCCGCGAACGGTTCCGGTCGCAAAGGATCGTTCGATATCGGCTGTACCATAGGCACCTGGGTCGTTCACGCCCACCAGCCCCCCGACGCCGCCGCCGCCCACGTCGCTAGCGTCGCGGCCGTTGACCTCGGCGCTCGAATAGGAATCGGAAATGGATCCGAGATTCAGCCCGACCAACCCGCCCGTCCCGCGGCCTTTCGACGCCAAGACTCTTCCGATTGACCAGGAATGGGAAATCTGCCCCTGATTTTCTCCGACCAAGCCACCGACGTTCTCGCTGTCTTTTCCGGCCATCACGCCTCTGGCATAAGACGAAAGAACGACCCCGTCCATGTCGTTTCGGCCAACGAGGCCACCATTGGCGACATAACCGTTGACCGTGCCGAAGCTGTCGCCCCTCATGTAAACGTCGGCAAAGGAATTGGCGACGGTGCCGTTATTGTAGCCAACCAGACCGCCCAAGAACGTTGCATTCCCACCCTTCAGTTTGCCGGTTGCATAAGCGTTCAGCACCGTGCCGTGGTTTTGCCCGACAAGCGCTCCACCATAGAGATAATCCAATGTGTTACCGTCCAGCGCGACGATGTCAGCATTCGCGATGCCAATATCCCTGACAATGCCGTTTGAGCCAAGACTGCCGATCAAACCAACCGCGGCACCCGTCTTGTTCCTTATCGAAAAATTGGCGATGGCGTGTCCCAAACCTTCCAAAGTGGCGTCGCCAATGCCGGAGATCGGCGGCGCAAGATAGGTGCCGTCCAGCGACGCATTGTAGTCTCTCGCCAGGGCCACATTGCCGTTCGCGTTGGCGGCGAGTTGTTCGATATCGTTCACCAGAACGTAGCTCTTGCCATTGACGATCAGGCTACTGCTCAGATCCCAGAAATCGATAGTGCCGCCGGGAAAGAACAGCAACTGACCGCCGCCGATGCCGTCGCTGGACGTGATGGTCAGAGCGCCGTTGCCGGCCACCGCTATCGGCGCCTTGATGCTCACATTATAGCTCGCGTCGAGCGTCAGGCGACTCGGGGTGACCCAGGAAAATGATGCCGTGACCTCGATGGTAATCGCGCCGCTCCCAGTGGTGATTTTTACATCTGACGCCTGCAACAAATTGACGAGGTCGTTGGCGTTCAGGATCCCCTTTTTCGCCGTCGGCGAGCAGACGCCCGCCGAGCAACTCATGTTCTTCGTCGGCTTGGAGGAGATATCGACCGCCGCCTGCGCAACGCCAGCCGCGGCAAGCAGGGATGCGCATCCGATGGCAAACGACAGGCATATCCGCAACCCGATTGTCGCCATGATGATCCCCCTATTCGTCCCGTCGACAATGCGCCTTGCGTGCGGGAAAAAGGTCCGCGCTTTTTAATACTCCGCCCCAGGGGATTGGGATACAAGACGTTGAGTTTGGAAAGTCGAAACCGGGATGAATGGCGTGCCTTGGTGGCGCGGTGCCGCCATCTATCAGATTTACATTCGCAGCTTTTGCGACGGGAACGCGGACGGGCAGGGCGATCTCGCGGGCCTGATCTCCAAGCTCGATTACGTGAAGTCGCTGGGGGTTGACGCCATCTGGCTGTCGCCGATCCATCCCTCGCCCAATCGCGACTGGGGCTACGACGTCTCCGACTACGAGGGCATCCATCCCGACTACGGGACGCAAGCCGATTTCGATCGGCTGCTCGCCGAAGCCCATGACCGCGGTCTCAGAGTGCTGACCGATGAGGTGCTGGCGCACACGTCGGACGAACATCCCTGGTTCGCCGAAAGCCTGAAAGGCGGCGACAAGGCGGATTGGTATGTGTGGGCGCCGCCGCGCGAGGACGGCACCGCGCCGAACAATTGGCTCTCGGCGTTCGGCGGCCCGGCCTGGGCCTATCAGCCGGCGCGGCGGCAGTACTACCATCACAAATTCCTGCGCCAGCAGCCCAAGCTGAACTGGCGCCACCCCGAAGCCAAGGCAGCGGCGCTGGCGGTGCTGCGCGATTGGCTGGCGCGGGGCGTCGACGGCTTCCGTCTCGACGTCGCCAATGCCTATCTCCACGACGCGACGCTCGCGGACAATCCGCCGGTGCCGCCCGGCGAGCGCACACCCTTCGAATGGTCGCACGCGCCGTTCCTGCAGCGTCATCACCACGACAGCAACCTGCCGGAGAATATCGCGGTGCTGGACGAGATCCGCCGCACGGTGGAGGCTTTTCCGGAGCGTTTCGTGATGGGGGAATTCTCCGAAGACCCCGAACGCTGCGGCTGCTTCGCCGCGCCCGACAAGGGCCTGCACTCCGGCTACAGCTTTCCATTGCTGCATGCGCGCAAGCTGGCGCCGGATTTCATCCGCGAGCACTACGCGCTGCTGGCGCGCTATCCCGAGCATTGGCCGTCGGTTGCCTTCTCCAATCACGACGTGATGCGGACGGTCACGCGTTTCGGCGGTAAACACGCGCCGCCGGAACTGGCCAGGCTGATGCTGGCGCTGCTGCTCTCGCTCAAGGGAACGGTGCTGCTCTATCAGGGCGAGGAGTTGGGCCTCCCGCAGGCGGAACTGCGCCGCGATCAGCTGAAGGACCCGGTCGGCGACCTCTACTATCCTTACACGGGCGGTCGCGACGGCTGCCGCACGCCGATGCCCTGGGACGCCAACGCGCCCAATCTCGGCTTCTCCAGCGGCACGCCGTGGCTGCCGCTGTCGCCGGCACACCGCGCGTTGGCGGTCTCGGAACAGGAGCGCGACGCCAAATCGGCGCTCGAATTCACCCGCGCCTTGCTGAATGCACGCCGGGCCAGTCCGGCCCTTCGCTTGGGTGAAATCGAATTCCTCGAGTGCAAGGAGCCGGGACTGTCCTTTGTCCGCTCCTATGGCGATGAGCGCGTTCGCTGCGACTTCAATCTTGGCAAGGAGGGAGACGTGCGGTTCGATCGCTCACCGCTGGGAACACCGCTTCTCTTGCTAGGCGCGATCGATCAGATGGGATCGCATGTGGCAATCGGGCCCTTGGGCGCCGCACTAGCGCGGCTCTGATGCGTCGAACGCCGCCAGAACGGCTTCGATCGGCAACAAAACACAGCGGTGGCGGTTGCGATGTTCGACGGCCCCTTCGAAGACCGAATAGTCTCCAAAGGGCGGGGTGGGGGCTGTGCCTTGCGCCATCAGCATGGCCGCCACCTGGTTGGCGAGAGCTTCGACGTCTTCCTGCCGCGCGTCCTTCAGCGCCTGCCCGAGGATCGAGGCGGACGCCTGGGTCAGCACGCAGGCTCGCGTCACATGCGCGATGGCTTGAACGCGTCCGTCGTCGCCGATCGCAAGATCGACCGTGACCTTGTCGCCGCAGGTGGGATTGTGCGCGGTGCCGCTGGCGTCTGGATGCTCCAGCCGGCCGGCGCCATGCGCGTCCGCCGCCAGTCGCAGGATCTCCTTGCGATAGAGCGGATCGCTCATGGTTGACGCCCGCGATAGGCCGCCAGATCGTCCGGCGTGTCGATGTCGGTCAGCGGATCGTCGCCGCCGACATCCACCTCGCAGACGAGTTCGCCGTTGCTGCCGATCAGGCCGCGGGCGCCGACATCGCCTTCAAGGGCCATCATCTCGGGAAAGAAGCGGCGCGCCCAGAGCACGGGATTGCCCCGCTTGCCCGCCCGCGCCGCCACGCAGATGGCGCGGGATTCCTCCGGCGCAAAGGCGGCGATCAGCTTGTCGATCAGGGCGGAAGTGACGCCCGGCATGTCGCCCAGCAGCACCACGGCGCCGTCGCAGCTCTCGGGCAAAGCCTTGAGACCGCGCTTCAGCGACTCGCTCAAACCCTTTGCAAAATCTGGATTGTTTGCAAACTGGACAGGCAAACCCTGCAGCGCGCTTTCCACCGCCTTGGCATCGTTGCCGGTCACCACGATGACGGGTCTGGCAGAGCTGCCGGCGGCGGCCTCGGCGACGTGGCGGACGAGCGGCTTGCCGTCGATCTCGCTCAAGAGCTTGTTGGCGCCCATCCGCGAGGACAGGCCGGCCGCCAGCAAGATGGCTGCGATCTCCGGCGCGCCAGGTGGCGAGACCGGCCGCTCGTCGCGGGGCTGCGGCCGGCTGGCGATTTCCGTCAGCAGCCCGCCCGCGGCCATCCGGGCGATATCCTCCGCGGCGATCGGAACGCCGGCCGCCAGGCGCCACAGCACAAAGTCGAAGCCGTTGAGCTTGGGCGAGCGGGCGCAGCCGGGCAGCCCGACGACGGTGGTGTCTGCGATCTTGCCGAGCAACAGGAGATTGCCGGGATCGACGGGCATGCCGAACCGCTCGATGCGGCCGCCCGCGGCCTCCAGCGCGGCCGGGATGACGTCACGCCGATCGGTGATGGCGCTGGCGCCAAAGATGAGGATTGTGTCTGCGGCCTCGCGCGCCTCACCGATGGCGCCGGCGACGGCTTGGGTCGTGTGGGCAACGCGGCGTTCAAACACGATCTGCGATCCGACGGACTTTATCCGGGCCTCGAGCGCCGAGCGGTTCTTGTCCAACAGCGACGGCTTGGTGTCGGGAAGGAAGGTCGAGATCAGGGCCATGCGGCGAGGCAAAAAGGGGGCAAGCCGAAGAATCGGACCCTCCGCGAGAAGCCGCTCCGCCTGTTCGACCGCAGCCCGCGGCGCGGCGAAAGGAATGATCTTGACGGTGCCCAGCATCTGCTTGGCGGAGGCTCTGGAGAAAGCTGCGACGGTTGCCAGCGTAATGGATTCGTCGATGGCGTTGAGCGCGATGAGCGCCGCCTCGTCGATCAGCACCAGTCCGTCGGCCAGCGCGTACAAATTGCAGCGGCCGGTGAAGGCCGCGCCGACTCGCACCGTGTCGTTCGCCACCAGGCTCGCGATGCGCTCGGCGGCTTCGTTTTCGGGAACGTCGTTCTGCTCCAGCCGCGCCACCATGACGTCCGAATGAGAGGAGCGAAGCAGGAGCGCGATGTCGTCGCTCGAAAGGACGCGGCCTTTCTTCAGCAACTGACCGTCCGCGCGCACCGAATGGGCGAGGATCGCGCCTTGCGCGGAGCCGACCGGACAGGAACCGAATTGCATGTCCCAAGCTTAGGCTTCGGCTGCATCCCGCGGCAAACGCAATCGCGCCCGCAAGCCGCCTTCGCCGCGGTTTTCCAGCGCGACCTCTCCGCCATGGCCCTCGGCGATGGCCTTGACGATGGTCAGCCCCAGGCCGCTGCCGCCGGTCTCCAGATTGCGCGACGCCTCGAGGCGAACGAACGGCTCGAACACGCGTGCGCGATCCGCCTCGGCAATCCCCGGTCCTTCGTCCTCGACCACGATCTCATAGGCCTCAGGCGTGTCCTCCAGACGGACGGCGGCCTTCGTGCCATACGCGATGGCATTCTCGATGAGATTGCGCACGGCGCGGCGGATCTCGTCGGGACGGCAGGTCAGTGCGGCCGGCGCATGCGGCTCCCAGCTCACCGGCTCGTGCCGCTCCTCCATATCGGCGCACAGGCTTTCGATAAGCGCCGCCAGATCGATCCTGCGCATGCGTTCCCAGCCCACGCCCCTGGCCGCGGAGAGCACGGCCTCGGTCAGGTCCTGTAGCTCTTGCAGGTTCTTCTCCAATCTTTCGCGGGTCTCGGCGTCCTGCACGAACTCGGCATTGATGCGCAGCGCGGTGATCGGCGTGCGCAGATCGTGGCCGACGGCGGAGAGCAGCTGGCGCTGGCTCTCCAGCATGCGCGTCACCTGGTCGGTCATGGCGTTGAAGGCGGTGGCGGCGCGGCGCACGTCATCCGGTCCTTGTTCCGGCACCCGCGGAGCCTGGCCGCCGCGGGAGACCTGCGACGCCGCCTCCGCCAGCTTGGAGAGCGGACGCGTCACCCGCCGCGCCACCAGGGCCGCCGCCAGCGAAGTGAGCACGATGGCCGCGGCGGCCGCTGCGATCGATTGATTTGGCCAAGGCGGCGAGGGTGGGCGGAAGAAGGTCGTCACCAGCTGCGTGCCGCGCACCAGCGGGATGGTGACTTCGACGATGGACTGCGGCTTGCGGGGCCGCTGGGCTTCGACGCGATCGGGCTCGCGGAACTTTACGCTCACGTGCCGCGGAGTCTTGCCCTTCGGCAGCAGGGCTTCGGCCCTTAAAGCCAGCGCATGCTCCTGATCGCTCATGGGGAGCGTCACGGCCTTGCCGCGGTGGATACGGAATTCCCACGGACCGGAACTCAGCGCGCTGGCGGCCGCAGCGCGCTGCCTGGCGGGGATCGACGCCAGCAGGGCGGAGGCCGAGACCGCGCGGTCGAGCAGCCGCTCGTTGAGCGCGCTCTCGGTCAACTGCTCGCGGTTCAACTCGAACCACGCCGCCACGCCGATGTTCGACACCAGCACGGCTGCCGCGGTGACGATGACGAGCTGCGCCGCCAGGGTGCGGGGCCAGAAGACGCCGAAGCTCATTCGCGCTCCGGCTCGACCGCGAACATATAGCCGCCGCCCCAGACGGTCTTGATGTAGCGCGGATTCCTGGGATCGGGCTCCAGTTTCTTGCGCAACCGGCTGACGTGATTGTCAATGCTGCGGTCGAACAGCTCGGCGTCGCGGCCTTTGGTCAAATCGAGCAGCTGGTTGCGGGTAAGGGAAATCTTCGGCCGCTCCAGCAACGCATGCAGCACGCCGAACTCGCCGCTGGAAAGAGGCGTCGCCACGCCGTCCTTGCCGATCAGCTCGCGCTGGCCGGTGTCGAGCAGCCAGTCGCCGAAGCGGATGCGCTCGGCCTCGGCGGGCTTCTGCCGCGGCGGCAGGGCCTGGGTCCGGCGCAGCACCGCTGCGATCCGCGCGATCAGCTCGCGCGGGCTGAAGGGTTTCGGGATATAGTCGTCCGCGCCCATTTCCAGACCGATGATGCGGTCGACTTCCTCGCCGCGGGCCGTCAGGAGGATGACCGGTATCTGCGAGCTCTCGCGGATATAGCGGCACAGGCTGAGGCCGTCCTCGCCGGGCATCATGATGTCGAGCACCACCAGATCGATGCCGGAACTGCGCATGATCTTGCGGGCGTTCTGCGCGTCCGGCGCCGTGCTGGTGCGGTAGCCATGCTCGCGCAGATAGCGCGCCAGCGGCTCGCGGATGTCGCGGGCGTCCTCGACGATCAGAACGTGCGGCTTGATCTCGTCTTTGACCATGGTCTTGCTCTTGCGGCCGACGATGCGGCCTCCTGCGCTCCGGCGCAATTGCAAATTGTCGCAAAGTTTGGCGGAATGAATTGGGCGTGCTCCATTTGCGACGAATATCCGGCTTGCAGACAAAGATTCACGACAAGGCCGGGTTTACTTAGGATGGCAAATCGCCAGGGGAGGAATGCCATGAAGAACTCGATCCGCTACGGACTGTTGATCGGCGCCGCCATTGTTGCGGGGGCCGGGGCGGCCCTAGCCGCCATGCAGGCGCAGCATCCGCCTTCCTACGCGCAGCATCCTCAGGGACGCGGGCATGGGCGTGGACCGGGCCGCTTCTTCGCCGAATATGATTTGAACCGCGACGGGAAAGTCACCCGCGACGAGGTGAACAAGGTGGTGGCGCAGCGCTTTGCCCAGGCGACGAGCGGCGCCAAAGCCATGAATCAGCAGCAGCTCGCCGATTCGCGCACGCGCAGTGCGCGGCAGCACATCGAAGATGCCTTCCGCCGCAGCGACTGGAACGGCGACGGCAAGCTGACCTTCGACGAATATGCCAATCCCATCCGCGCCCGATTCGCGCGCGCCGACAAGCAAGCCGCCGGCTTCATCCTGTGCCGTCCGCCGGCCAACGGCGCCAATGCGGCGAAGGGCGGCAGCCCCCGCGGCCATGGACGAAGCGGACGCGGCAGCGGCAGCTTCTGCCCGCGCGACGACTTGAATCACGACGGCAAGGTGACGCGCGCCGAGCTCGACAAGGCGCTGGCGCAGCAATTCGGCGCGGGGGCCAAAGGCGGTGCCAGCCTGACGAAGGACCAGTACATGGCGACGGCGGCGACCCACTCGCGCGCAACCAGCGGCCACATGTTCCAGCGCATGGACCAGAACCACGACGGCACCGTGACGCTCGCGGAATTCGGCGCCTCGCAGCAGCGGATGTTCGAGCGGATGGATGCCAACCATGATGGCGCGATCACGCGCGATGAGCTTGCCGCCTCGCACAGCAGAAGCAGCTATCGCAGGCCGCCGGGAAAAGGTTAGCGGGAAGTCACGCCGGCGGGGGCGGGGTGGCCCTCGGCAAGCCGAAGCTCCGACGTCATTTCGGCGAGAATGGAGATCGCGATTTCTTCCGGCGAGCGGGCGCCGATGGCAAGCCCGATAGGTCCGTGAATCCGCGCGAGTTGAGCATCTTCGAAGCCTTGCGCCTTGAGCCGGGCAAGCCGGTTGGCGTGATTTTTCTTCGAACCCAACGCGCCGATATAGAAGCACGGCGATTTTAGCGCCGCCACAAGCGCGGGATCGTCCAGCTTGGGATCGTGGGTCAGCGCGACCAGCGCGCTGCGCGGCTTGAGCAGTGCGCGAAGCGAGGCCTCTTCAGGCCAGGCATGGATGAGCGTCATGTCCGGAAAGCGTTCGGCCGACGCGAAGCGCTCCCGGGGATCCACGATCTTGACCTCGTAACCGGCCATCCGTGCCATCGCCGACAAGGGTTGGGCGATGTGCACGGC
>DATCOJ010000234.1:0-4046 GCA_036564785.1 Rhizomicrobium sp. | reverse complement strand
CCTCAAGGCGGTGCTGGAGGACGGCAACTGGGACCTGACCTGGCGCGGCAGCAGCGAAGTCGCCAAGACGGTGAAGGCGCGCGAATTGTGGGACAAGATTTCCTATGCCGCCTGGGCCTGCGCCGATCCCGGCATCCAGTTCCACTCCACGATCAATGACTGGCACACCTGCCCCGCCGGCGGGCCGATCCGCGCCTCCAATCCGTGTTCGGAATACATGTTCCTGGACGACACGGCCTGCAATCTCGCCTCGCTCAACCTGATGGCGTTCCGTCAGGATGTTGATGGACGGAAGGTGTTCGATGTTCCCGCGTTCGAGCACGCGGTCAGGCTGTGGACCATCGTGCTCGAGGTCTCGGTGCTGATGGCGCAGTTCCCCTCGAAGGAGATCGCGCAGCTCTCCTACGACTACCGCACCCTCGGGCTCGGCTTCGCCAATATCGGCGGTCTCTTGATGGCCGCAGGCATCCCTTACGATTCGCGCGAGGCGCGCGCCATCGCCGGCGCCGTCTCGGCGGTGATGACCGGTGTCTCCTATGCCACCAGCGCCGAAATGGCGGGCGAGCTCGGCCCCTTCCCGGAATTCGCCGCCAACAGGGACGCGATGCTGCGCGTGGTGCGCAATCACCGCCGCGCCGCCCATGGCGAGACGGCGGGCTACGAGGACCTCTCCACCCTGCCCGTTCCGCTGGATCACGTGGCACTCCGCCAGGCCGATCTCGCCATCGCCGCGCGCCGCGCCTGGGACGATGCGCTGGCCATGGGCGAAGAGTTCGGCTTCCGCAACGCGCAGGCCACCGTCATCGCGCCCACCGGCACCATCGGCCTCGTCATGGATTGCGACACCACGGGCGTGGAGCCCGACTTCGCGCTGGTGAAGTTCAAAAAGCTGGCGGGCGGCGGCTATTTCAAGATCATCAACCGCTGCGTGCCGGAGGCGCTGGCAGGGCTCGGATACGATCAGGCGCAGATCGACGCCATCGTTGCCTACGCGGTCGGCCATGGCAGCCTGGAGGCTTTGCGCGAAGGCGTGACGCATGCGCGGCTGAGGGCGCTGGGCTTCGGCGACGAAGAGCTCGGCAAGATCGAAGCGGCGCTGGAATCGGCGTTCGACATCCGCTTCGTGTTCAACAAATGGACCTTGGGCGCGGCGTTCTGCAGCGAGGTGCTGAAGCTCGACGCCGCGGCGCTCGATGCGCCGGATTTCGACATGCTGAAGGCGCTGGGCTTCGCGAGGGCCGAGATCGACGCCGCCAATCTGCACGTCTGCGGCGCCATGACTCTGGAAGGCGCGCCATATCTCAAGGACGAGCATCTGCCGGTGTTCGATTGCGCCAATCCATGCGGGCGCATCGGCAGCCGCGCGCTGTCGGTGGAGAGCCACATCCGCATGATGGCGGCGGTGCAGCCCTTTATCTCCGGCGCCATCTCCAAGACCATCAACATGCCGAACGCGGCCACGGTGGCCGATTGCGGCGAGAGCTACATGCTGTCGTGGAAGCTGGGGCTGAAGGCCAATGCGCTCTATCGCGACGGCTCCAAGCTGTCGCAGCCTCTGGCCAGCCAGGTGCTGTCCGTCGGTGACGACGAGGACGAGGACGATCTCCTCGCCCAGCCGCAGGCGCAACGCACCGCCATCGTCACCGAGCGCATCGTGGAGAGGGTGGTGGAGCGCGTGGTGCGGGAGCGCGAACGCGAGCGGCTGCCGGCGCGGCGCAAGAGCTACATCCAGAAGGCGGTGGTGGGCGGCCACAAGGTTTATCTGCACACCGGCGAATACGAAGACGGCCGCCTGGGTGAAGTGTTCATCGACATGCACAAGGAAGGTGCGGCCTTCCGCTCGCTGATGAACAATTTCGCCATCGCCATTTCCATCGGCCTGCAATACGGCGTGCCGCTGGAGGAATTTGTCGAGGCCTTCACCTTCACCCGTTTCGAGCCGGCGGGCCTCGTCATCGGCAACGATTCGATCAAGAACGCCACCAGCGTGCTCGATTACATCTTCCGCGAGCTTGGCGTTTCCTATCTCGGGCGCAACGACCTGGCCCATGTGCCGCCGGCGCCGGACGAGGACCTCGGCCACGGCGTCAACGGCGATCCCAATCGCGAAGTGGCCAAGGACCTGGCGCAGAGTCTGGCGCGGGTGACTTCGAGCGGCTTCGTGCGCGGCCGCAGCTTCGGCGTGGTGCGCGGCTCGGCGGCGCCCAAGATGATGATGGTGCAGGAGACCGACACGCACACCCACACCCATGTCGAGCAGGAGACGCGCGCGCTGATGGCGGCCGGCGAGGCCGGCTTCGAGGTGCAGATGCGCGACATCCGCGAGGAGGTGGAGGCCGCCGCCAATCCGGTCGGCGACATCGTCACCGCGCTGGGCTCGCGCTTCACCGAAGCGGCGGAGAGCGCGGCGCTGAACTCGGGCCGGGTGCGCGAGGCCTATGCGCGGCGCGCCGCCGAAGCCCGCATGAAGGGCTATGAGGGCGATGCCTGCGGCAATTGCGGCAACTTCACCCTGGTGCGCAACGGCACCTGCATGAAGTGCAACACCTGCGGGAGCACGAGCGGCTGTTCCTGACGATAAGATCGCCGTGCGTCATGCGGCGACGAGGAGAGTGCGATGGCCAAGAAACTCGTCGATGTGTTCGACAAATCCGGAGCGCGACTGTTCAGCTACTCGATCGCGCTGGATGATGAGGGCTGCATCGAGGCCGAATTCGAGGAGGTGGCACTGATCTTCGCCGAGCGCTCCGGGCTCGTCGCCGAGGCCGACATCGCTCACCTGGTGGCGCGCTGCGACGCCTCGGCCGTGGAGTTGGCGCTGGAGGACTTGCAGCCCACCATTCACGCCTCGGCCCCTCCCGCGAAATCTCCGCGCAAGAAGAGCACCGTCGTCAGCCTCATCAAGCACAAGATGAAAAAGGCCGCGGCAACCTCCGCCCAGCACGCGCGGAATCGTGCCTAGCAAAAGCAAAAAAGTAAACTCGTCATCCCCGGGTCCGCGAACCCCGGACTTGTTCCGGGGGGAGCGGAGCCCGGGCAACTGTGTTTTTGTGTCATGCGGGTCTGAACTCCGCGTTGTCGCGAATCATGGCGTTGAGGGCGATGAGAAGCTTTCGGGCGATGGCGATGAGGGCGAGTTTTTTGGCTTTTCCCCTGGCGATGAGAGCGTTGTACTGGGCGCGGTAGTGGGGCGACGAACGGGCGGCGGCGAGCGCGGCCATGTAGAGGGCGTCGCGGACACGCTTTCGGCCGCCGGCGATGGTGCGTTTTCCGCGCAGGGTTCCGCTGTCGCGATTGAGCGGCGCCAGTCCTGCGAGAGCGGCGATGGCCTTGGGCGAGCGGCTTCCGAGTTCGGGCATGAGGGCGATCAGCGTGGTGGCGGCAACCTGTCCGACGCCGGGGGCCTGGCGCAGACGCTTGTGGAGCAGGCCCAGTTCGCGCACCGCCGCGACGCGGTCCCGGATGCGTCCGTCGAGGTCTTTGATCGCGGCGCTCAGCCACGCGATGTGGCGCTCGATGTCGCGCCGTTCGTCGGGATCTTCGCCAAGACGGGTGCGTTCCTGGGCGCGCATGTGGACGAGCTGATCGCGGCGTCTGTGCAGGATGCGCAGGCGCTCGCGCTCGGCGCTAGCGGGCGCATCGGCTTTGGGCCGCAGCCGTTCGCCCATCATGGCCAGCATCCTGGCGTCGATACGGTCGGTCTTGGCCAGGAAGCCGGCGGCGCGGGCGAAGTCGCGGGCGCGCTGAGGATTGACGCGGGCGAACGCGATGCCGGCCCGCTGCAGCGCGGCCGCGAGCTTCCGGTCGTAGGAACCTGTCGCCTCGAACACGACGAACACGTCCCTACCGCGCCAGCGTTCGGCGAGCGCCGCGACGGGCGCGCTCGCATTGTCGATGCGCTCGCCGCGCCCGGCCGCGGCGCTGAAAATGTCGAGCGCGGATTTGGAGATATCGATTCCGACGAACTCAGGGGATGTAGTCATGGTGCCTGTCCCTGTGGTGCGAGGTCCGCTGCGAACGGCCTCGTGCAACTGTTCAGGTGGATA
>DATCOJ010000233.1:0-6547 GCA_036564785.1 Rhizomicrobium sp. | reverse complement strand
GTGTTCATGAAGGGGCTCGCCAGGTTGTTGTCGACCTCCAGCCACGGCTTGTCCATGAGCATATTGGTGACCCGGGCCGCAACCACCGGCGTCGACCAATGAACGCCGAAATCCGTGGACTTGCTGAGGACGACGGCGCTGGTCATTTGGCCGAACATGTCGATCCCGCCGCGATAGGCGACTTCGTTCAAGTCCCAGCCCACGATCGGCTGGCCGGCTCCCGAGGTCGCACCCGGCGCCAGCGTGCCGCATCTGCGAACCCAGTTGGCGCCGCCGCTGGTCGAAAGGTAGTAGCCTTGTATCGTTGTGCAGTTGTAGTCGTTGCCGGCAGTCAGCAGATTGCCGGCGTTGGGATCCACCGCCATCGGCGTCTGATTGACCGGCTGGGGGCTTCCCGATGCGCGCACGTTGGGCAAGGCGCAAGGCCGCGGCTTGCACTTCAGGGCCGGCGGCTGAATTGCTTCACCCTGCATCGATGGCCGGAGGATTCCTGCGTTGATTGCGCGCGCCATCTGAAAGGAGGCGGACAGCGGGCTCTTCTCCAGCCAGGGATGGCTCGGTTGCGCAGGCTGTGCCTGGGAAGAAGAAAGGCCACCAGCCACTAGTATCGCCGCCAATGCCGCCATGGCGGCCAGGATTCGAAAACGGTCTCTGAGAATGGACACGGTCTTCCCCCAACATTGCGGCCCCGATGCCGGCAGTCGTCAGGTCGTCACACCGCGCGGCGGCGAAATCCTGTCCTCACCAACACGTGGATCCCGCCTCGATCACGGCCTGAGCTTCTGTCGCCGTCGTAAGCACTGTTTGACGATGAACTTGGCAGCTTCTACCCCGGATTGAATGATTGCAACGCCGGAAGGTGCAAACAGCAGAGGGAGCTCCAATTGTTTCTGTGATGGCCAAAGAATGACAATCTTGCAATGTCGTCTCTTATGCCATTTCTTGGGTAGGCTCTCCCCGATGAACAAGTTTCTGCTCGATCCTCGGCTTGAGGCCGGCGCCGTCTTCGTCGCCGACTGGCCGCTGTCGCGCCTGCTGCTGATGGACGATTCGCGCTATCCCTGGCTCGTTCTGGTGCCGCGCCGCGCCGAACTCTCCGAAATCCACGATCTGGGGCACGCAGAGCGCATGGTCCTGATCGAGGAGATCGTGCGCGCCGCCAAGGGCCTCAAGGCATTGACCGGCGCCGCCAAGATCAATGTCGGCGCGCTCGGCAATGTGGTGCCCCAGCTGCATGTCCATATCGTGGCGCGAAATCCCGGCGATGCCGCCTGGCCCGGACCGGTGTGGGGACAGGGTACGGCCGTGTCTTATGAGGCTGCGGAACGCGATGCTCTGCTCGTTCGCCTCAGGTCGCAGCTTTAGCAGTAGGTTGGTGCGTCTGTATCTTGCGCTTCGCTTGGAACGGCCGCAAAGCTCATCACGCAATTCCGCCCCGCCTGCTTGGCGGCATAGAGCGCTTTGTCCGCGCGGCCAAGGCACGCATCGACGCTTCTATCGCCGCCGCGAACGGCCCCCACGCCGAAGCTCGCGCTGATAGGGAATCGATCCTTGCCGCTCCCGACCTGAGCTTTGCACACGGCCTGCCGCAGCTTTTCCGCCACGCTGACGGCGCCGGCCTCATCGGTCCCCGGCAACAGGACGGCGAACTCTTCGCCGCCAATGCGCGCCAGGACATCGATGTGCCGAAGAGCCTTCCTGCAGACCTGCGCGAGGCAGCGAAGGGCATCGTCGCCCGCGGCGTGTCCGTAGGTGTCGTTGACTGCCTTGAAGCGATCTACGTCGATCATCGCCACCGAAGCCGCGACGCCGAAACGGCCGGCACGCTCCACTTCGAGGTTCGCGGTTTCCAGAAAGTAGCGGCGATTGGGCAAGCCGGTCAGCGAATCCGTCGACGCCAATCGCGCCAGCTCGAGTTCCAGCAACTTGCGATCGGTAATCGTCATGTGGGAAATCACCGCGCCTCGTTGCCTGTTTCGCAGCGGCGTGACCTCGCCCAGGAACCATCTGTTTACCTCGGGGGAGTGGCAGGGATATTCCAGCTGAAACAATTCGGCCTTGCCTTCGAGAATCGATTCGATGCCGAGGGCGAATTGCTGCGCACCCTCCGAGGCCGGCCCCGAGGCGCTGCGACAGATCTTGAGATAGTGGGCTCCGACGCCCGCGCAGCTTGAGACTGGCGGATTCTCCAGCGTGAAATTCCGCCAGGCGCGGTTCACCGTGACGATGACGCTGTCCTTGTCGATCACGCAGATATGCGAGGAAAGCGCGTCGATCACCGCATCGGCGAAGCCGTCTGCTCTTTGCATTAGCATTGTCATCGGGGGGCCCTGCGGCCGGCGCATACAGGATCAGACGGCCGGGCTGAACGGCACGTTAAGAGTTTCGGCGGGACAAGCCGGGACATTGACGGAGGCCCGGAGCGGCGGCGAAGAAACACTGGGTCAACATTGCCGAGTGGGATCGGAAAAGGGGGAGGGGGCGGGGAGAAAGCGAAGGACAACATCAGGATAAAAGCAGAAGATAGTCAATAGGTTAGCTCACCGAACGGCCGCTTTGAGGCCTGAGTTTCGTTTGGCACACGGGTTGCGTTGAGAAGGGCCAGGGAGAATCCCATGCTGGCAGAAGCCACGACCTCGACCCGCTCCGACGTGCTGGCCGCCTTGAAACAGGCGAGTGCCGCCACCGGCTCGGATTTCGAATATCTTCTCAGCACTGCCACGCGGGAGAGCAACCTGCGGCCGGACGCCAAGGCCGGGACCTCCAGCGCTTGCGGCCTGTTTCAGTTCACCCAGCAAACCTGGCTCGGCATGATCAAGCAGCATGGCGGCCAGCATGGGCTCGGCTCCTGCGCCGATGCCATTCGCCAGGACTCCGACGGCCAATACCGTGTCGCCGACAAAGCGGATCGCCAGGCCATTCTCGCGCTTCGCAACGATCCGAAGATTTCCGCGCTGATGGCCGGCGAATATGCCAACGAGACGCGCTCCACCTTGCAGAGCAACCTGGGACGCAACGTTTGCGGCGGCGAACTCTATGCCGCCCATTTCCTGGGACCGGACGCCGCCTGCCGCCTGATCCGGTTGAGCGACACCAAGCCGGAGACGAGCGCCGCGGCCGCCTTTCCGGATGCCGCGAGCGCCAACCGCAACGTCTTCTATCACAGCGACGGTTCGGCCAAGACCGTGCGCGAAGTCTACAACTGGGCGCTGGGGCAAAGCGGCGGCGCCGCAAGCGGCCGCCCGGCCGAAGCCACGAACGCTGCCCGCGCGACTTTCGCGCGCACACCTTCGCCGTCGTCCGATTGGATGGGCTACCAGCTGATGGACGACGGCGCCGGGGCGTTCTGGTCCGCCAACACGATTCCCGCCGCCAGCTTTGCGCTCACGCCCGGCATCATCGATATCCTCGCCAATCTCGGTTCCGGCGAATTCGCCAAGTCCGATAAAGCCGCCTGAGCCGCCGGATCGGGCTCGTGCCGTCCTCGGCTTGGCAGCATGCATCCGCGCTCGCTAAGGTTTCGTCGAAAGCGAGATATCCGATGAGCGAAGCTGCAAAGCCGACTGCCACGCCCGTGCCCGCCGCCACCATCCTGATCGTGCGCGACGGCGCGAGCGGGCTGGAGGTGTTCATGGTCAAGCGCCACCACCAGATCGATTTCGTGGCCGGCGCGCTGGTGTTTCCCGGCGGCAAAGTCCACGCCGGAGATCTCGATGCCGCGCTGAGCGACCATATGGACGGTGTCGCCGGCTGGGCGGACGAGAAGCGCGCGCTCGGCGCTGCGGCCATCCGCGAGGCCTTCGAGGAATCCGGAATCCTGTTCGCGCGCGAAAGCGGGGGCGACGGCTTCGTCAACACGGAGCGGCTGGCGGAACTCGACCGCCACCGCCACGGCCTCGAAAAGGCCGAGACGAGTCTCATCGACGTGCTGCGCGCGGAGAAATTGCGGCTGGCGCTCGATTGTCTCGTGCCTTTCGCGCATTGGATCACGCCGGAACACATGCCCAAGCGCTTCGACACGCATTTCTTTCTGGCTGCGGCGCCCGAGGGACACGCCGGCAGCCACGACGGCCGCGAGTCGGTGGACTCCGTGTGGATTTCCCCCAACGCCGCCGTCGCCGACCGCAAGCGCTGGAACGTGATCTTTCCCACCAAGCTCAATCTCATGAAGCTGGCGCAGGCGGATTCGGTGGCCGACGCCATCTCGCGCGCTCGCGCGGCGCCGCCGCTCACCGTCACGCCGTGGATGGAGCAGGGGCCGGATGGTCCGCTCCTGCGCATCCGCGACGACGCCGGCTACGCCCAGACCTCGACGCTGTTGCGCAATGCGTTGTGAAATAACACTCGTCATGGCCGGCTTTAAGCCGGCCACCCGTCCGGCGCGCTTGCGCGCCGGAGAGAATCTTTCGCGCTCGCAGACGCTCGCGCGATAGGTGGCCGGGTCCCGCCTACGCTTCGCTACGGCGTGGCAAGAGTCCACAAGGCACGCCGAAGCTTTAGCGAAGGCGGCAAGCCCGGCCATGACGGAGTTTTGCAATCGAAGTGTGTCTATTCCGCCAACAGCTCGGTCACCCGGGCTTCCAGCTCGCCCGCCAGCGCCACCGCCGTGGGATTGCTCTCGTCGCGCACATTGTCGCGCACGACGACGCGCACCGCGTCCACATGGGCGTCCACCAAACCAAGCGGCGCCGCTTCCGACTCTTCGAGAAGCCGGCAGAGCGATTTGGCGATGCGCGCCACCAGCGGAAACTCATAGGTCAGCGCCTGGCCCTTGAGGTCGTGGCTGGTGCGGTAGAGCGCGCCGCGTCCACCCGAGTCCGGCCCTGCGGCGAAGGCATCGCGGCATTCGATCAGCCTGGCGACATCGGTCCCGATCCAATCGGCAAACTCGCTCTTGATCGATTCGAGCGCCGCTTCCGCACGCGCGATCGCCGCCATGTCGAGCCCGACCACCGTGCCGCCGAGCTTCGCCTTCAGCATGTTCGGTGGGGTGAAGATTTCGATCGGCGTCTTGTTCATCGGGAAATCCTCACGCCGCGTCCGAGCCGACAAGGCCCGCGGAAACCGCCGGCTTGGTGCGCCGCTCCGGTCCCTGATATTCGTTGTAGTTGCGCCGGCGCCGGCAGGGGCCGAAATACTCCGCCGTTCTCACGAAGGGTCGCGGATTTTCGATGACGGCCGAAAGCCGAGTCAGCAGCCCCTTGACCGAAACGGGCTTGGCCAGGAATTCGTTGATGCCGGCGTCGCGCGCCTGGCGCACGCGGTCGATATGGGTGTCGCCGGTCAGCATCACGATCGAGACCAGCGGATTGGGGCTGGCGGGAGAGGTGCGGATCTTCTGCGCCAGCTCGAGTCCGGACATGCCCTCCAGGATGCAGTCGAGCAGGATGACGTCGGGATTGGATTCGCGCAGCATGGCCCAGGCCTGTTCGGCGCTGGCTGCTTCGTAGAGTTGCACCACGCCGAAGCCGCGCAGGATGGTCGCCACCAGCTTGCGCATGTGCTGGTTGTCGTCGACCACCAGAACTCTGAGCCGATCGAACCGGTAATTGCTCATGGCCTCGCGCGCCCGCGGGTTGTCCGGCCCCGTCCAAACGAAGCTAAACCCTAGGCAATGGTGATTAAGGCGAGGTGAACGGGGCCCAAAGATTCAGTCGACGAACTGCTCCGCCAGGATGCGCTCGTCCAGGCTATGGCCCTGGTCGAACAGCATGATCATGGAGATGGTGCGGTCCTCGGCTACCTCGATGCAGTCGACGCTCCGAACCTCGAGATCGTCGGCCACGGCGCTGACCGGCCGCTTGTCCGCTTCCAGAATCTCGAAGCGGGTGCGCGCCCGATGCGGCAGCAGCGCGCCGCGCCAGCGCCGCGGGCGGAAGGCGCTGATCGGCGTCAGCGCCAGCAGCGCCGCATCGATCGGCAAGATGGGTCCGTGGGCGGAGAGATTGTAGGCGGTGCTGCCCGCCGGCGTCGAAACCAGCACGCCGTCGCAGATCAGTTCCGGGATGCGCACCTTGTCGTCGACCAGCACGCGAATCTTGGCGGCCTGGCGGGTCTGGCGCAGCAGGGACACTTCGTTGAAGGCCAGCGCCTCGGTGATCTCGCCGCCGCAATGCGCCCGCATGCGCAAGGGATGCACCTGCGCCGCTTCCGCCGCCTCGAGTCGCTCCGGCAGGCCCTCCTCGCGATATTCGTTCATCAGGAATCCGACCGAGCCGAGATTCATGCCGTAGATCGGCAACCCGCGTCCCAGGAAGGCGTGCAGCGTCTGCAGCATGAAGCCGTCACCGCCCAGCGCCACGATGACATCCGCGGTTTGCGGCCCGGCATCGTCATAGCGCTGGCGCAGCGCGGCGAGCGCCGTCTGCGCATCGGAAGCGTCGGAGGCGACGAAGTGCAGGCGCCGTTGCATCGCCCGCTCAGCCTCCCGTCATCGACATGTGGCGCGACAGCGCCGGCCCGCGATGGCGGCGGTCGATGACGAAGTCGTGGCCTTTGGGCTTGCGGGCGATGGCGGCGTCGATCGCGGCGCCGAGCAGGGCATCGT
>DATCOJ010000232.1:0-9444 GCA_036564785.1 Rhizomicrobium sp. | reverse complement strand
GACCATGCTCGACCTGCCCCAGCCGGGGCTCAATATTTCGCTGTCGATGTCCCACGTGGCGGCGCGCCAGGAAGTGCGCGAGCTGGTTGGTGCGCTGAAGCTGCCGGAAGCGCCGCCGAGGAATTTGGCTGCTGTGGGATGAGAACCTCTCGCTCCCCCCTCCCCTTGCGGGAGGGGGCAATCCGAGCGAGCGAAGCGAGTGAGGATTGGGGGAGGGGTGGCAGGCGAACCGCCCCCTCCCCCGAATTGCTTTCGCTGCGCTTCAGCAATTCGCCCCCTCCCGCGAGGGGAGGGGGGAAGGCAGTGCTTGGAATTCGCCTCGGCAAGACCAAGATTGAGGGCGTGCGCCGGAGGGTTTCATGGCCAATCTTCCCACCAACCGTTCGTCCGCTAAGGACATCGCCGCCTTTCTCGACGCCGCCGCCAAGACGCCGGCGCTGTCGCAGGTCAAGGGCCGCCTGATCTTCGCCGTCGACGCCACCATGAGCCGCCAACCGACCTGGGACAGTGCGGTGGAAATCCAGTCCGACATGTTCGAGGTGGCGCAATCGATCGGCGGCCTGGCCGTTCAGCTGGTCTATTTCCGCGGCCGCGGCGAATTCGAGGCCAGCGAATGGACCACCACGCCGTCGGCGCTGGCCGCCCGCATGCGGCGCGTCTCCACCCGCAGCGGCTTCACCCAGCTCCGCCGGGTGATCGCCCATGCCGCGCAGGAGGCGAGGCGCACGAAGGTCGGCGCGCTCGTCTATGTCGGCGACTGCTTCGAGGAGAATCCCGACGTGGTGGCCAAGGAAGCGGCCAACCTGTCGCTGCTCGGCGTCCCGGCTTTCATGTTCCATGAAGGCGACGATCCGGCCGCCGCGTCCATCTTCAAAGACGTGGCGCGGCTGACCAAAGGCGTCTACGCGCGCTTCGATTCCGGCGCCGCTCGGCAATTGCGCGATCTGTTGCGCGCGGCGGCCGTCTATGCCGCGGGCGGCAACGTGGCGCTGAAGGATTATGGCGATAAGGTGGGCGGAGAAGTGTTGCGGCTCGCCCGCGCCATGGGGCCGAAGCCCGGATGATCTCGATCCTGCTCGGCGCGGTCGCGCTCGTCCTCCTGCTGTTTCTGCTGTACGGATTTACCGGCTCCGATCCCAAGCTGCTGGCGAAGCTGATGCGCTACGGCGCCGTGGGCGCGCTGGCCGCCGCCGCTCTCTTCTTTGCCTATCTCGATCGCGTCGGCATGGCGATGCTCTTCGGCAGCATGGCCTACGGCATGTTCACCGGTGGCCGCGTGTGGCCGGGCGGCTGGCCGTTCTGGCATCTCCCGGGCGGCGGCGGCGCTCGCAGCGGCGGCGGCCAGACCACCACCGTCCGCACCGAATGGCTGGAAATGGAGCTCGACCACGACACCGGCGCCATGCGCGGCCGCGTGCTCAAAGGCGCGCATAGCGGAACGACTCTCGATCGATTGCCGGCCGATGCCGTGATCGCGCTCTACCGCGAGGCAAGCGTCGCCGATGCGGAATCCGGCCGGCTGCTCGAAGCCTATCTTGACCGCACCGTCGGCGCGGACTGGCGCAGCAAGGCATCGTCCGGGAGCTCCGGGAACTCGCAATCTCGTTCGCGCTCCGATTCCGGCATGTCGCGCGAGGAAGCCTATCGTGTGCTGGGGCTCGCGCCGGGCGCCAGCGAGGAGGACATCCGCGCGGCGCACAGGAAACTGATTCTGCAGATCCATCCGGACCGCGGCGGCACCAGCTATCTCGCCGCCAAGATCAACGAAGCCAAGGACGTGCTGCTGGGCTAGCCGGCAGACTCAATTGCAGGCGAAATTTTCAAATGATTTGTCATGGCCCGGCTTGCCGCCTTCGCTGAAGCTACGGCGGCCAAGTGTGCGCACACTCGCCCGCCGAAGCCTTGGCGTAGGCGGGACCGGGCCACCCATCCGGCGCGTGTCTACGCGCCGATATGACTCTACGATCACCTGGGTGGCCCGCTGTCGCGGGCCATGACATCGAGGGACGATTGTTCCGATTGAGTACGAACCCTAGCCGGCCTGCCGTCACGGTATCAGTTGGAACACGCTGCCACCCCCATTGGCGCCGCCCAGAAGGCCCGTTCCATAGAGATTTCCCGACCCGTCCCGGATCACGCCGTTGGGATATTCACCGTCCGCGCAATTGTCCTGGGAGCAGAAGCGGTACAGCACGTTGAGCACCGTCCCGTTCAACTCGAACACCGTGCCGCCGCCCTGGCCGTAGTGATCGATTTCGTTGCCGCCGCCTCGATAGGTGGAACCGAAGAGATTTCCGGACGCGTCCATGGTCATGTCGCCGGCCGGATAGTTGCCATCGGGGCAATGTTTGGCGTCGCAGAAGGTGTAGAGCAGCGTCTCCTGCGAGGCCGTGCCGTTGGGCGCAAGCTTGAACACCACGCCGCAACCCGGGCCCGAGGCATTCGGACAATGTTGGCTGGCGCCGCCAAATCCCGTGGTGCCGAAAAGCGTACCGGAGGCGTCCATGATCATGCCGGCAGCCGGGTAGCCGCCGTCGGCGCATCCGGAAAGCGTGCAGAAGCTGTGCAGCACGGTCTGGGTCCATCTGGTCTTGCGGGCGTTGGGGCTCAACTCGAAGGCCGTGCCCGCGCCGGTTCCGCCGTTGAGCGTCGTGCCGTAGAGATTTCCCGCTGCGTCGATAAGCAAGCCGGAGGGGTCTTCCCCGTCCACGAAGAAGTCGAGGTTGCGCAGGACCTTGAATTTCCATTTGTCGGTGCCGACCACCGGCGTCAATTGAAAGATGCTGCCTACGCCGCCGTCGCCGCCCACAAGCGTCGTGCCGTAGAGCGGCGAAACGCCGTCATAGAGTGCGCCCGAGGAGGCACCGGAATAAGTCAGCCTGGACGCGGGTCCTTGCGTGAGATTGTTGCCGCTGCCGCAACCGTCCTGCGAACAGAAATTGTAGAGAATGTTCAGCTTCCATTTCGTCCTTCGCGCGTTCGGCGACAGCTCGTATACGGTTCCGCTACCCTCGCGGCCGCCGAATTCCGTCATGCCATAGAGATTGCCCGCCGTATCCACGATCACGCCGCCTTGCGGAAAGGTGCCGTCCTTGCAGCCGCTCTTGGGACAGAAGCTGTAGAGCAGTGTGTACGTCCAATTGCCGTGGCCGTCCGAGGTCAGCTCGAACACCGTGCCGTCGTAATCGCCGAGACCGCCATAGGGCGTGGTGCCGAAGAGGTGTCTCGAACCATCCATGACGACGGTGGATTCCGGGTCTTCGCCGTCGGAGCAGCCGGCCTGCGCGCAAAAGGAATAGAGCGTCTTCAGCGTGTATGCCGAGGCGCCGGTCCACGGCGCCACGCTGGCAACGACCAGCACGATAGTCGACAGCGCGGCTATGCGACCCGCAAAATCGCGGGCCGAACGGAATCCGATGCTCATGGAACCCTCCCCCAGCGTGATGCACACAGTATCACGTTGACGGAGACCGCGGCTACAACGTGAGTTTGGCGATGGCGGGGTCGCGGATGAAAATCACGCAACCCGAGCCACAGTGATGCGTCCGCTATCGCTTTGGAATTCGCAATTTCAGCGCGTGGCGGCGAAGCAGGTCTGGCCGCGCTGGGTGAGGGTGGCGCAGACCGCGCGCGCCTCCTGCTCCACGAAGGGCCCGAAGCGGGCGCGATAGAGCGTCTTGCCGTCCACGCCCTGGAACGGAACGATGATGCGCTCGGCCTGACCCAGCACGTCCATCGAGCGCTCGGCATAGGTGGCGAGCTGGGTGCGCGCCGTCATCATGTCGGCGAAGGCGCCGATCTGGATGGTCCAGCCGTGCATGTTGAGTGGCGTGGCGGCGGCGCGCGCGAGCTTTGGCGCCGTGGTCCCGACGGAGGCGCGGATGTTGGCGCTGGTCTCAACGTCGGCGATCATGCTGCCGCGCGGGATGGGCGTGACCTCAGGCGCCGGACGATAGGAAGCCAGAATGATCTTCGCCGCCACGCTGTCGCGCGCGATCGGCCTCACGTTGGGAATGGGGCGGGAGTAGGCGACGAGAGCCGGCTGCGCCTTTTGCGGCGGCGGCGCCGCGACTTGGGAACGCGCGGGCGGCGGCGTGAATTGCGGCTTGGGCGGAACGGCCGGCGGCGCCGCGAATTGCGGCTTGGGCGGCGGTGCCGGCGCGATCACATTGGTGTTGTCGCCGTCTTCGCGCTCGGATTCCGCCGTCTCCTCATCCATTTCCCCGCGGCCCGGGGGAAGCGAGGCCAGCTGCTGGTTGCCGGCCGGCGGCGTGTTCAGGCCGGCCGTGCCGAACTGGAATCCGGCGATGATCGGCGTGGAGGACTGCGCCATGCTCTGCCACGGCACTTCCGCGCGGGCCACCATCTGCGGATGGGTATCGATCTGCGCGAAGGTGGCGTCGAGCAGCCGCACCATCTCGGTGTCGCGGCGATAGGCGCTGCGCCCGCCCATGACCACGCCGATGATGTGCGCGCCGTTGCGCACCACCGAGGAGACCAGGTTGAAGCCGGAAGCGCCGGTATATCCGGTCTTGATCCCGTCGGCGCCGGCATAGCGGCCGATCAGATTGTCATGGGTGACGTAGACGCGGCCGCGATAGTTGAAGCCCGGCAGGGCGAAATAGTGGAAATATTGCGGGAAATCGTAGGCCAGGTGGCGCGCCAGGATGCCGAGATCGGCGGCGGTGGTGATCTGGCGATCGTCCGGCAGGCCGGAGGCGTTGTGGAAAAAGGTGCTGCGCATGCCGAGCTCGCGCGCTTTTTCCGTCATCAGCTCGGCGAAATGCGATTCGCTGCCGCCCAGCGCCTCGGCGATGGCCACCGCAATGTCATTGGCCGAGCGCACCACGATGGCGCGAATCGCGATGTCGGCGGGAATGGTGTTGCCCGGCGGAAGGCCGAGCTTGGTCGGATATTGGTCGGCGGCGTGCTGGGAGATGTAGATCGGGGTGTTGAAATTCACCTGCCCCCGCTTCAGCGCGTCGAACAGGAGATAGAGGGTCATCATCTTGGTCAGCGAGGCAGGGTGGCGCGCCTCATTGGCATTGCGGGCATAAAGCACCCGGCCGTTCTCCCCATCCATGATCAGGGCGGCGTCCTTGGAAGGATCGGTCAGGCTGCCGTCGTCCGGGGCGCGGTGGACGCGGTGGGTCCAGGTGTGGTGAGCCCAAGAATGGCGGCTCCGGGCGGCCGCGGTTTGAGGAAGCAGCAGTAGCAGCGCACCGAGGGCCACAAGGGCAAGGGACGGCACCCTCGCGAACGCGGCTCTCCCGGCATGCGGTGATCCCGTCATGCTGACACCCGAAAACTCAGTTACCAGCCCCTCGACTCACAATGAAGCCAAAGCTTGGTCGATGCAAGCATGAAGGGCAAATAAACCTTAGCTTTCCGGCGTTTACGATAGGTTAACGATTCTTTGACGGGGGTTAGCAAATGAAAAAACCCCGCCCTTTCCGGGCCGCGATTTTTTTGAAAGGCGACCCTTGACACTCGGAATACTGCACCGCATATAAGTCATGTTGCACTGCAACAGGGTGGCGTTGGTGCCGGTCTCTGGGAAGCGGTGCTCTTGGAAAAAAAAAGAGGTAAATCCAATGGCAACGAAGACGAAGATGGCCGGCGAGAAGATCAACGAGACGGCCGAGACGGTGATGAAGAACGGGACCGAGGTCCTCAAGAACGGCATCGAGAAGGCCGTGAAGGGCTACGACCAGTTCGTCGGTTACAGCAAGGAAACTGCCGAGGCCTATCTGAAGGCGGCCAGCGTCGCCGGCAAGGGCGTCGAGACCCTGAACAGCGAAATCTACAGCTTCTCCAAGCAGTCGGTGGAAGACACGCTCGCGGCCACCAAGGCCGTGCTCGGCTCCAAGTCGATCCACGAGGTTGTGGAGCTGCAGACCGACTTCGCCAAGAGCCAGTTCGACGCCTATGTCGGCCAGATGACGCGCCTGAACGAAATCTTCCTGTCCACGACCCGCGAGGCTTTCGAGCCGATCCAGGGCCGGGTCCAGGCTTGGGTCGACGTCGTGCAGAGCTCGCGCGCGGCCTAACGGAAAGGACTGTTCCGCGGCTCCTCCTCCCCCAAATCGCGGAGCATGTCAGAAAGGGCTCGGGATTATCCCCGGGCCCTTTCGCTTTTTGCGCGGCGCCCCGAGCCGCACCCCTTGAAAATTCCGCCGCAAGCGTGATTTGCCCATTCACCCCCGATTCCCGCTAAACTAGGGGATGGGCAAGCATTGGCGTCTATAGTGCGCGAGCGGATGAGCGACAAACGGGACGAGCGCGGCAATTCGGGCAACGGCATTGGCACCGGGGTCGTCACCAAGACGCGCCCCAAGACCAAGAAGCCCAGCCTCTACAAGGTGCTGCTGCTGAACGACGACTATACCCCGATGGAGTTCGTGGTTCACATCCTGGAGCGCTTCTTCAACAAGGCGCGCGAGGAGGCGGTTCAGATCATGCTGCACGTCCACCGCCACGGAGTGGGCATCTGCGGGGTCTTCACCTACGAGGTGGCGGAGACAAAAGTGGCCCAGGTCATTGAATTCGCCCGCCGCCATCAACATCCTCTACAATGCACCATGGAGAAGGAGTAGGGCCGTTGCCCTCATTGTCGCGCAGTCTGGAACAGGCCCTGCATCGCGCCATCAAGCTGGCGAGCGACCGCCATCACGAATTCGCCACCCTGGAGCACCTGCTTCTCGCCCTGATCGACGATCCCGACGCCCAGCAGGTGATGAAGGCCTGCAATGTCGAGATCGACGCGCTGCGGCTTGCCTTGCGCAAGTATGTCGACGAGGGCCTGGTGACGCTGGTCATCGAGGACGGCGAGGACGCCAAGCCGACCACCGGCTTCCAGCGGGTGGTGCAGCGCGCCGTGCTGCACGTGCAGAATTCCGGCCGCGATGAGGTGACCGGCGCCAACGTGCTGGTGGCCATCTTCACCGAGCGCGAGAGCCACGCCGTCTATTTCCTGCAAGAGCAGAACATGACGCGGCTCGACGCCGTCAATTACATCAGCCACGGCATCGCCAAGCGCCCGGGCATGAGCCAGCAGAAGTCGGTGCGCGGCGCCGACGAGGACGAGGACGGCGAGAAGGTGGTCAAGCAGGGCCACGAAGCGCTGGAGGCCTATTGCGTCAATCTCAACGATAAGGCCAAGGCCGGCCGCATCGATCCCTTGATCGGGCGCGACGCCGAGGTCGAGCGCACCATCCAGATTCTCTGCCGCCGCCAGAAGAACAATCCGCTGTTCGTGGGCGATCCCGGCGTCGGCAAGACCGCCATCGCCGAAGGCCTGGCCCGCAAGATCGTCAAGCATGACGTGCCGGGCGTGCTGCTCGAATCCACCATCTATGCGCTCGACATGGGCGCGCTGATCGCCGGCACGCGCTATCGCGGCGATTTCGAGGAGCGGCTGAAATCGGTGGTGAAGGAGCTGGAGTCCATCAAGGGCGCCATTCTCTTCATCGACGAAATCCACACCGTGATCGGCGCCGGGGCCACGAGCGGGGGCGCCATGGATGCCTCCAACCTGCTCAAGCCGGCGCTGCAGGCCGGGGTGCTGCGCTGCATCGGCTCGACCACCTACAAGGAATACCGCCAGTATTTCGAGAAGGACCGCGCGCTGGTGCGCCGCTTCCAGAAGATCGACGTGGTGGAGCCGACGATCCCCGACACCATCAAGATCCTCAAGGGCATCAAGCCCTACTACGAGGAGTATCACAAGCTGCGCTACACCGCCGACGCCATCAAGGCGGCGGTCGAGCTCTCCGCCAAATACATCAACGACCGCAAGCTGCCCGACAAGGCCATCGACGTCATCGATGAAGTCGGCGCCAGCCAGATGCTGCTGCCGGAGTCGCGCCGCAAGAAGGTGATCGGCGTCAAGGAAGTGGAAGAGGTCATCGCCAAGATGGCGCGCATCCCGCCCAAGTCCGTCTCCAAGACGGATGCCGAGGCGCTGCGCACCTTGGAAAACGATCTGCGCCGCGTGGTGTTCGGCCAGGATGCGGCGATCCATGCGCTCGCCTCCGCCATCAAGCTGGCGCGCGCCGGCTTGCGCCAGGCCGAGAAGCCGATCGGCTGCTACCTGTTCTCCGGCCCCACCGGCGTCGGCAAGACCGAAGTCGCCAAGCAGCTCGCCAGCATCATGGGCGTGGAACTCCTACGCTTCGACATGAGCGAGTATATGGAGCGCCACACGGTCAGCCGCTTGATCGGCGCGCCGCCGGGCTATGTCGGCTTCGACCAGGGCGGCTTGCTCACCGACGGCGTCGACCAGCATCCTCATTGCGTGCTGCTGCTGGACGAGATCGAGAAGGCGCATCAGGATCTGTTCAACATCCTGTTGCAGGTGATGGATCACGGCAAGCTCACGGACCACAACGGCAAGAAGATCGACTTCCGCAACGTGGTCCTCATCATGACCACCAATGCCGGCGCTCAGGATGCCGCCAAGGAAGCCATCGGCTTCGGCCGCGGCAAGCGCGAAGGCGAGGATGAGGAGGCGATCAAGCGCCTGTTCACGCCGGAATTCCGCAACCGGCTGGATGCCACGATTGCGTTTGCGGCGCTGGGGCGCGACACCATCGACCGCGTGGTGGAGAAGTTCGTGCTGGAGCTGGAAGCCCAGCTCACCGACCGCGACGTGACCTTCGATCTGACGCCGGAGGCCACCCGCTGGCTGGGCCAGAAAGGCTACGACGATGCCTTTGGCGCGCGGCCGCTGGCCCGCGTCATCCAGGATCACATCAAGAAGCCGCTGGCCGACGAAATCCTGTTCGGCAAATTGAAGCACGGCGGCACCGTGCGCGTACTGCTCGACCGCGAGACCGACAAGCTGGTCTTCGAATTCATCACCGACGACGACCTCAAGCCCAAGGCGCTGCCTCCGCCGAAAACGCCGAAGCAGGAGGAGAGTGTTTAGCTCACGGATGCTGCTGCTTCCTCCCGAGAGGGAAGGGGGATATCTTAAGCACGGCTTCCTGCTCCCGCACGGCGACTTCGATCAAATCCAGCACGTCGTGCACGCTCGACATGATGTCGCTGGCCCAGAAACGCACAACCCGAAAGCGATTGCGCTCAAGCCAAGCTGTCCGACGCGCGTCATGAATCGCCTGCTCTGGCTCCGAGTGTTGGTTGCCGTCAACTTCTACAACCAATCGCACGGGGAGGCAGACGAAGTCGGGAAAATAAGGGCCTATCGGGTATTGCCGCCGGAAGCGATGACCGTGGATATTCTTTCGCCGGAGGAATCGCCACGGCCTTAGTTCGGCTTCCGAAGACAGGGCGCGAAGCTCGCGAGACCGGTTGGTGGGGTGTGTTTCAACACCCTCCCCCGAGCCATCGTCTGCTTCGCATCCGATGGCTCGCCCCCTCCCGCAAGGGGAGGGGGGAGATTCTTGCGCGGACGCTTGCGATAGCTCGGCATCGCAGCAGCAT
>DATCOJ010000231.1:0-2196 GCA_036564785.1 Rhizomicrobium sp. | reverse complement strand
CCGAGAAAATCGTAATTCCAGAAGGCGCGGCGGAATTCGCCGTCGGTGACGGCCTTTAACCCGATGTCTTCCTGACGTTTGATGATGGCGGCGATTTCGCGGTCCTCAATCGCCTGGAGCTGCCCGGCGGTGATTTCGCCGCGCGCAGCGTTAGCGCGCGCTTCCTTGAGCGGCGCGGTGCGCAACAGGCTGCCGACGTGATCGGCACGAAAGGGGGGACGGCTACGGGCTGCCATTCGCAGAGCTTAGCGACCCCACACTTCTTCCGCCAACTCGACGATCATACGCAGCTTGGCCCATTGCTCGTCCTCGGCCAGCACGTTGCCTTCCTCGGTCGAGGCGAAGCCGCACTGCGGCGACAGGCACAACTGCTCGAGCGCGACATATTTGGTGGCCTCCTCGATGCGGCGTTTGATGTCGTCGCGCGGCTCCAGCCGGCCGCTTTTCGAGGTGACCAGGCCAAGCACCAGTTGCTTCTTGCCCTTGGGGAAATAGCGCAGCGGCTCGAAGCCGCCGGCGCGGTCGCTGTCGTATTCCAGGAAATAACCGTCGAAATTGGTGTTGCCGAGCAGATGCTCGGCGACGAATTCGTAGCCGCCTTGCGCGATCCAGGTGGAGCGGAAATTGCCGCGGCAGGAATGCATAGTGATCGCCATGTCGGCGGGTTTGCCGGCGAGCGCTTCATTGGTGACGCGCGCGTAGATCGCCGGCAGCGTGTCGGGGTCGTCGCCGCGCGCCTTCGACTGCGCGCGCTCGTTCGGATCGCAGATCATCGACCAGGCGGTGTCGTCGAGCTGCAGGTAGCGGCAGCCGGCGTCGTAGAAGGCGCGGATCGCCTTGCGCCAGGCAGCGGCGACGTCGGCGAAGAAGGCGTCGTAATCGGGATAGGCCTCCTTGCTCACCATCGCCCGGCCCTGCCGGAAATGGAACGTGCTCGGCGCCGGGATGGTCATCTTCGGCGTGACGTTGCAATGCGCCTTTAAGAACTTGAAATGCTCGATCATCGGATGGCCGGTGAAATCGACCTTGCCGGAGATCTTGATTGCCTCGGCTTTCGTCTCGACGCCGTGAAACTTGATCGGCGGCGCGCTGATCATCTCGACGCCCTGCAATCCCTTGAAGAAATCGAAGTGCCACCAGGAGCGGCGAAATTCGCCGTCGGTGGCGAGCTTTAAGCCCACCTCCGCCTGCTTCTTGATTATCTTCTCGATCTCGCGGTCTTCGACGTCTTTCATCGCGCCGGCGTCGATCTCGCCCTTGGAAAATTTGGCGCGCGCGTCCTTCAGCGGCGCAGGTCGCAGCAGGCTGCCGACCATGTCGGCGCGGAATGGCGGCGTGGTGCGGGCGCTCATTTGCCCCACACCTCTTCTGCCAGTTCCACGATCATGCGCAGCTTGGCCCACTGCTCGTCCTCAGCCAGCACATTGCCTTCCTCGGTCGAGGCGAAGCCGCATTGGGGCGACAGGCACAACTGATCGAGCGCGACATATTTGGTCGCCTCCTCGATGCGCGACTTGATGTCGGCGCGCGGCTCGAGCCGCCCCGACTTCGAGGTGACGAGGCCCAGCACGACGATCTTGTTGCCCTTCGGCAGATAGCGCAGCGGCTCGAAGCCGCCGGCGCGATCGGTGTCGTATTCGAGGAAGTAGCCGTCGTAATTGCACTTGGCGAGCAGACTCTCGGCCACCGGCTCGTAGCCGCCGGAGGAGATGAAGGTGGAGCGGAAATTGCCGCGGCAGACGTGCGTGGTGATGGTCATGTCGGCGGGCTTGGCCTCCAGTGCCTTGTTGATGCAGTCGGTGTAGGTCTGCTGCAAGTGATCGACGTCGAGGCCGCGGTCCCGCGCCTTCTGCAATTCCTCCTTCGAGCACAGATAGGCCCAGGCGGTGTCGTCGAATTGCAGATAGCGGCAGCCTTGGTCGTAGAACGCCTTGATCGCCTTCTGATAGGCCATGGCGAGGTCGCCGAAGATGGCGTCGCGGCTGGTATAGGCCTGCTGGTTCACGGCGCCCGGCTCGAGCCGGAAATACATCACGCTTGGCGCCGGAATCGTCATCTTCGGCATCACCTTGGTATGCGCCTTCAAAAATTTAAAGTGCTCCAGCATCGGGTGGTTGGAGAAGCCGATCTTGCCCTTGACCCGGATGCTCTGCATTTTGGTCTGCACACCGTGGAACTGGATGCCGTGGTCGAGTT
>DATCOJ010000230.1:0-90710 GCA_036564785.1 Rhizomicrobium sp. | reverse complement strand
TTGTCAACGAGCTCGCCGGAGGCGTGGGAGCCGTTGCGCCTGCGGCTGCCTCGGACGATGCGGAATTGCCAGCCATCGACGCCGATGCATTCGCCGCTTTGGAAAAATCGCTCGGTCTGGTGACGTTGATCGAGATCCTTCAATCCTATCTGGGGACCGCCACGCAATTGACCGAGGCGCTGTCGGAAGCGAGCGTCGGCGACAATTGGCAGGATGCCATGCGCATTGCTCAGGACATCGCGGGCGCGGCAGGGGGCCTTGGCCTTTCCGCCTTGACCGCCGCGGCGCGGGGCTTCGCGCAGAAGGCGCGGGACGGGCAAAATCCCCACGACCTGCGCAACGCCGCGCAACTCATAACGGGCGAACATTTCCGCGTCCGCAAGGCCTTGGCCAACCTTTACCCTGATCTGGCGGCCTAGCTGTGAGGAGCCGCTATTCCTGCCGCGCCACGACGGTGCCGCGCCCACTCTTCAAAATATCGAGCACGCGATCGCGAATTTTTAGAATGAGGGCCGCCGGCAGCAGACCGTAGATGATGCTGTTGGGATCGCCCGGAACTGCCGGCCGCAGATCCGGGCCCGGCCAGACGAAACGGTTCAATTCGCTCAGCACGATCCATGATCGTTCGGAATCGAGACCAATCCGGCGCTTCACCGACTGAGGAATTTCCATCGCCGCGGCCGCATCGGGAGGCGGGGTGTGGGTAATGGGAAGAACAACCACGTGTTCTTCCTCGCGTTGCCTTCGCGTCACGAGGATAATGGCGCACGGCCGGTCCTTCACGCCTTCAACGCGGCCCGCCAGCTTCTCAGAACGCCACAAATACGCATATCGGATGACGAGTCCGGGAACTGGCCTCGGAAAAGGCACCGCTATTCGACTTCATAATTGTATTGTGCAGCTTCAGGCGGTGGCTCCAAGGTTTTCAGCGCTTCGATGTCTTCGTCGCTGAGATCGTGGATTGACAGTACTTCGCGGTCGCGGCGCTTCAGGCGCTGGTATTCCTCGGCGGAAATAAGCACCGTGCGATCGCGCCCGTTGCGCGTCACCAGTATTGGCTGGGTCAGCGCCATGTCTTGATAGCGCCCGATATTCTTCTGGAATTCAGCCGAAGCGACCTTCACCATCCGGATCATCCGTGTATTCTCGATATTCCGTATCTTATAGGAAATCCATGATTTTTCAAGACCAACAAGCTCGGGCATGATGGGCACAAATGTCGAACGAATCTCGTGAATTCTCCCAGATTCCGGCCCTGATCCCGGCGCCGGGAGGAGCGATTCTGGCTCTTGGCGATGGCTCGATGCGACCGGCCAGCCTCGACCAGGCGCGGGCGTTATTCCGCTCAGGTCACGTGCTTGTCGCTCACGCGGCATTCGTGGCCGGCCGGCTCAAAGTAGCGCCGGGAAGAGCCCTGTTCGACGTGCTGGAGCTTTTCGCCTTCGTGCGGCCGGCGCAGCCGTTTGTGCCGAGCGCGCTCGGACTGGCCCGCGCATTGTCCCTGCCCATTCCGGACAACGCCGAGGACTCCGCACGCACGCTGCATCGCGCGTCAGCGGCCTTGATCGATGAGCTGCGGTCGAAAAGCGAGAGCGAACGGGCAAGACTGCGTCCGCTTGCCACCACGATGGAACGTGCGGGTTGGCGCTGGGGCGCGGAAATTCTCGCCGCCATCGGCGAGCCGGACAAGCAGCTCTCGCCCATCGCAGGACTGGAAGTCTGGCGCGGACTTCCGCAATGGGAGGACGAGGCGCCGCCCGCCAAGCCCGGCTCGCTGCCGGTCGAAGCGAACGAGACGCGCGCGCGTCTCTTCCAACTGGTGCGCGACGCGGGCGAGGCGCGCACCGAACAGGTGGACTATGCGCTGGAAGCCGCCTACGCCTTCGGCGCGCGCGAGAAGGCCGGCGCGCCGAAGATCGCGCTGATCGAAGCCGGCACCGGGATCGGCAAGACGCTGGGCTATCTCGCGCCCGCCAGCCTGTGGGCGGAGAAGAACGGCCCCGGCCTGTGGCTCTCCACCTACACCCGCAACCTGCAGCGCCAGATCGTGCAGGAAATTGCGCGGCTCTATCCCGATCCCGCCGAGCGCGAGGACAAGGCCGTGGTGCGCAAGGGACGCGAGAACTATCTCTGCCTGCTCAATTTCGAGGAGGCGGCCAAGCGCACCGCGCTCCTGCCGGGACAGCGCGCAGTCGCCATCGGCCTGATCGCGCGCTGGGTGGAAGCCACGCGCGACGGCGACATGTCCGGCGCCGGCTTTCCCGCCTTCCTCGCCGCCTCGCTGCCCTTGCGCGAAATCACCGACCGCCGCGGCGAGTGCGTCTACGCCGCCTGCCCGCACTACCACAGCTGCTTCATCGAGCGCGTCGTGCGCCGCGCCCGCAATGCGCCGATCGTGGTCGCCAATCATGCGCTGGTGATCGCGCAGGCCGCGGGCGATGCGCTCGGCATCGATGAGACGACCGATACGCCGCCCGAGCGGCGCGTGCGCTACGTGTTCGACGAAGGCCATCATCTGTTCGACGCGGCCGACAGTGGCTTTGCCGCGTTTCTCTCCGGCTCGGAGATGGCCGATCTCAGACGCTGGATCCGTGGGCCGGAGGCGCGCGCTCGCACCCGCATGCGGGGGCTGCAGGAGCGTCTGAAGGATCTGATCGAAGGCGACGACAGCGCCCGCGCCGCCTTGGACGAGGCGCTGTCCGCATCCGGTGCACTGGCCGGCGAAGGCTGGACCTCGCGTTTGAATGGCGGAGCCTCGCGCGGGCCGGGCGAGGTCTTTCTCGCCGCCGCCTATCAGCACGTTCGTGCGCGCAGCGAGGATGCGGACGCCTTCTATTCGCTGGAGGCCGACACCGAGCCTTTGTCGCCGGAGTTGATCGAAGCCGCCCGAAGGCTTTCGTACGGGCTCAACGATCTCGTCGCGCCTTTGAAAAAGCTTGCGTATCTGTTGCGCAAGCAGCTGAACGACGAAGCGGCCGATCTGGAGACCTACCAGCGCGCCCGTATCGAGGCGGCGGCGCGCGGTCTTGAGCGGCGCGCCAAGATCATCGTTCCCGCCTGGATCGCCATGCTGGACGCGCTGGAGACCGGCGAGCGCCGCACGGAGTTCGTCGACTGGTTCGAAATTTCCCGCGACGATGGCCGCGACGTCGACGTCGGCCTGTGGCGGCACTGGATCGATCCCACCATCCCGCTGGCCGCCGAGGTGCTGGCGCCGGCGCATGGCGCGCTGATCACGTCGGCCACCTTGCGCGATCTCGCGGCCGGCACCAACGATTGGCAGGCGGCTGAGGTGCGCACCGGCGCCGCCCATCTGCCCGAGCCGCCCCGGCGCGCCAGCTTCGGCTCGCCGTTCCGCTACAGCGATCAGTCGCGCATCTTCATCGTGCGCGACGTCAACCGGCGCGACATCGAGCAGCTCGCCTCGGCCTTTCGCGAGCTGTTTCTGGCGTCGGGTGGCGGCGCGCTAGGCCTGTTCACGGCGGTCCGCGCCTTGCGCGCGGTCGAGAGCCGCATCTCGGCGCCGCTGGCGGAAGCGGGAATCGCTCTCTACGCGCAGCACGTCGACCGCCTCGACACCGGCGCGCTGGTCGACTTGTTCCGCGCCGAGGAGAATGCCTGCCTGCTCGGCACCGATGCGCTGCGCGACGGCGTCGACGTTCCCGGCCGTTCGCTGCGCTTGGTGGTGTTCGACAAGGTGCCGTGGCCCAAGCCCACGATCCTGCACAAGGCGCGGCGCGCGCGCTTCGGCAAGACCTACGACGATCTGCTGACGCGGCTCAGGCTCAAGCAGGCGTTCGGCCGCCTGATCCGTTCGCAGACCGACAAGGGCTGCTTCGTCATTCTGGAGCCGGCGACGCCCTCGCGCCTCGTCTCAGCCTTCCCGCCGGATGCGCCCGTCAAGCGCTGCGGCCTGTCGGAGGCGATCGGGGAGATTCGGGCGTTCTTGGGTTAGATATCTGTGCTATGGTTCGATTGTCTTCGGCAGAGTCACTCCGGCGTCAATTAGGCGTCGTGCTGCGTTTTCCGCCGCCTTCTGGGGGAAACGTCCAGCGTATTCGACAACAAGATATTCGGCTGTGAGTTCTGGCAATCCGCGTTCGATCAGAAGGCGGAATCCGTCGGTTGGATGCTTGCTCTTGGCCCAGTCGGTAAGGCATTCCATCACAGATTTGTTGCGAAGCTTTTGACGCGTTCGTGAAGCCAGGGTTTTCCTGCCGTTTTTCTCACTGAGGAGTTCCTCATAAGCAGCTAGGCCGGCATAAAAGTTTCTCTCAATGGGATCGGCGTATTTCTGCCCTTCGAGTTCGCAAAGCCGCTGAAATGCAGCGATTGCCACCTCCTTGTTGTTGTACCGTGCTGCGTTCGCCATAAGCTGACGAACTTCCTTGATGTCCGTGTAGTCGGAGACAGGCTTCTTCACGCTGCGTGTCCCAATGCTCGAGCCACCGCTACAAGCGTATCCGTCTCCGGCCATCTAGGCGACATCAGAATCCTAGTTCACTGTGCGATCCGAGCCGCACGAGTTCCAGATTTTGATCATCTGGCTGGCGGTAGATGAGCACAAGGTCGGGGTGGACGTGGCAGTCGCGAAAGTCCTTCCACTGACCGGCGAGCGGGTGATCGCGATATCTGATCGGCAAGGGTATATCGGAGAGCAGCAGCAAAAGCACATCGCGAAGATCGCGCTCGAGCGTCCTGCGGTAACGGCCTTTCCGTTCCCGCTTATAGTCGCGCTTGAATTGCGTGGTTCGCTTAATCGTCCGCATCGAGGTCGGCCATCAAGTCGTCCACAGTCTTGGCCGTCTTGAGCTGACCGCGTCGCGCGGCCTTAAGCGCCCGGATGGTCTTGGCATTGGGGACGAGCGGATCGAAGGGCAGGGCCTTCTCGGCCACGGTGCGCACCAGCATCAGGCGGACGGCATCCGAAACGGTCAGCCCGACCGCTCCGAGAATGGCGCTGGCTTCGTCCTTGGTCCGCTGATCGATTCGGGCTCGAACCACGGCATTGGCGGTCATCGCGATCTCCTTGGGCCACAATGTAGCTCAAGGCCCGTTGTTAGTCCAGCTTAGGCAACTTCTGTTCCCTACTTGTTCTTGCCAATCAGCTGCGCTATGTGTTTGCGATGGCCGATGCGCGGAAAAAAGCGAGAGCTAGGAAGCGGCGGCGGGGCATCCGCCCCCACTGCCGGAAGGTTACGCTCACGCCGAGGGCGATTGCCGAGGTCTGCCAAGGCCTTGCCGCAGGGTCGCCGGAATTGAATTCAAAATTCTCACACCCCCCTCCCGCCCCCGGGTTACCGCCGGGCAAACGTGGCGCGCCGCCCGGCAACAAGAACCGGGTGGTCCACGGCAAGTTCACCGGCGAGATGTTCGCCTTCCGCGCGGAGATCCGCGCGCATCTCCGCGGATCGCGAAGGCTGGTCGAAGGGGCGCGGCGCGTGCTCCGCGGGCAGCCGCAATCGGATTAGGTTTGGCCAATGGTCGAATTGATTCAGCGCGAGCTACACGTACCGCTGGGCGATGTGGCGTGGAGCGAAGAAGAGGTACGGGCCGCGATCCGCGAGATCGTAGACGATGCGCTGGCGCATTTCGATCCGGAGACGCTGTGGCCCTCGCATCCGCTGGACGGCGTGCCGCACGGACTCGCGGGGCTCTAAATGGGCGCGTCCGGTGTCATTCTGGCGCTGGAGCATCTCAAGCGTGCCGGCTCCATCGGCTGCGCGCGCGATTTCGCACCTGTGCTTCCACGGCTGATTGCACAGGATGATTTCGGACTGAAGAACACGACCTTCGGCGCCTACGGCTCGCTGTTGATGCGCGACCTGGGGCCGCTGCTGCTGGCGATGCGATTGGCGCCGAGCGCCGATATCGCCGATCGCGTTTATGCGCGTATCGAGGGCAACAATGCGCTGCCGCCGCTGGAGCTGATGTGGGGAACCGCCGGCTCGATGCTGGCGTGTACTTTCATGGACGAGATGACGCGCGACGCGCGGTTCGAAGCGCTCTACAGAATTCAAGCCGCACGCCTGAACTCCGATCTGGAGGATCGCGGCGCCTATCGCATCTGGCTGCAGGACATCTATGGCCAGCGCCATCGCTTCGTCGGACTGGTGCACGGCTTCGCGGGCAACATGCTGGCGCTGCTCAAGGGCTGGCGCTGGTTGACGCCGGAGCAGCAGCGGACCGTCGAAGAGTTCTCCGTGACGACGCTTGCGGCGACCGCGCGTCGAAGCGAGGACGGCGCGAACTGGCCCAGCGATTCAGACCAGCCAGATGCGCCGATGCTCTGCCAGGTCTGTCACGGCGCGCCAGGCATCGTCCTCGCCTTCGGCGAAGCGCCGTTCCGCGACCCGCAATTTGAAGCCCTGCTGGAGGAAGCGGGAAACCTCATCTGGTCCGCCGGGCCGCTGAAGAAGGGCTCGAACCTCTGTCACGGCACGGGAGGCAACGGCTACGCCTTCCTCAAGCTCTACAAGCGGACCGGCGAGCCCGTCTGGCTCGAGCGGGCGCGCGCTTTCGCCATGGCCGCGATCGGCCAGGTGCGCGCGGCTCGTGAGCAGTATGGCCGCGGCCGCTATTCGCTATGGACGGGCGATCCGGGCCTCGCCGTCTATCTCTGGGACTGCATCACAGGTGAGCCGCGCTTCCCTTCTATCGACGCCTTTTGATTGTCGCCCCGGCAGATTCCGGTGAATCCTTGCGCGAATCGCGGTGACCCGCGCGGGGCTCGCGTCTATATGAGTCTCATGGCAGCCATCGAAGAGAGCCTGTTCGGCGAGTTGGAAAGCGGCGAAACCGACCATTTCGGCCGCCACACCACCGGCATCCTGCCGAGCCATATTCTGCGGCGGCTTATCCGGGCCCGCCGCGAAGTCGTGGCTAGCGACGACATCGAGGATTCGCAGATCCAGCCGGCCAGCCTCGATCTGCGGCTCGGCCCGGTGGCCTGGCGCGTGCGGGCGAGCTTCCTGCCCGGACCGAACGCCACGGTGCGCGACAAGCTGGACTCCGTCGTCCTGCATGAGATCGATCTCAGCCAGGGCGCGGTGCTGGAGACCCATTGCGTCTATGTGGTGCCGCTGCTTGAGAGCGTGGAGTTCAGCTTCCGTGTCTCCGGCATCGCCAATCCGAAAAGCTCCACCGGCCGGCTGGATGTTTTCACCCGCCTGATCACCGACCGGGCGCAGGGCTTCGACCGCATCGAGCCCGGCTATCACGGGCCGCTCTATGCCGAGATCAGCCCGCGCACCTTCCCCATCCTGGTGCGCAAAGGTTCGCGCCTGAACCAACTGCGGGTGCGCAGCGGCTCGCCCCAGTTCACCGACACGCAGCTGAAGCGCTTGCACGAGGAGCAGCCGCTGGTGGACGGCGTTGCCGATATCGACAACGGACTGGCGCTGACCGTCGACCTGCGCGGCGATGCCCAGACCAGACAGGTCGGCTGGCGCGCCAAGCGTCACACCGGGATCGTGGACATCGATGAACGAGGGCTGCTCGACCCGCTGGAATACTGGGATCCGGTTCTTGCCAGCCGTTCGGGCGCCATCGTGCTCGACCCCGACGAGTTCTACATCCTGGCCTCTCGCGAGGCGGTGTCCATCCCGCCCGACTATGCCGCCGAGATGGTGCCGTTCAACCCGCTGGTGGGCGAGTTCCGGGTCCACTATGCCGGCTTCTTCGACCCCGGCTTCGGCCACGAGCAGGGCCGGGGCAGGGGCGCCCGCGCCGTGCTGGAAGTCCGCAGCCGGGAGGTGCCCTTCATCATCGAGCACGGCCAGATCATCGGCCGGCTGGTGTTCGAGCGGCTGACCGACCCGCCGCCCGAGGTCTATGGCCAGGGCATCGGCTCGCACTATCAGCGCCAAGGTTTGCGCCTCTCCAAGCACTTCCGGCTGGACTGAAACGCCTCCGCGAGCCCCGGCATCTCTAATGATGTTGCGGTAAATCCACACTGTTGCAGAATCCGCGGGGCAGCCATTCAACCCCGTTGCGTCCGGACCTCTTCCCGGCACACTTCACATGCCGCGGGTCCAGTACGGCAAGGGGGCATCAGCCTCGCGGCACAGGGTCCGCATTGAAGGGGGCAGCGTGAGGCGGCTACGGCGCGAACTGGCGCCGGCCGCCTCATGAATTTTCAGGCCTCCGCACACAGCCCCCAAACCGGATTTCGCGGCCTGTTGGCGGCTCGCCGGCCGCGTCGTGCCCGCTGCCTTGCGTTCAGAGAGGCCTTGCGCGAGGTTTCGCCCGAATTCGCTCCAGGGGGAATGAGATGCGCGCTTGCCTTCCGATTGTGCTGTTTGCGGCGACGGCCCTGTTGGCCGGCTGCGATCAGAAGCCCAAGGAGGAGAACCACGTCAGCATCGCCGGCAAGGAGGGCAACGTCACCATCTCCGGCAACGGCCAGCACATGACCATGAAGGCCGACAACGGCAAGACGGTGGTCGAGGTCAATTCCAACGGCATCGGCAACGCCAAGATGCCGGATTTCGCGCCGCTCTATCCCGGGGCCAAGGTCGAGGCGACGGTGACGGCATCGGAAAACGGCGGCGGCACGGTGTCGTTCAAGACCACCGCCCAGCCGGCCGATATCATCGCCTTCTATAAGCAGAAGACGGGGGCCGCGGGCCTGGCCGAGAAGCTCAACATGTCGAGCGAAGGCAACCTCACCTTCATGGCCGCCGCCGCCGACGGCAAGAAGACGGTGCAGGTGATTGCAGCCAAGGCCGACACCGGCAGTCAGGTGCAGGTCTATTGGCAGGGCGCGAAATAGGGCTGGCGTTTTTGCGATAGCCTGCTTTCGCGGACGCGCGCGGACCGTGCTACAAGTGTCGCCTGTCTTGAGAAGTTTGATGCGAGACACCGCGCGGGCGTAGTTCAATGGTAGAACGGCAGCTTCCCAAGCTGCATACGAGGGTTCGATTCCCTTCGCCCGCTCCAATAGTCATCTGGTTTTGATAAGTAGATATTTCAAGCAAAGTGCACGTGGCACTGCATGATAGATTTCTGTGGTAGACTAGATTGAATAAATTGGGAGAACAGCAAACTGGCTGGCGAAGATCATCCCGATCTGATCGCCCAGCTGACGTCTAGGCTGGACGAGCGATTCGGACACACTGAGGCTTCACGCCTGATAGCGGAGTTAGATAGCGTCGAGGCGCTCATTGCATCCGAACTTGCACACCAACTCCGTGAATTGGTTCGACGCTTTTATCCGGAGAGCTTCGTGACCTCTGAAGCCGGTTTCGTAGCTCGTGGAACACCCTTTGATGTATTGGTTTCCTACCGAGATTTGATGCGGATGGATGTCCTTGGTGTCGCGATTGTAGAAGCCGGCCACAACGAACGAAATATTACCCTCCAGGAAGATATCAGCGGATATGGTCGATTCGGCAGCGTGGAGATTATTTTATCTCCGAAGCTTCGACGGTTGGCCAAGCAACTCACCAAATTCACCAAAGCCTTTTATCAGGCCGGGTATGCGTGGATGGAGGAATTCCTGAACTCAAAAGTTCGCGACTTGGAATCCGCAATAAGCATTGAAATGTATCGAGCTCTCAATTTGGCGTTTTCCGACGCTCCCTCCCTTGCAGAGATGATCAGGCTCGTCGTCATCGACAATGACAAGGGCGTCTACTTATTCAATCAAAGGACTTCGGAAAACACAATTGAAGCGCTTCGAGAACAGCGAGGACATGTTGGAGCAAGCCCGGCTACAATGCTTTTAGGTCTACTAACAAGCGATGTACCCTTTGAGAAGATGTTCTCGCGGCACGCTGTTGCCAGCGGTGAATTTCTTCGGTGTGATCTCGGCGCATCGGAATATGTCGGTAGCGAGCCCATCTATAGCATCGCCGAGCGAGTGCTATATCGCTTCCGATCTGACCGCCCGAAGGTGGCGACAATTGTTCCTATAGTTAGGGACGAACAGCCTTTTCTTATCGCGGCCTTTCCTTCCTCGGAAGAAAAGCACGTTCTACCCATCCTGCGGCAACACAACGCAGCACTGAAGCAGACTTTTCGCGACCAGAGAAGATTTGCTCGCCAACTGGTCAAGAAACTCCGAACGGCCTCGGGTGGTAGATTCCCTACTGGACCCTTGTTTGAGGCGCTCGGTGGGTTCACGAAGGGCGCTCTTGGCTATTAGCCTATGAGCTTCGCGCGGGCTCGATCCGCTCCAATTCCATTAGCCACCTTCAAGTGGTCCCGACGGCAGGACTTGAACCTGCGACCTCCCCGCCCCTACTCTCATGTGCGAACACGATTTCAGTCGCAAGCGGGGGCTCTATCCATCTGAGCTACGTCGGGATACTTTTGCATCTCTCTGTTTTTTGATACACCTCGCTGATCGCAATGGTCGCCGCCGACTATGAATCGGCCGCGGGTGACTGATGCGCGGCTCAAGCTGGCAGCGATAGGCGGAAACAGGCGGAAACAGGCGAAAACGCAGAAAAACCGTTTGCGCCCATTCCCCAAGGCGCGCGTCGGCGGGCTCAAAAATCTAAGCAGACTTCACCCGGCGTCCCTCAATCGCGTCGGCCAAGAACCGGGGCGCGTAGAGGGTCAGAATCGCGAGAGGGCCGCGCGCGATGGTTTCGGGGATATAGGCGGGACTGGGTGACAGCCGGTCCTCATGCGTGGCGCGGCGGGGCTTGGCGATTCTCCTTCGCCCGCTACAGCCTTCGCTCGCGTCAGCGACGAAGGCTGCCCCGCCGAAGCCCAAAGAGTGAAGGCGGGCCTCTATCCGCGAGCTACGGCTCGGCAAGCCAGCCTTCGGTCTAGCGACTCTTGGGCATCATCACTCGCAGCGGACAAAGATCACGTCGAATTGCAGGCAGCGATTGGTCTTGATGTCCCGCCAACCTGGGAGGATTGCGGCAACCTCGAAGCCGCGTTCGCGCATCCTGCCGATAGCTTCCTCGATCAGCATTTCGCCTTCGTAGACCGGAAAAACCGAGCATTCCATTTCCACAAGCGAGGCCCGCCTCAGGTCGCCCGCGCCGGCAAGGATCGCGCGCTCGCTGCCTTGAGCATCGATCTTCACCATGACGGTGTCGTCGGGTGCGGCATGGCTGGCCAAAATCTCCGCGAGCGGAACCACCTCGACCGTCTGTTCCGCCACGGTGCCGATGGCGGGCTCGATCTGAAGCGCGCGGGCGGATGCCTTCAACAGGGAGCTGGATACCGAGTTCGCCGACACGCCGATCTGCGCCTCATGCGCCCGGTCTCCCAACGCGATCATCCGGCAGTCCCAGCGGGGATCGGCGTCGGCGCGCGCCTTCAATTCCGCGAAAGCCTCGCGCAGCGGCTCGAACGAAACGATCCTGCCTTGGAAGTCGTGGGTCGCGCGGAGCGCCGCGCCGTACTGCCCGATATTGGCGCCGACATCGATGATAAAGGTGATAGCGTGCTGCTTCAGCAGGGTTGCGCGCTGGCGCACGCCCTCGTCGCGCTGCCAGTCCGGGAGGAACTGACGGGGCTGTTTGTCGGGCAGATCGCTTCGCAAGGTCGAGAGCCTGATCGGCCTGCGCGAGGCGACGAACACTGCACGTGCCAGCGTATTCGGCGCCCACGGCTTCGACCAATCGTTGGGGAATTCTTCGTGGCTCGGCTGCGCGCGCGGCACATAGACATGCTCGAACAGTCCGGCCAGCTCTCGCATCAGCCACGGCCGCGTCGGCCGGCAACCCCGGCCCGCCACCGATTGCGACGGATTGTCCGCCGGTTCGTCTACCAGGTTGACCGAGAAATCGCTGCCGAACGAAACACAGGTCTCCAGAAGAAGCAGGCCATGACAACGCGCCGCCATGGCGCTCAACGCGCGCTTCGGATCGTCGAGGTGATAGAGCAGGCCATAGGAATGGACGATGTCGAATGTGTCGCTCAGGTCTTCAAGGGCCCAGGTATCGGCATTGACGTGCTTGAACCTGGTGCCGTAGCGCCGGCACGTGGCCACCATCTCGTTGTAATTGTCGAAGCGCGGCTCCATCGCCGTCACGCTGCAGCCGCGATCCAGATAGAACAGGCTGTGATCGCCCACGCCGGCGCCGGGCTCGAGCACCGTCTTGTACGTCAACGGCAGTCCGAGGCTTGCGAGATGCTCCAGGCGGCGTGCATTGTGGCGCGCGTAGTGCGCCGAGCGGAAGATCGACGCCGGATTCGGTCGCGGTGCTGTCATGGAGGCAGCCTAGCTCATCTGCGCCGGAAGTTGTGAGCCTGGGTCTCCATTACGTTTCATCGATCGCAAAAACCTATGCCCGCGCCCGTTGGGACGTGATCGCATCCACCGCGAACCACGGCGCGTAGAGGAGGAGGATGGCGGCGAGGCCGAGCGCGATGGTCTCGGGGATATAAGCGGGCCAAGGCGACAGCCAGTCGTAAAGCGTGGCGTGGCCGGGCTTGGCGCGGAAGAAGCCGTAATTCACGCCGAGCAGCCAATCGGTCAGGCTCGCCGCCGCCGCATAGCCGAGTGTCCACAGCGCCACGCGCGGCAGCGAGGCGGGAACGGGACGCAGCCCGCTGCCGAAGGTGAGATAAATCACCGCGGCGATGATCAACGCATGGCCCAGCATGAACACCACGAATTGCAGTTCGGGAAAGGGGTGGTTCACATCCGGCGTGATCAATCCCTGCAGCGTCCCCGCCAGGCTCCAGAAGTAGGCAAGCTCATAGGCCTTCTGGCTGCGCCCGAAGCAGGCGGCGATGGTGGCGATGGTAGCCCAGTCGCACAGGTTCATCGGCAGCACGTTGCCCCAGGTCAGCCAGTCGCGAGTGATGAACAGCACGTACCAGCCGATCCAGATTGCGATCAGCAACGCCGCGAAAGTTCGCCGGATGGCGGTGTCGAGAGCGACGCGCCGGCCGCCGCGCGACAGCAGGGCCAGCGCCAGCGGGGTCGCCAGAGTCAGCACGATGGTCGCCAGATGATCGGGCTCGAAGAGAACGAATTTGTGGTGCATGAGCCCTCGCGATCAGACCGCCGGCTGCCGCGCCCGCAGGCGATCGGCAAGGAAGAACGGCGCATAGAGGATCAGAACGGACGCCAAGCCGATGCCGAAGCACTCGGCGATGTACCATGGCCACGGCGCCATGGCGTCGAACAGGGTGGCCGCCGGAGGCTTCGCCCGCAGGAAGCCGTAGTTGGTGCCCAGCAGCCAATCCGCCGTTCCGGCGATCACGAGATAGGCGAGGCTCCAGGCGATGACGCGCGCGATGGAACCGGGCCGCGGCCGCATCTTCAATCCCAGCGTGAGATAGAAGACCCCGGCGATGATGATGGCGTGATAGAGGAAGAAGAAGATGAAACGGGGATCGGGAAAGTCGAATTCGAGATCGGGTGTGAGCGAGGTGAGCAGCGTGCCGGACAGCGCCCAGAAATAGGAGAGGTCGTAGGCTGTCTGGTTGGGCCACAGGAGCGCGACCGTCAGCGCAATCGTCGCCCAGTCGCACAGATTGAGCGGCAGCACGTTGCCGAGCGCAAGCCAACCGTGGAGATAGAACATCGCGAGATAGGCGATCCAGTCGGCGAGCAGCAGCAGGGCGAGCGTCCAGCGCAGAGCCATGTCGAAGCGCTCGCTTCGCGCGAGTCGTGACGCCAGCACCAGCGTCAGACCTGAACTGACGATCAGGACCAGCGCCGCCCAATGCGACGGACCGAAGGGATGGAACGGCTCGGGCATGATTCGTCCGGTGGCGAGGCGGGCAGAGTGGCTGGTCCGATGTGGCGGATTTTTGACTACCGCGTGACGGCGCATTGAGAACCCAGCCGCGCGATCAGGATACCTCTTGCACCGCGGAGGCCCGGGGGCCATGTCTTGTCTCAGCAACTGGCTGGTTTGGAGGGTTTCGATGTCGCTTGCCCGCTTTGCCGCGCGCTCCGCCGCGGTTCTGCTCGTCGCCTTTGGCCTGACCGGCTGCGGCATCAACGCGGTGCCCACCCAGGACGAGCAGGTGAAGGCCGCATGGAGCCAGGTGCTCAACGAATATCAGCGCCGCGCCGATCTGGTGCCCAATCTGGTGGCGACGGTGAAGGGCTATGCCAAACAGGAGCAGACCGTGCTCACCCAGGTTATCCAGGCGCGCGCCAAGGCCACCCAGACGACCGTCAACCTGCCGCCCGACGTGCTCTCGAATCCGCAAGCCTTCCATCAGTTCGAGCAGAGCCAGGCGCAGTTGGGCGGCGCGCTCGGCCGGCTGATGGTGGTGAGCGAGCGCTATCCGGAGCTCAAGTCCAACCAGAACTTCCTGGTGCTGCAGTCGCAGCTCGAGGGCACGGAGAACCGCATCACGGTGGCGCGGCGCGACTACATCGACGCGGTGCAGCGCTATAACACCACCTTGCGCACCATCCCAAGCCGCTGGATCGCCGCCATCTTCTATCCCGATGCCAAGGTGCGCCAGACCTTTACCATCAGCGAGCAGGCGCAGCAGGCTCCGCACGTGCAGTTCTGATGCGAATGCGCAATGTCTGGACCACGCCGATTGCGGTCGCCGCGGCATTTGCCGCACTGATCTGCCTGTCGCTCGCGAGCTGCTCCGCGGCGGAGCCGACCTTTCCGCCGCTCAGTGGCCGGGTGGTCGACGATGCCGGCGTGCTGTCGCCGGACACCAAGCAGCGCCTCACCGGCATTCTGGCGCAGCTCGAGCAGAAGACGGGCGACCAGCTGGTCGTCGCCACGCTCAAATCGCTGCACGGCCGCGAGATCGCGGACTACGGCTATCAATTGGGCCGCAAGTGGGGGATCGGCCAGAAAGGCCACGACAATGGCGCCATCCTCATCGTGGTGCCGAGCGAGCGCAACGTGCGCATCGAAGTCGGCTACGGCCTGGAAGGCACGCTGACCGACGCGCAAAGCAAGCTGATCATCGAGAATGAGATCATTCCGCGGTTCCGCAGCGGCGACTACGACGGCGGGATCACCGCGGGAACGATCGCGCTGGTGCGACTGCTCGGCGGCAATGCCGTGGATGTTGGGGCTGAGCAACCGGCCGCCCACCGGGTATCGCACGACAGCGATGACGGCGGAGGCTTCCCGATCTGGATCGCGATCATCGTCATCTGGATCGTGTTCGGCCGCTTTTTCTGGCCACTGCTGTTCCTCGGCCGCCGCTCAAGTTGGGGCGGCGGAGGCTTCGGCGGCGGCGGTTTCGGCGGCGGCGGCTTCTCCGGTGGCGGCGGCTCCTTCGGGGGCGGCGGCGCCTCGGGGCGCTGGTGATGCTGATGCCCCGTTTAACCCGCGACGACCAGGCGGTGATCCGCGCCGCGCTGAACCAGGCGGAGGCGCGGACTCATGCGCGATTCGCGATTTCGGTCATTCCGGTCAGCGACCGCTATCTCGCCTATCCGCTTGCTTGGTCCGGCTTGCTGGCGATGCTGGCTGGCGGTGTCCTGGCGGCGTTGTGCCCTGAGATGACGCTGCGCATGGCGTTCCTCATCGAAGCGGCGGTCTTTGCGGTTGCCACGCTGGCGCTCGACTGGCTGCCGCTGCGGCTCCTGCTGGTGCCGCGCGCGCTTCAGCACCGGCGGGCGCAAGCGCTGGCGCACCGCGAATTCGCCGCACACATTCTCTCAAGCGGCCGCAGCGGCATGCTGTTCTTCGTCTCGCTGGGCGAGCGCTATGTCGAGATCCTGGCCGACCGCACGGTGCATGAACGCGTAGGCGAAAAGACCTGGAACGAGATCGTCGATGCATTCGCCGCCAACGCCCGCCAGGGCAAAGTCTTGGAGGGTCTGCTTGCCGCCGTCGAACGCTGCGCGGACTTGCTGGAGACGCATTTCCCGAAGCCTGGATCGACGTAGGGCTCGGCCGTGAAGCGCACGGCCGGCATCCTGATGTACCGCAGGGCCGCGAACGGCCTGGAAGTCTTCCTGGTGCATCCCGGCGGACCGTTCTGGAAGAACAAGGACGCAGCCGCCTGGTCCATCCCCAAGGGCCTGCTCGACGAAGGCGAAGACCCGCTCGCCTGCGCCCGCCGCGAGTTCCAGGAAGAAACAGGCTTTGCGGTCGACGGCGATTTCGTTTCGCTGGGCACTTTCGGGCAGCCGAGCGGCAAAGAGGTGCTGGCCTGGGCGGTGGAAGGCGATTGCGACGCAACCAAGGTGAAGAGCAATTTGTTCGAAATGGAATGGCCGCCGCGTTCGGGACGGATGCAGTCCTTCCCGGAGGTGGATCGCGGCGGCTGGTTCTCCCCTGATGAAGCGGGAGAGAAAATGCTTGCCGGCCAGCGGCCCATTCTCGAGCGCCTGCTGGAAATGTGCGACAAGCCGGGACCGCGCAAACCGGGGGAGACATGAGCGCCGAGATCGTCGACACCAAAATCGCCTATCAGGGCTGGGGGAAATATCTCATCGCCAGCATCTGCCTGGCGGACGGCCAGGTGATCAAGCGCGAGATCGAGCACCATGGCGATGCCATTGCCGTGCTGCCTTACGATCCCGCGCGCAGGGTCGCGATCCTGGTGCGCCAGTTGCGCGCGCCAGTGCTCCTGGCGGCGAAGGAGCCCGATCTCCTGGAGGCCATCGCGGGCATGATCGATGACGATGGGCCCGAGGACACCGTGCGCCGCGAGTCGCTCGAGGAAGCCGGCCTGCGCCTCGGCGCGGTGGAGCATGCCGGCCGGATGTGGACCACGCCCGGCGTATCCACCGAACGCATGGACCTTTATCTTGCCGCCTATTCGAGTTCGGATCGCGCCGGCGTCGGCGGCGGCCTCGCCGAAGACCACGAAAACATCACCGTCGTCGAGATGACCCTCGCGGAGTTGGCCCGCATGGCCGATTCCGGCGAACTGCACGATATGAAGACCTTTGCCCTGGTTCAGACGCTAAGGTTGAGGCGCCCCGCTCTCTTCTCCGCTTGAGTCCGAGGCCGCCATTTGGCCTAATTGAAGCGATATGGGCGAAAAGTTGAACGTCGAGAAAGCGAGCGGGGCGGCGGGGGCCTATGTCACCGGGCTCGACCTGTCTCATTCGCTGGAAGATGATCAGGTCGCATCGCTGAAGCGGGCGCTGGCGGATCATCTTGTCGTGGCGCTGCCAGAGCAGAGAATCTCGCTCGACGATCTGGAGCGGCTGACCGATCAGCTCGGCGGCCGCGACGTGACGCCCTTCGTCAAGCCGTTGGCCGATCGCCCGCACGTCATCCGCATCCTCAAGGAGCCGCACGAGCGTCTGAACTTCGCCAATGCCTGGCACACCGATCTTTCCTATTTGCCGGAGCCGCCGAACTACACGCTGCTCTATTGTCTGGACGCGCCACCCGCGGGCGGCGACACGATCTGGGCCAACCAGTACATGGCCTTCGACACGCTTTCCTCCGGCCTGCGCGAAACACTGCTCTCGCTCGATGCCGTTCACTCGGCCGGCATGGCCTATGGCAACGGCGGCTATCTCGATGGCGTCAAGCACCTGATGTCGACGCCCATCGCGCCTTCGAGCGAGGCGCGGCGGGAGGAGGTCCATCCCGCCGTCATCGAGCATCCCGACACGGGCAGGTCCGCGCTCTACGTCAATCCGGTCTACACGGTGCGCATCGCGGGGTGGAGCAACGCCGAATCGCTAGGCCTCCTGCAGCATCTCTATCGCCACGCGACGAACGAGAATTTCACCTGGCGCCTGCGCTGGTCGAAGGGAATGCTAGCCATCTGGGACAATCGCTCGACCCAGCACTTCGCCGTCAACGACTATCACGGCCAGCGGCGAGAAATGGTGCGGACCAGCGTGAAGGGTGCCGCTCCGCGCCGTCCATCCCGCTAGGGGCCGCCGTCTCGGCGGAATGCCTAGCTCTTTGATCGAACAGGGAAAATTGCATTCTCATGTCACTATTGTGAACTTCGCTCTAGTAACGGCGGAGGGGAATTTCAAGGTTTGAGTCCATGTCTTGTTCGCATGGCTGGCAGAATTTGTGCCCCGCAAAGCGGCGCCTATCTCCAGAGCGTGGCCGGTTAACAGGCGTTCACCCCCCTTCGCCCCACCGGCCCGGAAAATGGAGAGGCAAATGTCAACGAATTCCACCAGCGGTGAGGTGTTCGGCAGCAAGTTGCTGACCGGGTTCATCATCGTCGGCGCGCTGGTTCTGAGTCTGGCGGCCTTCTGGAGCACCGCTCCGTCGTCGCAGCCGGGCAGCGTCCAGGCGACCGGGCAACAGACCGAGCAGGTCGCGCAAAAGCCGAGTCACGCGAAAGCTTTCCCGGGTTAAGCGCCCGGGAAGGCGCCCCGCCGCCGTCAAGAATTGACTAGATTACGGCAGTGTAAGGCGTATGATTCGTCCAATGTGTCACGGGTATGCCGGAAGGCCACCCGAATGGGCGGCACCGGAGCCCAATGGAGGGTTCCAATGGAAACACCACTTCACGCGGCTTCTGAAGTCGACAAGGGTGAGACCGTTCCGAAAATTGTCGCTGCCGTAGCCGGCATCGCGCTGTTGGCGATCGCCGCTGGCGTGGTGATCTATTCGGGACTCTGGTCGCCGCCGCCGACGACCGTGAGCACCACGCACAAATAGGCAGGAACGTTCTACGCGTCGCTCTCGATTTCCTCGAGCGCGACCTCGTGTCCCCAAAGCCGCTCAACGTGAGCGAGGACGAGGTCTTTCGTCTGCTCATGCAGGGGAACATCGCGATGCATGCGATGGGACAGCACCAGCGTCCGGTCGCCTTTCATATCCGCCGCCGTGACCTGGATGTTGGCATCGGCTGAGCCCACGTCGTATTGCCGCGCCAAGGTAGAGCGGACGCGCCGGTAGCCGCCCTCGTTGTGGATGGCGGAGACCTTGTAGGTGTTGTCTTCGGCGCGATCGAACAGCGCGAACAGGCGGAAGTCGCGCATCAGCTTGGGACTCAGATACTGCTCGATGAAGCTTTCGTCGCGGTAGTTGGCCCAGGCCGCCTTCAGCGTTTCCATGACGTCGCCGGAACCTGCGAAACTGGGGAACCAGTCGCGGTCCTCCGCCGTCGGCGTTTCGCAGATGCGCTTGATGTCCGCCATCATGCCGTAGCCCAGCGCATATGGGTTGATCCCCGAGTAGCGCCGGTCGTCGAACTCGGGCTGGAACACCACCGAGGTGTGGCTGTGCAGGAATTCCAGCAGCGCGCCTTCGTTAATCATGCCCTTGTCGTAGAGCCGGTTCATGATGGCGTGATGCACGAAGGTGGCGCAGCCCTCGTTCATCACCTTGGTCTGCTTCTGCGGATAGAAATACTGCGCCAGTGTGCGCACGATGCGCAGCGTCTCGCGCTGCCAGGCCTTCAGGACCGGCGAATGCTTCTCCAGGAAGTAGAGGATGTTCTCCTCGGGCAGCTTCATCTCGCCGCCGAAATCCTCTTCCGGATCGGGAATGGGTGGCGCTGACGGTGGCTCGATCCCGGCAGGAAGAGTGCGCCAGAGTTCGCTATAGGCTTCCTGCTCGTACTCGCGGCGGCGGCGGTGCTTCTCCATCACCCGCTCGCGCGACGGACGCGGCGGCCGGCTGTAGCGGAACACGCCCTGATCCATCAGCGCGTGCGCGGAATCGAGAATCGCTTCCACCTCGTCACGGCCGTGGCGATCTTCGCAGGCCGCGATGTAGCGCTTGGCGAAGGCAAGGTAGTCGAGAATGCTCTCGGCATTGGTCCATTGGCGAAACAGATAGTTGTTCTTGAAGAAATGATTGTGGCCGAAGGCGGCATGCGCCATGACGAGGGCCTGCATGGTCATCGAATTCTCTTCCAGCAGGTATGAGATGCATGGGCTGGAATTGATGACGATCTCGTAAGCCAGCGCCGAATAGCCGGCGCGATACATCGCCTCCTCGCGAGCGAACAGCTTGCCGAAGGACCAGTGATTGTACATCAGCGGCATGGCAAGCGAGGAATAGGCGTCGAGCATCTGCTCCGACGAGATCACCTCGATCTGATTGGGATAGACGTCGAGCTTGAGCTCGTTGAGTGCGATGTCCTCGATCGCCTTGTAGACCTGATCGAGCGTGGCGAAATCCCACTCGGCTTCGGTAAAGAGGCGGCTTTCCGTTGTGCTCATGACGCAGTTTCCGATTTGCGGAACAGCTCGCGAAACACCGGGAAGATATCGGCCGGCTTGGAGATTCGCTTGGTGGCGAAGTTCGGCCAGGCTTCCGCCACCGTACGGTAGGCACGCCACAGCTCGGCACCGGAATCCTCGGATGCGAACACCTCCATCTCGCGCTCGTCCAGGATCTCGATATAGGCATAATACTGGCACAGCGGCATGATGTCGTTGTTCAGCATCTCCACGCAGTGCCGCGCGTCGCCGGATTGCGTATAGCCGTCGGAGGCCTGCGCCGCATAGATGTTCCAGTCGGCGGTGGCATAGCGGGCGCGCTGGATCTCCAGCATCTTGTCGAGCGCGGTCGAGACGATGGTGCCGCCGGACTGCCGCGAATAGAAGAATTCCTGCTCGTCCACTTCCTGCGCGTCGTGCGTGTGGCGGATGAAGACGATGTCCACCTTCTCGTAGCGCCGCTTGAGGAACAGGTGCAGCAGCATGTAGAAGCGTTTGGCCAAGTCCTTCTCCCGGTCGCCCATGGAGCCGGAGACGTCCATCAGGCAGAACATCACGGCCTGGCTGGTCGGCACCGGCTGCTCGGTGAAGGCATTGAAGCGGATGTCGACGGGATCGATGAAGGCGATCCATTTGCGGCGTGCCTCGACGCGGGCGATTTCGGTCTTCAGCGCAGCAATCTTCTCGCGGACCTCTTCGCCCAGCGGAGTTTGCTGCTCGAGCAAATCGAGCTCGGATTGCAGCGCCGCGAGCTCGGCCGGCTTGGGCCGCTTCAGCGCCAGCCTGCGGCCGAAGGCGTTGCGCATGGTGCGCACGAGATTGATCTGATTGGGCGAGCCGGACACGGTAAAGCCGGCGCGCTTCCAGGTCTTGCTCGGGGTTTCCTTGAGGGTGGTGCGCACCAGATTGGGCAGTTCGAGATCCTCGAAGAAGAAGTCGAGGATCTCCTCCTGGGTCATGGTGAATTCGAAATCGTCCTCGCCTTCGGCGTAGTCGGACGCCTGCTTGCCGCGGCCGGAGCCGTCGCCGGACGGCGGCTTGCGGATCTCGTCGCCCGGTGTGAACTCCTTGTTGCCGGGCAGCACGAAATCGTGCTCGCCGCCGGAGCGCGGGTCGAGACGAAAACGCGGCTCGCGCGTCCCCCGCGTCGAAATCCTGATCTTCCGATCCTTGTCGATATCGGCGACGGCGGAGTCCTTCAGCGACTTCTGCACCGCTTCGCGGATTTGTGCGCGGGCTCGCCTGAGGAAGCGCTGGCGATTGCCGAGACTCTTGCCCTTGGGATTGAGGCGCCGGTCGATGAAGTGGGTCATGCGCGGCCGCCGCGTTTATCCTCCCCCGTTTACGGGGGAGGTGCTGAGCGAAGCGAAGCGGAAGGGGGATTTCTCAAAACCGCTCCCCCCCTTGTCCGGCTTCGCCGGACACTCCCCCCGCAAGCGGGGGGAGATAAGTGAGAGCGAGCGCACTGGCATTACCCCGCCTTGTTGACGCGCATGTACCATTCGACGAGCCGGCGGACCTGACGAGGGGTATAGCCGCGCGCCAGCATGCGCTTGATGAACTCGTTGTGCTTGGTCTGCGTGTCGGAATCCTTCTTGGATTCGAAGCTGATGACCGGCAGCAGGTCCTCGACCTGGGTGAACATCCGCTTCTCGATCACCGAGCGGATTTTCTCGTAGGCCGTCCAAGCCGGATTCTTGCCGTCGTTCTGCGCGCGATAGCGCAGCGCGAACTTCACCACCTCGTTGCGGAAGTCCTTGGGGTTGGCGATGCCGGCCGGTTTCTCGATCTTGGAAAGCTCGTTGTCGAGCGCGGCGCGGTCCAGCAGCTGGCCGGTGTCGGCATCCTTGAAGTCCTGGTCTTCGATCCAGGCGTCGGCATAGGCAATGTAGCGGTCGAACAAGTTCTGGCCATATTCGCCGTAGGATTCCAGATAGGCCTTCTGGATCTCCTTGCCAATGAACTCGGCATAGCGGGGCGCCAGATCCGCCTTGATGAATTCGAGATATTTCTTCTCGGTGTCGTCGGGGAACTGTTCACGCTTGATCGACTGCTCGAGCACGTACATCAGATGCACCGGATCGGCGGCCACCTCGGTGACGTCGTAGTTGAACGTCTCCGACAGCGTCTTGTAGGCGAAGCGCGTGGAGATGCCGGTCATGCCTTCGTCGACTCCGGCGGCGTCCTTGTATTCCTGCAGCGTCTTCGCCTTCGGATCGGTGTCCTTCAGCTTCTCGCCGTCATAGACCCGCATCTTGGAGGTGAGGTTGGAATTCTCGTGCTCCTTGAGCCGGGTCATGACGCAGAACTTGGCGAGGATCTCCAGCGACTCCGGCGCGCAAGGCGAACCGTTCAGCTCGCTTGCCTTGAGCAGCTTGCGGTAGATCTGGGTTTCCTCGGTCACCCGCAGCGAGTAGGGCACTGTGACCACGCAGATGCGATCGAGGAAGGCCTCGTTGTTGCGATTGGCCTTGAACACCTGCCACTCCGCCTCGTTGGAGTGGGCCAGGATTATGCCGTTGAAGGGAATGGGGCCCAGCGTCTCGGTGCCGATGTAGTTGCCCTCCTGCGTTGCGGTGAGCAGGGGGTGCAGCACCTTGATCGGCGCCTTGAACATCTCGACGAATTCCAGCAGGCCCTGGTTGGCGCGGCACAGGCCGCCGGAAAAGGAGTAGGCGTCCGGATCGTTCTGGCTGAAATGCTCGAGCTTGCGGATGTCGACCTTGCCAGTCAGCGAGGAGATGTCCTGGTTGTTCTCGTCGCCCGGCTCGGTTTTGGCCACGGCGATCTGGCGCAGCTTGGAGGGATAGAGCCGCGCCACTTCGAACTTGGAGATATCGCCGCCGAATTGGTCGAGACGTTTCACCGCCCACGGGCTCATCACGCCGGTCAGGCGATGGCGCTCGACGCCGTAACGATCGGCCAGCAGCGAACCCAATTCTTCGGAGCGGAAAAGCCCGAGCGGCGATTCGAACACCGGGCTGATTTCATCGCCGGCCTTCAGCACGTAGATCGGATACTTCTCCATCAGGTCCTTGAGCCGCTCGGCGAGCGAGGACTTGCCGCCGCCGACGGGACCTAGCAAGTAGAGAATCTGCCGGCGCTCCTCCAGGCCCTGGGCGGCATGCTTGAAGTAGCCTACGATCCGCTCGATCGTGTCCTCCATGCCGTAGAAACCTTCGAAGGCGCGGTAGGTCTTGATGGTGCGGTTGAAGAACATGCGGCCCAGGCGCGGATCCTGCGCGGTATCCACCAGCTCGGGCTCGCCGATCGCCGCCACCAGCCTCTCGGAGGGACTGGCATAGAGCATCTTGTCGTCGCGGGCGGCGAGCAGCCAGTCGCGCAGCGACATGGTCTCGAAGCGCTCGCGCACGTAGTCGCGGGTGAAGATGTCGAACACATCAAGCGTGCTCATCGAACCCTGCTCCTTGTACGTCCAGCACGCCCTCCACGACTTGATGTCGTGGCCCTTCGCGGACATGGCAAGACTGTCAGACCCTCACGTTTCATCATCTCACTGCCCTGTGAAGCAAACCTTAACCAACCTGGTTCGTTCCCTCATTTGATCAGTCAGCCGTTCGCTCTCGCGCGGCGACACCCGCGCGTGGGTTGACCCTCCCACTTTGCCTCTCGTTAACAAGTCGCCGGCCTCGCCAACTCAGCTAGCCTCACAGGCACGGTCGAATTGCGAAGCAGTGTAAACTGCTTCGTCCATTTGCAAAAGTGCGATTGCAGGATTTGCGACAATTGTCCCGCCACAGATTCGCCACGGTCGCGTCGGCGGTCGAGCGGCGACTTGGCAATCCGCCCAAGCGTCTGCTCGCCCCGCCGCAACAGAAAATTTCGTGCCCGCGACGGCGCGACGCGACGGGCAAGGTCCGGCAAACTTGATAGCCGTTGTCCATGTCAGGCTCTTGCCGAGTTCCAATACCCGGTCCAACATCCGCGCCATGGATCAGCTCGTCATCGCCGTTAGGCAGGCGCGGCCGGAGGACGCGGCACAGGTGGCGCGCGTTTACATCGAGTCCTGGCATGACACCTATGCCGGCATGCTGCCCAATCGGATGCTGTGCTCCATGACTTCGCGCGGCCAGACGGCGCGCTGGCGGGCGGCGATTCGCGCGCGCGGCCGCGAGACTGTCTTCGTTGCGGACTGCGGCGCCTACGGCGTGGTCGGCATGGCGAGCTTCGGTCCCTCGCGCGACGGCGCACTTGGCTATGACGGCGAAGTCTACACGCTGTACGTCGATCCGGCCTTCTACGGGCGCGGCAGCGGCCGCGCGCTGATGCGCGGCGCCTTCGCCATCCTCAATAAGCGCGGCCATTCCTCTTGCGTGATTTGGGCACACGCGAAAAACCCGGTGCGCTTCTTCTACGAAGCGATGGGCGGACGGGTGATCGCCGAGCGCACGGCGCAGATGATGGGCGATCCGGTCCCGGAGACCGCGTTCGGATGGCGCCGGCTCGCGCTGGCGGAGCGCAGCAACGCCCGCTAGTCCAAATCCTTCGGCCGGATGAAGTCGATGAGCGTGCCCGTTCCCGGCGCCAGCGCCGACCAGGTGGTGATTCGGAAATCAAGCACCGCAAGCCCACAGGTGGGGAATTTGGCGCGCAGGCTGTCCAGCCGGGCCACTTCCGCCGCCTCGCGCGGCCGCCGTGCCAGCAGAACAGCGCATTCTTCAAGGCCTGGGCTGTGGCCGATTGCAAGCGCCGTGCGCGCGCTGTCCGGGACTCCGCGCAGCAATCCCAGAATGTGCTGGGCGGTGGCGAGATAGAGCGTGTTGAGGAACTCGACGTGCGGCTTGCCGCCCAACTCGTCCTTTGCCAGCTCGAAGGTTTCGCGCGTCCTGGCCGAACTGGAGCATAAGACCACGCCCGGGACATAGCCCTTCAGGTCCATGACGTGGCCCATGCGGGGCGCATCCTTGCGGCCGCGTGAACTCAGTTCCCGTTCATGATCGCCGCCCTTGTTGTGTTGCTCAGCCTTGGCGTGGCGCAACAGCAGCAGCCGCTTCATGGCCGTTACCCGGATTGAAAGCGCGCTTGCGCGGCGCGCTCCAGCGATACGGCCACAAGACGATCGAGATCGAGGGCGCGGCGCAGAATGTCCAGCACGCGGAGCTCTTCCAGCCGGACGCGCGCATCGACCAGGGCGATGTCAAGCCCCAGCACATAGGCTGTTTCGCGCAAGGACGGCGTGAGCGCTTCTCTCACCAGGCCAAGGACGGCGTCGAGTCCGTCCGGCTCCTCGAGGATGGCGGCGCATTCCTGCGATACCGCGATCAGGCGTGTGGAATCGAACTCGCGGAATACCGGCAGGGTCTTCACCAACTCGCCGATGGCGTGCAGTTCGCGGTCGGTCATCGCCCCGTCGGAGGCCGAGACCACGACCATCACATAGATCAGCGCCGCATGATGGCTGATGGTGTTCATGTTCATCCTTGGCGGGTCGGCGCGCGACCTTATGCGGCTGGACCGGGCGCGGCAAGACATGGCAATTGTCGGCAATGGCGACCAACAAACAGTCCGGCAAATGGCGCGCGCAGACCATGGCGGTGCGCGGCGGCCAGATCCGCACGCCGTTCCAGGAAACCGCCGAGGCGTTGTTCCTCACCTCCGGCTATGCTTACGAGGATGCCGAGGAGGCCGAAGCGCGCTTCAAGGGGCAGGCGCCGGGATACCAGTACACCCGCTTCGGTAATCCGACCGTATCGATGTTCGAAGCGCGCATGGCGGCGCTGGAGGGCGCCCCGGTGGCCCGTGCCACGGCCAGCGGCATGGCGGCGGTGACCGCAACGTTCCTGTGCGCCTTGCGCGCGGGCGACCACGTGATCGCGGCCAAGGCGATGTTCGGCGCCTGCCGCTATGTGATCGAGGACATCCTGCCCCGCTTCGGCATCTCAAACACGCTGGTGGACGGCCACGATACCGATCAATGGGCGAGTGCGGTCAAGCCGAGTACCAGGATGCTGTTCTGCGAGACGCCCGCCAATCCCACGCTCGCCATCGTCGACATGCGCGCGGTGGCGAAGATCGCCGAGCGGGCAGGGGCACCGCTGGTGGTCGACAATGCCTTCGCCACGCCGGCGCTGCAGAGGCCGATGGAATTCGGCGCCCATATCGTGGTGCATTCCTCTACCAAATATATCGACGGACAGGGCCGCTGCTTGGGCGGCGTCATTCTCTGCCGCGAGGATTTCCTGAAGGATCACCTGCAGATCTTCCTGCGCAACACCGGGCCCTCGATCAGTCCGTTCAATGCCTGGGTGCATCTGAAGAGTCTGGAGACGCTTTCGCTGCGGATGCGGGCTCATTGCGACATCGCGGCCAAGGTCGCCGATTTTCTGGCCGCGCAGCCGAAGATATCGCGCGTGCTTTATCCCTTCCGCGCCGATCATCCGCAGGCAGCACTCGCCCGGGCGCAGATGTCTGGCGGCGGCGGCGTGGTGACCTTCGAGCTCGAAGGCGGCAAGGACGCCGCGTTCCGCTTCGCCAATGCGCTTCAGCTGATCGACATCTCAAACAACCTGGGCGACACCAAGAGCCTGATCACCCATCCGGCCACCACGACGCACCAGCGCCTGCCGCCGGAGGCGCGGGCGGCCCTGGGCGTGACGCCGGGCCTGCTGCGCCTCTCCGTCGGCCTCGAAGACGCCGACGACATCTGCGAAGACCTGGCCCAGGCGCTGGCGAGGCTGTGAACCAGCGCTACGGCTGCTTCACGATGCCCGGGGGGACATACGTTCCGTCGGCGACCGAACCCTCGGGCCCGTAGACCCGCAGCATGACGTTGAACGGTCCCGTCGGCGCCGGCAGCCAGTTGGATTGTGGCGCATCCTTGGGCTGCACGTTCGACATATAGATGGTCACCGATCCGTCGCCGCCGTATTGCAGGTTCGGCGTGTAGCGCGCCACTGCGTATTTCTTCAGGCTGTTCTTCACCAGCTCGATCGATTGCGGCGTATAGGCGGTGAACGACCAGAAGCGCTTGGCGTCGGGAATCTGGTCTTTGGGGATGTGAAGGACGTAGACGCTGCCATTGCTGCCGTCGAGCGGATTGCCCGACTCGTCCTTGAACGCCTGATAGTAGGCGGCCGCCTGATGGTTGTTGCCATACTGGATGAACTCGGTGATGGCCGAGCGATCAAGATCCTCCTTCGGGCCCCAGATCCCCATGTTGTCGAAACTGATCCAGTTCGTCTTGCCCGTGTGGGTGAGATAGTCGTTGAGAATGTTCGTATGCGCCTGCTTGGCGCCGGCCGCGAACTGGGACTTGTCGCCGCTCTTGGCATAGAGCGCGTCGAACGCAGCGGACAGGGCGCGCTCCTGCGGCGTCATCGGCGGTGTGGTCGACGCATGCACGGCCTGCTGAAGCTGGGTGAGGAAGGTGAGCGGATTCTTCGCGATCAGCCCGTCCGCCGCGGTCTTGAACGGCACGGCAAAGAACAACTCCGGGACGATTCGGGCGGCGCCCCCACCGGGATGCAGGAGCCAAGCCTTGAGCGGCTGCATGAGAACGGACTTGCGGAACTGCTCGGCGGCTTTCTCTTGGTTGACGTTGTCGCTCGAATATTTGTCCACCCGGAAGATGAGAACCATGTTCTTGAGCGGCAGCGCCAGCGGCGTCACCCCCTTCGGCAGCTTGCCGCTGAAGCCCGGTCCGGTCAGCGCATAGGTCACGCCGGAGGTCTGCAGCGTGGGGCCTTCCTTGAACGTGTTGCCGTAATAGTCGAGCAGCAGAGTCGAATAGCTGAGATCGGTCTTCGGGATGGTCACGATCACCGGCCCGGACGAGAGATCGAGAAAGGTGCTGGCATAGAAGGTGTCGACATTGATCGCGACCACCGTCTGATAGAGCGGCGAAACCCGGATCGGTCCGACCAGCCCGTTGTCGCGCTTTACGTTGTGGTTCTGATAGTGGGTGAACCACAGCGGATAGAAATGCGTCAGATAGGAAACCGTCGTGTTGAACTGCGGGTTCTGCGCCGGCGTGGTCGACGCCGGACCGGCAGCCATCGAAAGCGGGGTCGCGGCCGCGTAAAGGAAGGTTGCGGCAAGAAGCATTGCGGCCCATGCCGAATGGTGCGGCGCAAGATGCCGCTCGTGATGAGCTGGTATCATGGAAGTATCCCCCAAATCTATTCCAAGATAAAATTGGTTAAAGCCGGAGTCAATGGCTGCGCCGGTTGGCAATTACCTGTCGAATGCTTGAAGGCACATAGTCGTCTTTTGAGGCTCGTCAGCATATCAGACGGGCCCCTTGCAACTCAGGATGCCGAGTGGGAGACCGCTTTTGCCTGTATCCTCAGGGCAAGCCGGGGCAGCCAAACGGGAGGTCTACATGTCCACGCATCGCGCCGGCGTCCGGTGGAAGCGCCAAAGCGCCGACTTCACCTACGACACCTACAACCGCGCCCATGAGATGACCTTCAAGGATGGCGCCATCGTGCTGCCGTCCTCTTCGGCGCCCGCCTTCAAGGGCGATGCGGACCGTGTCGATCCCGAGGAGGCCTTCGTGGCCTCGCTTGCCAGCTGCCACATGCTGACCTTTCTCGCCATCTGCGCCCGCAAGCGCTTCGCGGTGGACGCCTATGAAGACGACGCCGACGGCGCGCTGGAGAAGGGCGCGAACGGCAAGCTGTGGATGGCGCATGTCACGCTCCGCCCGCGCGTACGCTTCGCGCCGGGCATCAATATCGACACCGCCACGCTCGCGGAACTTCACCATCTGGCCCATGCCGACTGCTTCATTGCCAATTCCGTGAACACGGAAATTGCCGTCGAACCGCGGCACTGAGGCATCGTTAACGCTGGCTTAGCGAAAGGCTTGCAACCAAAGCGAATCTCGCGCGATAGTGGGCGCATGCAGGGGCAGATCTCAGGGGACCGGGGGCCCACCCGCCTTCCCATCTACGAGCAGGTCACGCGCGGCATCCGCGTGCGCGTGCTGCCGAACTTCCTCGCCGATCAATCCGATCCGGAGGAATGCCGCTACCTGTGGTCCTACACCGTGACCATCGAGAACCGCGGCGAGGAGACGGTGCAGCTGATCGCCCGCTACTGGCAGATCACCGACGAAGCCGGCCGCATGCAGGAAGTGCGCGGCCCCGGCGTGGTCGGCGCACAGCCGGTGCTCGAGCCGGGCCAGAGCTTCGAATACACCAGCGGCTGTCCGCTGCCGACGGCGTCGGGCGCCATGAGCGGGCGCTACCTGATGCGCGCGGCCTCGGGCGAGGCCTACGAGGTCGATATTCCGATCTTCCTGCTTGAAAGTCCGCACGAGCGCCGCCAGATTCATTGACGGACTTGCCCCGTTTGCGTGGTCCGCCAGGCGGTTTCGCGCGTATTCTATCATTGGACGGATTGGATTTTGACGATGTCCGAAGCCTTGAAGCCGAAGCCCACGCCGTTCTGCTCCCTCAAGCCGTCGCCGAAGGAGCCCAAGCCATCGCGCGAGAGCGCCGAGCAGGCGATCCGTACGCTGCTGCTCTGGGCCGGCGACGATCCCGATCGCGAAGGCCTCCTCGAGACTCCCGGTCGCGTGGCGCGCGCCTTCGAGGACTGGTTCTCCGGCTACGGCGAAGACCCCGAGGAATATCTGCGCCGCACCTTCGAGGAGGTCGAAGGCTACGACGAGATGATTACGCTGCGCGACATCCGCTTCGAATCTCATTGCGAGCATCATCTGGCGCCGATCATCGGCAAGGTGCACATCGGCTATCTGCCGAAGAACAAGGTCGTCGGCATCTCCAAGCTGGCGCGCGTGGTGGACGTCTATGCCAGGCGCCTGCAGGTGCAGGAGAAGATGAACGCGCAGATCGCGCATTGCATCCAGAAGGTGCTGGAGCCGGAAGGCGTCGCAGTGGTGATCGAGGCGACGCACCAGTGCATGACCACCCGCGGCGTGCACAAGCCCGGCGTGGTGATGGTGACCTCCACCATGCTGGGCCAGTTCCGCCAGAACCCGCTGACGCGGCGTGAATTCCTCTCGGTCATCGGCAATCCGGCCTCCAGCCTCGACCACTGAGCTGTGAGCCGCTCCGCGCTCGATCTCGCCAAGGCTCTGATCGGCTTCGACACCACGAGCCGGGGTACGAACCTCGCGCTGATCGATTTCGCGCAAGAGCTTCTTGAAGGCGCCGGCGCGCGTTGCCGCCGCAGCTACGATCCGGGCGGCGCCAAGGCCAATCTGTTCGCCACGCTGGGGACCGAAGCGGACGGCGGCTATGTGCTGTCCGGCCACACCGATGTGGTGCCGGTCGACGGGCAACAGTGGTCGAGCGACCCCTTCGTTGCGGAGGTTCGCGACGGGCATCTGTTCGGACGCGGCGCCTGCGACATGAAAGGCTTCATCGCGGTCGCCCTGTCGCTGGTGCCGGAGATCGCCCGGGCGCCGCTGAAGCGGCCCATCCATTTCGCGCTGTCCTATGACGAGGAAGTGGGTTGCGCCGGCGTGCCGCGCCTGCTGGACGATCTGGCCAAAGCGAACATCAAGCCCGCGCTCGCCATCGTCGGAGAGCCCACCGACATGAAGGTCGTCGGCGCGCACAAGGCCGGCGCCGTGATTCACACCCATTGCCACGGGCGCGAGGGCCATTCCAGCGCCCCGGACAAGGGCGCCAACGCCGTGATGATGGCGGGTGAATTCGTCGCCTTCCTGGAATCGTACGGAGAGGAGTTGAAGCACGATCGCGACGCCTTCTTCGATCCGCCTTACACCACCTTGCAGGCGAACATGATCGCGGGCGGCACCGCGGTGAACATCCTGGCGCGCGAGGCGAGCGTCACCTGGGAATACCGCGCGCTGCCCGATCGCGATGCCGAAGCGGTGCTCGCCCGCGTCCGCGAACATGCGGCGAAGGCCATTCTGCCGAAATATGCGGCGCATGTGCCGGAGGCGCGCATCGAAACCGTGTTGCGCGCGAGCTATCCCGGACTGGTGTTGGACCCGGACTCGCCCGCGGTCGCGCTGGCCCGCGAAGCCCTGGGCGCCAATGCGGTGGAGTCGGTCGCCTACGGCACCGAAGCGGGGCTGTTCCAGCGGGCGGGAATTCCCGCGGTGGTTTGCGGTCCCGGCTCCATCGAGCAGGCGCACAAGGCCGACGAGTTCGTGGCACTTTCGCAGCTCGATTCGTGCGAAAAATTCCTGCGCCGGGTGATTGCGCGCGCTTGCGTCTGATCTGCGAAGATATCCACCAAAACGTCCTGCCGATACCAAATCTTGTGACCTCATTTCTCGATTTCTACCACGCGTTGAGAGTTGTTTTCACGGCGACCCCGTACCCCCCCTCCCCCCGGATCTGCTCTTCCTCCTTCCGATTTTCACTCAGCCGCCATCGGCCCGCCACCGCTGCCGCGGCGCGAAATGTCCGACTGCGATGTGAAGAATAGGCGTCGCGGGCCAAAGAGGCCGTGACCGCCGTCACGCATCCGCGCCACAACTATCCCGCAACAAACAGGAAATCTGCGCTAGCGGCTTCAGCCTCGCACTCGCGCATCCGAGTCAGCCGCTCGAATTTCTGGTCCAATTGGCGTGTCGGGGAGAGTAAGAAGATTTGCCTTTTGGGGCTATTTGCCAGCCTCCGGAACTTCTAGGCTGCAGAGGAACGTGCGTCTGCGCCGTTCGGGACCTGGAGGGGGCTTAACATGTTGAAGCAAGTGCTGGGCGCATCGATCGGCGCCCTGTTTTTCTGCGCGCCTGCAATGGCCACGCCTATTGTCTCCGGCAACTATATCTTTGCGGCGCGGTCCATTTGCCAACCGAATATTTTGGTGACCAATTCGGTCAGCGGCGATCAAGATGTTCACTCGGTCGATATCTTCAACGACCAAGGTGATGACTATCCAGGAGACGTGCATTTTACCGGCGGTACGGCAAAGATCGATCCCGTAGCGGGGACCGCCAAGATAAAGGGCTTTCAAGATGGCGGGAACGTGCTGCTCTTGCAGACACACGGCACGACCGAGGGCAGCAGCATGACGGACGTGCCGATTTCGTTTTCCGCCGCATTCTCAAATACCGACACGACCATCACATTCGACGGCCAAACGTTCCATGCGTTCTACGGCACCGTCAACAAGAGCGGTATCGCCACGTTTTTGGAGGCGTTCGGTGTCGGTAGTCCGGCGAGTTGCATACAGCAATTGGAGTTCACGCGGATTTAGACAGGCGAAATCAGGTCCCACGCGACCTCAAGAGGCGCCAACGACCTCCGAGACGCCGTTTTGCGAGCGGGAAGAGCCCGGCGCCTGCAAGGATGCATCGGCCTGCACTCTCGCGTACGCAATACGACGCTCAGCGGATCAACCGGGCGGCGCGCATGTGCTATGCAGCGCTCGCTGTTCCACTTCGCTGATCCCGATTGCGCGCGCTGCGTAAATCCCTGCATCGCGATGGAGGACGGCCTCCCGCAAGACAGGAGACAACAATGCGTCATTTCGGAATGGCGGCCGCGGCGGCTGCCTTGTTGATCGGTGCCAGTGCGGCCGCGATGGCGGCGGGCCCCGCGTCCCTTTCGCCCGGCTCCATGAACCCGATGGTGGGCGGCCAGGCGATGATGATGTCCAAGGACATCGTCGACAACGCGGTGAATTCCTCAGATCACACCACGCTGGTGGCGGCAGTAAAGGCCGCCGGTTTGGTGGAGACCCTGAAGGGCAGGGGTCCGTTCACGGTGTTCGCGCCGACCAACGAGGCCTTCGCGGCGCTGCCGGCCGGCACCGTCGACACGCTGCTCAAGCCCGAGAACAAGCCGACCCTGGTGAAGGTGCTCACCTATCACGTGGTGGCGGGCCGCTACGATTCCGCGACCCTCATGGACCTGATCCGCAAAGGCGGCGGCAAGGCCGAGCTCAAGACCGTCGAAGGCGGCACTCTGTGGGCGGAGATGAATGGCCCCAAGAACATCGTGCTCAAGGACGAGAAGGGCGAAGTCGCCGCGATCTCGACCTACGATGTCTATCAATCCAACGGCGTCATCCAGGTGGTCGACAAGGTGGTGATGCCGCAATAGGCCCCCGCTTGGCGTCATGAACGCAGTTCGGGGAGGCTGAAAGGCCTCCCCGAAATTCCCCGGCCGCTTTGCAATTCTGGAACGGCCCGGATCTTGTGCTAGGCTCCCGGAACGATTGGGTCGGGGGCCGCAGCATGCGTTCGTTTCGCCTTGCAAGCTTTGCCGGCCTGGCGCTGGCTCTCGCGGTGCCGGCGTTGGCGGCGCCGGATTTCCCGCAAGGATCGGAAGCGCTGGAGCGGCAGCTGCTGGGCAAGCTCGCCACGGATACGCAAGCCTGGATCAAGGAGCAGGCTCGCGCCACGGTTTCCGCCGGACATATTTCCGAAGGCCGCGCGCGGGTGCTGGCGCAGGGCGCGCACCTGACGACAGGCGCGGACGTGAGCACGCTCTCCTTCCTGCTGCTGATGCAGTCGGTGCGTGACGCCGACGCCGATCTCGAGGCGGTGATGAGCAGCTCGCGGCAGAGCTATGCCGATCAGGACGAACTCGGCAATATCACGCGGGCGCGCGGACCGGCGGCGCCGCAATTGAGTCCCGGCGCGCAAGCGGCGCTGGCAGATCGGCCCCGCACCAGAAGCGTGCTGACCTTGCGCTCCGGCGAACCGGTGGGCGGACCGGAATTGGGAGCGCCCAAAGCCGATCTCGATCTGAGCGTGCATCTGGATCTGCAGACGGCGATGGAGCGGGAGTCGCAGGCCGAGGATGCGCTGGCGCAGGCGATGAAGCGCCTGGCGCCCGCACCGAAATAGATAAGGCCCCTCAAGGGGGAGGGGGGTCGCTAATCGCTTCCAACTCAGTCTGTATCTGCAATCACAAAAAGCGAAGGGCGCTGCACATGGCAGCGCCCTCGACTTTGCGGCCTTAGGACTTTGCCTTAAGGCCGACCGGCCCGGCGGGCGGGCCCGTCTTTGCGCCCTCTGCTCTTGACGAGCTGGGCGAGAAACTATCCGGCGCCCGACGGTCAGCGTCAATGCGGACGCCGATCACATTTTGCGCGCACGCCGATCACATTTTCTGCACGCACATGCAGCGCGATTTTCTGTTGCGCTGCAACGGAACGGGGAACAGCACGGCGCTTCAAGACTTTACCAATTGGACCCTCGGGATCGTGACGGTGAACTGGCAAAATGTCAGTGCGCGCCTGGCGATTGCGCGCAGCGAATTCCATTCAAAATGGACGCAATGGCGCGCGCATGCCGCCGGCCGATATGCACAGTGGCGGCAACGAAGGCGCGCGCGCGGGCCGCTGTCGCTGCCGCTTGCCGCGCTCAAATGGGGCGGCGCCATGCTGGTTGCCGCGATCATCCTTATACTGATGTTTTTCGACTGGAACATGCTGCGCGGGCCGCTGGCGCGCTACGCCTCGCTGCGCCTGCACCGCCAGGTGCATATCGACGGCAATCTGCATGTGAAGCTGTGGTCGTGGACGCCGCAGATCGATGCCAACGGGGTGCGCATCGCCAATGCCGACTGGGCCGGCGGCGGCGACATGGCCAATGTCGGCCATCTGACCGTCACGGTGAAGCTGATGCCGCTGTTCGCCGGACACGCGATTCTGCCGCTGGTGGACGTCGAGCGCACGTCCTTGCTGCTGGTGCGCAACCGGGACGGCCTTTCCAATTGGAACTTCGAGGGCCGCGAGACGCCGAAGCGGCCGTTCAAGCTGCCGCCGATCCATCGCTTCATCATTCGCGACGGCAAGGTGGAGATCGTCGATGCGCGGCGAAACTTGCGCTTCACCGGACAGGTTTCCTCCAACGAGAGCGCGACGGGAAGCGGCCGAGGCTTCTGGCTCACCGGCACCGGCACGCTCAACCGCAGTCTCTTCGCAGCCGAGGTGCATGGCGCGCCGTTGCTCAATGTCGACGCGAGCAGGCCCTATCCCTTCACGGCCGATGTGCGCGCCGGCGCCACGCATGTCAGCGCCACGGGGGCCATCGACCATCCGTTCGATCTCGGCGCCATGCAGGCGGGCGTGACGTTCTCAGGCCCCGACGCCGCCGATCTCTACTATCTGACCGGGCTCGTCTTCCCCAATACGCCGCCCTATCGCATGAGCGCCCATATCGTGCGCGACGGCGAAATCTACCGCTTCGAAAACGTCAGCGGACGTTTCGGCAGCAGCGATGCCTCGGGCGCTTTCACCGTCGATGCCTCCGGCGAGCGGCTGTTCGTGCATGGCGATCTCGCCTCGCGCAAAGTCTATTTCGACGATCTGGGATTCCTCTTCGGCGGCGGCAAGGGCCGCAACACCGCGCCGCTGGCGCCCGCCGCCACCCGCCGCGCCGTGGCGGCCAAGCCCGGCATCACGCTCGCCGCCTCGAGCGCGACCACGCAGACGCGGCTTCTGCTCCCCGACGCGCCGCTGGACGTGGAGCGGGTGCGCCAGATGGACGCCGATCTCGGCTATACCGCGAAAGCCATCGTGTCGCGCGATTTCCCGCTGCACAGCATCGCCATGCACGTGCATCTCGACCACGGCGTGCTGAGGATCGAGTCCATGAAGGCGGCGCTGGCCCAAGGCACGGTCGCGGGCCACGTCAAGCTCGATGCGAGCCGCAGCGTGCCGGTGACGTCGGTCGATCTCAAGCTGCGCGATCTCAGGCTCGAGCAGCTGATTCACCCCGCGGGCGACTCGCCCCCGATCGAGGGCACAGTCGATGCCCGCGCCATCCTGAGCGGGGCGGGCAACTCCGTTCACAAGGCCGCGGCGAACGCCAACGGCACGCTCACGTTCGTGGTGCCGCACGGCCAGATGCGCAAGGCGCTGGCCGAGCTGCTGGGCATCAATCTGTTGAACGGGGGGATCGCGCTGCTGCTGGGCGATCGGTCGCAAACCAATCTGCGCTGCGCGGTGATGCATTTCGAGGCGCATGACGGCGCGCTTCACGCCCGCAACATCCTGCTCGACACCGACGTGGAGCGGGCGACCGGACAAGGCTCGGTCGACCTCAAGAACGAGACGCTGAATCTCAAATTCACCGGCGAAGCGAAGTCGCTGCGGCTGCTCAGGATGAATGCGCCGATCACGGTGACCGGTTCGCTCAGCCATCCCAAGGTGGGCGTCGAGGCTGGTAAGGCGCTGGGGCAGGGCGGGTTGGTGGCGGCGCTGGCGACCCTGGTGGCGCCGCTCGCGGGTATTTTGCCGACCATCGATCCGGGATTGGCGAAGGATGCCGATTGCGGCGCCCTGCTGGCCGAAGCCAAGGCAAAAGGCACGCCTGTGAAGCGGCAGGCGATCCTCACGGGCAGCCATGAAGAACGGCTGGCGCGACGGCCTTGAGCGTATCTCCCCCCTCCCGCCAGGGGAGAGGGGAGACCGTTGTCGGCCTAGCGCCAGTAGCGCCAGTAGCAATGATGGCGGTGATGATGCCACCAGCCGCAAGTCCATTTGCGGTGATGCCACCAATGTCCGTGATGGTGGCCGCCACCCACTTTCACGACCACGGTGGCCGCAGTGGCCGGAGCCGTGGTCACAACCGAAGCCGAGCCGATGGCAAGACAGGCAGCCAGGCCGGCAGCGATCAATGTCTTCATGGAAGGGATTCCCCTGCTAGAATGGACATTAACGCTATCAGAGTCGGAAAGGTTGTGGAATCCCCTTTTCGTGAAGTTTGCGTAGGGCCGCCCTTCTGCTTGACTTGGCGCGGGCGCCTTGATTTGTCTCGCGCCCCATGACGCGCGCGTTCATCTTTCCCGGACAGGGCAGCCAGGCCGTCGGCATGGGAAAGGCATTGGCCGAAGCCTTTGTTCCCGCTCGCGAAACCTTCGAGGAAGTCGACGAGGCGCTGAACCGGCGCCTTTCCCGCCTGATGTGGGAGGGGCCGGAGGCCGAGCTGCTGCTGACCGAGAATGCGCAAGCCGCCATCATGGCGGCCAGCCTCGCCATCGTACGGGTGCTGGAGCGGGAGGCGGGGCTGGATCTCGCGCGGCATGCCCGCCTCGTGGCCGGGCACTCGCTGGGCGAGTATTCGGCACTGTGCGCGGCGGGCGCCTTCTCGCTTTCGGACACGGCGCGGCTTCTGAAGACACGCGGCCGCGCCATGCAGGAGGCCGTGCCGGTGGGTGAGGGGGCCATGAGCGCGCTGCTCGGCGCCGATCTCGAACTGGCCGAAGCTGCCGCCAGGGAGGCGGTCGATTCGGCAGCGCCGACAGAGGCTCACGCAGTCTGCGTGATCGCCAACGACAATGCGCCGGGCCAGATCGTGATCTCCGGCACCAAGGCCGCCGTGGAGCGCGCGGGCGAGATCGCCAAAGCGAAAGGCGCCAAGCGGGCGATGGCGCTGGCCGTCAGTGCCCCGTTCCATTGTCCGCTGATGCAGCCGGCGGCGGACAGGATGCGCGAGGCGCTCGCCGAAGTGACGATCCGTCCGCCCAAGGCGCCGCTCGTCGCCAATGTCACCGCCACCGAAATCAATGAACCCGAAACCATCCGCCGCCTGCTGATCGAGCAGATCACCGGTCGGGTTCGCTGGCGCGAAAGCGTGCTGACCTTCCGCCATCTCGGCGCCGATGCGACGGTGGAGGCCGGCGGCAACAAGGTTCTGACCGGCATGGTCAAGCGCATCGACCGCGATCTCGCCACCGTCACGCTCGACACCCCTGCCGACATCGAAGCCTTCGCGAGGACGCTGTGATGTTCGATCTCTCGGGAAGGACCGCACTGGTCACCGGTGCCACCGGCGGCATCGGCCGCGACATCGCCAAGGCGCTGCACGCGCAGGGCGCAACGGTGGTGCTTTCGGGCACCCGTGCGGAGGCGCTGGAAACTTTGCGAGCGGAACTGGGCGAGCGGGCACGCGTGGCGCCCTGCAATCTCGCCGACACCGCCGCCGTCGAAGCCCTGCCCAAGGCGGCGGAGGCGGCGGCCGGCGCGCCCATCGACATCCTGGTCAACAACGCCGGCATCACCCGCGACAATCTCTTCCTGCGCATGAAGGACGAGGAATGGGATCAGGTCATCGCCGTGAACCTCACGGCCGCCTTCCGGCTGTCCCGCGCGGTGCTGCGCAACATGATGAAGAAGCGCTGGGGCCGCATCGTCTCGATCACCTCGGTGGTGGGGGTGACCGGCAATCCCGGGCAAGGAAATTACGCCGCCGCCAAGGCCGGCATCATCGGCATGAGCAAGTCGCTGGCCGCCGAAGTGGCCAGCCGCAATATCACGGTTAATTGCGTCGCCCCGGGATTTATCGTATCGCCCATGACCGACGCCCTGACGGGGGACCAGAAATCCGCGCTTCTCGGCCGAATTCCGGCCGGACGCATGGGGACAGCGAACGAAATCGGGGCGGCGGTCGTTTATCTAGCGAGCGAGGAAGCCGGCTACGTGACCGGCCAGACGCTCCATGTCAATGGTGGGATGGCGATGATTTGACTTCAGTTTCAATGGCTTAGCCCGCTTATAGCCGCCCGGAAGGCTTTGTGTTACGAACAGGCCGCCCCCGGCCGGTTGAAGCGGGAAATGGAGGGTCCGCCGCGCTGCCCGCGGCGAAGAAATCAACGGAGAGGTCTTAAACAGCAATGAGCGATACTGCAGAGCGCGTGAAGAAGATCGTGGTCGAGCATCTCAACGTCGATGCCGACAAGGTCACCGACAGCGCCTCTTTCATTGAAGATCTGGGCGCGGACAGCCTCGACACCGTCGAACTGGTCATGGCGTTCGAAGAAGAGTTCGGCATCGAGATTCCCGACGACGCAGCCGAATCCATCGTCACCGTCGGAGACGCGGTCAAGTACATCGACAAGACGCAAGCCGCTTGATGCTCGGGGCGGACGCCTCTTCCATGCGTAGGGTTGTGATTACCGGCTTGGGCCTCGTCTCCCCGCTTGCCTGCGGGGTGGAGGAAAGCTGGTCACGGCTGCTCGCCGGGAAGTCGGGTGCCCGCAGGATCACCAAGTTCAACACCGACGACCTGCCGGCCCGCATTGCCTGCGACGTGCCGCGCGGCGATGGCACGGATGGGACCTTCAATCCGGACCAGTGGCTCGATCCCAAGGATCAGCGCCGGGTCGATGACTTCATCACCTTCGGGCTGACCGCCGCCCAGCAGGCCGTGGATGATTCGGGCTGGAAGCCGGCCAGCGAGGAGGAGCGCGACCGCACCGGGGTGCTGATCGGTTCCGGCATCGGCGGGCTCGAAGGCATCGCCGAAGCGGCCATCCTGATCAAGGAAAAAGGGCCGCGGCGGCTGTCGCCGTTCTTCATTACGGGGCGGCTGATCAATCTGGTCTCCGGCTACGCCTCGATTCGCTTCGGCTACAAGGGACCCAACCACGCGGTGGTCACGGCCTGCGCCACCGGCGCGCACGCCATCGGCGACGCGGCCCGCCTGATTGCGCTGGACGATGCCGATGTCATGCTGGCCGGCGGCGCGGAAGCCGCGATATGCCGGCTTGGCATCGCGGGCTTCACCGCCTGCCGCGCGCTGTCGACGGGCTTCAACGACACGCCGGAACGCGCCTCGCGCCCCTACGACAGGGATCGCGACGGCTTCGTCATGGGCGAAGGCGCCGGCGCGGTGATGCTCGAGGAATACGAGCACGCCAAGGCCCGCGGCGCGAAGATCTATGCCGAAGTGAAAGGCTACGGACTTTCCGGAGACGCCCATCACATCACCGCGCCGGCGGATGACGGTGACGGCGGCTTCCGGGCGATGAAGATGGCGCTGAAGCGGGCCGAACTGGCGCCATCCGACATCGACTATGTGAATGCGCACGGCACCTCAACGCCGCTGGGCGACGAGATCGAGCTGCGCGCGGTCGAGCGGCTGTTCGGCAATGCTGCGAGCAAGATGTCGATGTCCTCGACCAAATCCTCGATCGGGCATCTGTTGGGCGCGGCCGGGGCGGTGGAGGCGATCTTTTCCGTGCTGGCGATTCGCGATCAAATCGTGCCGCCGACGCTCAATCTCGACAATCCGTCCGTCGAATCCGAACTCGACCTGGTGCCGCACATAGCCAAGAAGCGCGAGGTGCGCTCGGCGCTGTCCAATTCCTTCGGCTTCGGCGGCACCAACGCCTCGCTGATCTTCACCGCGGTGCAATAGGCGCCGTCATATCGCCATAGTCCGGAGCGGAGATTGCGCCACAGATCAGGGTTCGGCTGAATGGTCCGCTTTCTGTTCGCACTTCTGCTCCTTGCGGCCGTTGCTGCCGGCGCGGTCTATTGGGAGCGCAACAATTTCTTCGCGCCGGGACCCTCGCCCAAGGGCGTCGTGGTGCTCGTCGAGCCGGGGGATCACGTCTCGGTCATCGCCCAGCATCTGCAGGACGCCGGCGCGATTTCCAACGCGCAACTCTTCAGCTTTGGCCTGCGCGTCCGCAGCCAGCAGACCCTGCTCAAGGCGGGCGAATATTGGATCCCGCCGCGCGCCAGCATGGCCAGCATCGCCGGCATTCTGATCTCCGGCAGGTCGATCGATCACAAGATCACCGCGGCGGAAGGGCTGACCAGCGCCATGATCTACGCGCTGGTGCGGGCCAATCCGGTGCTGGTGGGCGATGCGGGTCCGGAGCCCGCCGAAGGCACGCTGCTGCCGGAGACCTATCTTTTCACCCGCGGCATGACGCGGGCCGAAATGCTCGCGCACATGGCGAAGGCGCAGAAGACGCTGGTGGAAAAGCTGTGGCCGGCGCGTGCCGCCACCCTGCCGCTCACGTCGCGCGCCCAGGCGATCACGCTCGCGTCCATCGTGGAAAAGGAAACCGCCATTCCGGAAGAGCGCCGCCATATCGCCTCGGTGTTCGTCAACCGGCTGAAGCTGGGCATGAAGCTGCAATCCGATCCCACCATCATCTACGGAATCAGCAAGGGCTATCCGCTGGGCCGCGGCATCCGCGAGAGCGAATTGAATAAGGCGACGCCCTACAACACCTACCTCATCGCCGGTCTGCCGCCGACGCCAATCTGCAATCCAGGCAGGGATTCGATCGCCGCGGTGCTGCAGCCGGCGAATTCCAGCGACCTCTACTTCGTCGCCAACGGCAAGGGCGGGCACGTGTTCAGCGCCACCATCGCCCAGCACGAGCAGAACGTCGCCAAGTGGCGGCAGATCGAAGGCCATGCGGCTCCGCCCACGCCGACCGTTGCTCCAGTCGTCGCTCCGCCCGCCGCTCCAGCCTTGCGCAGCACCAGCGAGTCGGAGACGCCGACGGCTCCAAGCGCAAATGCTGCAAGTCCGACGGCGCCCGTCACATCAGCGACGGCCACTATGCCGCCACCGAAGCATCGCGCGGTGCGGCGCCATCGCCGCCACCATCGCTAGAAGAATTGCACGCGGAGCCGCGGAGGTTTGTTCGCGACACGCGCTTTTCACCCAAACCAAGTTGTCATGGCCCGCTGTCGCGGACCATGACACTTCTTTTGAAATTGCGAATCCTGATCGCAAAACGCTTCTGATTTCTCCCAACCGGGGCTAAGTTCGAGCCGCCCAGCGGAGTCGTCGATGTCGCTCGTCAGCATGACAGGATTTGCCGAGGCGCATGGCGCCCAGGACACCGCGCGCTGGCGCTGGGAGGTAAAAAGCGTCAACGGCCGCGGTCTCGACTTGCGCTTGCGCACGCCGCCCGGCCTGGACGGGCTGGAGCCGGCTGCGCGCATGCTGGCGGCCGAGCGCTTCCGCCGCGGCAATCTGCAGGCCACGCTGACCTTCGAGCCGCAGGAGGGCGGGCGGGGCCTGCGCATCGATCCCGAGGCGCTCTCGGCGGCGGTGAAGCTGGCCAGGCAGATCGCAGACGAGACCGGCCTGCCGCCGGCCCGTGTCGACGGACTGCTGGCACTGCGCGGCGTCATCGTGCAGGACGAAATCGCGGCGCTCGATTCGCCGGCGCGCGCGGCGCGCGACGCGGCGATCCTGGAAAGCCTGGCCTCCGCCTTCGATGCGCTGAAACGGGCTCGGCGCAACGAAGGCAACAAGCTGGCCGCGGCGCTGCGCCAGATGATCGGCGAAATCGACCGGCTGACCGGTGAGGCGGCGCGGCTCGCTTCGGCTCAGCCCGCCGCGCTGCGCGCCCGGCTGGAAGCGCAGATGAAGGAGCTGCTCGGCAATGTTTCGCTGGCGGAGGATCGGCTGGCGCAGGAAGTGGCGCTCTTGGCGGCGCGGGCCGACGTGCGCGAGGAGCTCGACCGGCTCGGCTCCCATGTGCACGAGGCGCAAAGCATGATCGAATCCGGCGAGGCGATCGGGCGCAAGCTCGACTTCCTGGCGCAGGAGTTCAACCGCGAAGCCAACACGCTGTGCTCGAAGTCGGCGGATATCCAGCTGACCCGCGCCGGCCTCGCGCTCAAGGCCGCCATCGATCAGTTCCGCGAGCAGGCGCAGAACGTGGAATGAGCGACATCCGCCGCCGCGGCCTGATGCTCGTTCTGTCCTCGCCGTCCGGCGCGGGCAAGACCACACTGGCGCGCGAGTTGATCGAGGCAGATGGAAGTATCACTTTGTCTGTTTCTGCTACCACACGGCCGAAGCGAACGGCTGAGATTCATGGCAAGGACTATTATTTTCTGCCGCCCGACGAGTTCGAGAAATGGGTCGAACAAGATCGCTTCTTAGAGCACGCGGTTGTTTTTGGGCACCGCTATGGAACCCCAGAGCATCTGGTTGGTCATGCACTGGATGCTGGACAAGACATCTTATTCGACATCGATTGGCAGGGCACCAAACAGCTCAAGCAAAAGATGCCAGATGATTTGGTCACCATCTTTGTGTTGCCGCCCAGCCACGATGAATTGGAGCGTCGGCTGAAAAATCGTGCGCAGGACGCAGGCGATGTGGTCGCCGCACGTATGGCAAAGGCTACTGATGAAATAAGCCACTTCGATGAGTATGACTACATCATTGTGAATGATGATGTTAACGCTGCCCTTGGCACGATACAGTCAATTCTTGAAGCTGAGCGGGCCCGCCGCACCAGACTCGTGGGCATCGGGGACTTCGTGGCGGCGTTGATGCGGTGACAAACTTGACTTTGATTGCAAGAGAGATTTCTCGCAACATTCCCAAAATCCCGTCATCCCACGGCCGCGCGTGAGCGCGGTCCGGGGGACCCAATTTATCTTGTTCGCGAAAATGGGTCGCCCGAACCTCGCTGTCCGCTCGGCCGGGCGATGACGGGAGTTGAGGAGGTCAGATGATCGTCACCCGATACACCCGCGCCGCGGTGCCGCTGAAGAGAGCGGTTTTCTCGGATGGTGAATATCCCGCCGCGAGCCGCTTGAAGGCGTTCCACAAAGTCACATAGGTGCTGCCGAAGCGGTCGACGGGGAAGTTGCTTTCGAACATGCCGCGCGTGGGCCCGAAGGCCTCGATGCAGGTCTCGATGTAAGGCTTCCATTGCGCCGCCAGCGTTTCCGACGATGGCTGCGGCTCGCTCATGCGGGCGCGCCATCCGGCGAAGGGCATCGGCAGGCCGCCCAGCTTGACCACGACGTTGTCGCATTTCGCCAAGGCGCGGATGTTGTCGCGCCAGACGCCGAAGCGCTCATCGCGCTTGCCGTGATAGCGGCCGATGCCGAGCGGCGTTCCCACGTGATCGAGCACGATGGTGGTGTCGGGAAAGGCGCGGGCCAGATCGATGAGGTCGGGCAGCTGCGGCTCCAGCAGCCAGGCATCGAAGGAAAGCCCTAGCTTGGCGAGGACCGCAAAACCTTCGCGGAATTTCGCATCGTGGTAGAGGCCGGCGGGCACCCGGCCGTGCAAGGGGCCGAGCACGGCGGGATCGTCGTCATGGGAGCAACTTTGGCGGATGCCACGGAAGCGGCCATGGCCCGCGCCGATATGGGAGCGCAGCACGTCTTCGACGCCCGCGCCGAGCCTGAGATCGACATGGCCGACGATGCCCGCACAGGCACGCACCTCGCCGTAGAGGCCGCTGGCCGTCATGGCGGCGACGCCGTTGACGAATTCCGTCTCGCCCACGCAGCGCAGCGCCTCCGGCCCATCGGCGCGGTACATGGCGCCGCACTCCATGTAGATCGTGGCGCGGACGTTGTGGCCGCTCTTGAGATCGGCCAGCAGCTCATCCAGCAGATAGCGCGGGATGTCGCGGATGATGTCCATGAAGCCGTGGTCGGAGGGCGGCAGGTTGCGCAGCACCTGCGTCGGCCGGTCCCACAGATGATGGTGCGGATCGACGATCGGAAGGTCGGGATCGAGAATGTCCTCGTGCGGAGCGTCGCTCATCGGTTTACGGCGTCAGCACCACGCGGCCGGTGATCTTGCCGTCGCGCAGATCGTCCAGAGTCTGGTTCGCGGCGGAGAGTGGCCGCTTGGTCACCGGCACGGCATCGACCTTGCCGGCGCGCACCAGCTCCATCATCTCCTGGGTGTCCGAGAGCGAGCCCACCATCGAGCCCTGGATGGCGATGGCGCGGAAGGGGAACATCGGCAGCGGCATCTGCATGGCGCCGCCGAACAGGCCCACGATGATCACCTTGCCGCCGCGGCGCACGCATTGGCTGGCGAAGGCGAAGGTCTTCTCCGAGCCCACGAAGTCGACGACCGCATAGGCCCCGCCGCCGGTATCGGCCATCACCTTCTTGGCCTCGTCGGGGGTCTTGGTGTTGTAGGTGGCCGAGGCGCCCGCCTTTTTTGCCGCTTCGAGATGCTCATCCAGGATGTCGGCGGCGAGCGGGCCCTTGCCAAACATGGCGCGGGCGAATTGCACACCCATCATGCCGACGCCGCCGCAACCCAGCACCATCACCTGGTCGTTCGGCCCGAGCTTGCCCACCTTCTTCATCGCCGCATAGGCGGTGACGCCGGAGCACATATAGGCCGCGCCCTGCGCCGGATCGGCCTTGCCGTAATCGATGAGATAGCGCGGATGCGGCACCATCACGTGCGTCGCGTAGCCGCCCGGGCAGCCGTTGGAGCAGCCGAGCTGGCGTGGGCCGCCGACGCAGATGTTCTCCTCGCCGCGCAGGCAGGACGGGCACTTGCCGCAGCCGATCCACGGGAAGGCGGCGTAGCGCGCGCCGATATCGACGCCCCGCGCCTCAGGGCCGACCGCGACGACTTCGCCCTCGATCTCGTGGCCCAGCGTGTGCGGCAGCTTGATGCTCGCCATCGGCAGCTTGTTGCCGCCCCCGAGATCGAAATAGCCGTCATGGATGTGCACGTCGGAATGGCAGACGCCGGCATTGTGCACCTTGAGCAGCACCTCGGTGCCCTGCGGCGTGGGTGTTTCCGTTTCCATTTCCTGAAGCGGGCGGCCGAATTCCACTACGCATTGACTGCGCATTGACGTCTCCTCGATGATAGCTGCGGGTAGTGTTGCACGGCGCCTAGGGCGCCTCAACTCGCTCGCGAAAGGCGCGCGCCAGCGCCGCAAAATCGGGCACCGAGAGCTGCTCGGCGCGGGCGGTGGGATCGAGCCCGGCAGCGCGCACCAGGGCTTCGGCATCCGGCACCAGCGTCTTCAGGCTTTGGCGCAGCATCTTGCGGCGATTGCCGAAGGCGGCGGCCGTGACCCTTTCGAGGTCGCCGAGCTCGGCCGGCGACACCGGCACGTTCAGCGGCTCGATGCGGACGACGGCGGAGGTGACTTTCGGCTGCGGCGTGAACGCCTGCGGGCTGACCTCGAAAAGAATCTTGCCGTGGGTGCGCCATTGCGCGAGCACGGACAGGCGGCCGTAGTCTTTGCTGCCGGGAAGCGCCACGATCCGGTTGGCGACTTCGCGCTGGAACATCAGCGTGGCGCTTGTCCAAAATGGCGGCCAGCTCTTGTTTGGTCGCGCGGCCGGACGGGAAACCGCTTCGCCGCGTTCGCGGCTCCCACTTTCCCTGGCCGACGCTCCCGTCAGCCACTTCACCAGCAAAGCCGATCCGACATTGTAAGGCAGATTGGCGGCGATCCGCACGGGCCCGCGAACGCCGTGTTCCGCCAGCCACTGCTGTTCGTCGAGCTTGAGCGCATCGGCGGGTAGGATGTCCAGGCGTCCGGGATAGGCCGCAGCGATGTCTTCCAACGCCGGCAAGCAGCGCGCATCGCGCTCCACCGCGATCACACGGGCCGCGCCCTCCATCAGCAGCGCGCGCGTCAAGCCGCCCGGACCGGGCCCGACTTCGTAGATCGTGGTGTCTTCCAGCGGCCCCGCGGCGCGGGCGATGCGGCGCGTCAGATTGAGATCGAGCAGGAAATTCTGTCCCAGCGATTTCTTGGCCCGGAGGCCATGTGCCGCGATGACCTCCCGCAACGGCGGAAGCGGATCAACTGCCTCGGGCATCGGCGATCTGGGCGGCGAGCCGGATGGCGGCGATCATGCTCTTCGGATCGGCCTTGCCCTGGCCCGCGATGTCGAGCGCGGTACCGTGGTCGGGCGACGTGCGCACGATAGGCAAGCCCAGCGTCACGTTCACGCCGTCCCAGAAGGCCAGCGTCTTGAGCGGGATCAGCGCCTGGTCGTGATACATGCACAGCGCTGCATCGTAGCGGGCCCGCGCCGCTTCATGGAACATCGTGTCGGCGGACAGCGGACCGAGGATTGTCCCCATCGCTCCCAAGGCCTTCACCGCCGGCAGGATCACGTCTCGCTCTTCGTGCCCGAGCTCGCCCTCTTCGCCGGCATGCGGATTGAGGCCGGCGATGGCAAGCCGCGGCTTGGCGATGGCGAAGTCGCGGCGGAGCGATGCCAGCACGATCTCGCCGGTCTCGACGATGGATACGGTGGTGACCCGCGCGGGCACATCCTTCAGCGGGAGGTGGATGGTCAAGGGCACCACGCGCAGGCCTCCGCCGACCAGCATCATCACGGCGCGCACGGTGCCGGTGCGCTGGGCGAGATATTCGGTGTGGCCGGCGAAACTGAAGCCGCCCTGCATCAGGCTCGCCTTGTGAATCGGCGCGGTGACGACGGCCGCTCCCACTCTGTCCATGACAAGCGCCGTGGCCACGTCGATGGCGTCGATCACGGCGCGGGTGTTGCCCGGGTCGGGCTTGCCGATGACCGGCCTTGCCGCCAGCGCATGAGACTCGACGAGCGCGCTCTCGGAAACCTCTCCCCAGGCGTCGAACACGGAGCGATCGCCGACCAGCCGCAAGGGATGGGAGCCGATCGAACCGGCCAATGCGCGGTAGGCCGCGACGGCAACCTCCGGACCAATGCCGGCGGGCTCGCCCATGGTGATGTAGATCGGTGCGTCGCTCGCCGTTCCGTCAGCGGACGAGGGATTGGGTCGGCTTGCCATGCTTGAACGACCTGTCGTCCGCCGTTTCGATATTGGCGACGCGCCTCAAATCGCGCAGATAGCGCCGTGCATAGGCGCCGATTTGCTCCTCGTAGAGCTGCTGCTCGACATCGTCCCGCGTGGGCATCGGCATCACTTCGATCTTCGGGGGCGCCTTGTCGCAGCGCACGATCAGCTCGATGCCGGCGGGCGAGGAGAACGGCTCGGTGGTCTCGCCCGGATGGGTCCTGGCCAGCTGCTCTCGCATCTGCGGACTGAGCAGCGAGAGCTGCATCGTGCCGAGATTGAAGTAGAGCGCGCCACGCATTCGCGCGACCAGCTCCTGCAGGTTATCGCAGCCCGGGATGTGCTGGCGCAGCACGTTGGCCGCCTGGGTGGCGTTGTCGAGCAGCGCCTTGGGCGGCTTGGGACCGATCGGCAGCAGGATGCGCGCCAGCGGCAGCGAATCGGGATTGGCGTTGGCGGCTTGCGACGCATCCGGCACCTTGGTACCGGCCGGCTCGTAGCGCTGGCGCAAGAATAGAAGATAGTAGCCGCCGCCGGCCTTGACGGGTTCGCTCACCTCGCCGGGATGCAGCTTCATCAGGGCGTCGTTCAACTCAGGCACCAGTTGGCCCTCCGTCACCAGTCCGAGGTCGCCGCCTTGCGCGGCAGTCGGATTCTGGCTGAACTGACGCGCCACCGAGGGGAACGGCGCACCCTGGCGGATCTGCTGCACCAACCCTTGCATGTTCTTCAGCACCTGGGCGTCCTGTTCGGGACTGTCGACGGCCTCGAAGATCTCGTAGGCGCGGAAGTGCGGCTTGTCGGCGCCTTCGGTGAAGCGCCTGAAGGCGTCGTCCACGTCCTGCGAAGAGACGTTGACGCGATCGCCATACTCGTTCTGCACCGTCTTGGTCCAGGCGATCTGCGCCGCAAGCTGGCCGCGCAGCGTGCTCATCTCCACACCGCCGTCGCCGAGAATCTTCTTCATCTGCTCCATGGTCAGATGATTGTCCGATATGATGCTCTCTATCGCCTTGTCGACCTCGGAGGTGCTGACCGAGACGTTGTTCTTTTGCGCCTCGAGGACCTCCAGCCGCTCGGTTTCGAGCTGAGCCAACATCTGCCGGCGGATTTCCTTGAGCTGATCCTCCGTCGGGCGCGTACCCGAGGTCGCCACGTAGAGCGCGACACGCTGGTGCAGGTCGTAATCGGAGATCGGCGAATCGTTGACCGAGGCAACGATGCCGTTCTCCAGACGGTCGCCCGCTTCGCCGCTCTTTGCGGGAGGCGCCACGGAGGCGAGCTCGTTCTTTTGCGGCGGCGCCGGCGGCCTGTGGCGCGCGCCGGCGGCGTCGACAGGGGCGAGCGCGGACGCCGCGAGGAGGGCTCCAACGAGGACAGTCAGGCCAATTCGTGCGATCAAGGGACTGGTCTTTGCTTTTTCAATGTTTTTCGCCGGCCTCTGCGTCCCGTCCCCGCCGCGGGAGGCCGCGGGCCGCGACAATAAGCAATTCCACGGCACGTTCAAGGCGTGGTGAAGACGTGGCGCGGGAACAAGGCGGAAGGCTGCTCGCTCTGGTCGCCCGTCTTTAGGTTAAAATGGAACAGCACCGAGGTTGAAGGCGGCAAGTCGCGGTCGCTCGTGTAGTTGCGCTCGTAGGCGATGGAAATGCCGAGGCACTCGTCGTCGTAGCCGACGCCGAATTCGTCATTGAGCATGCGGTCGTTTTCCAGGTCGCGGCGGGCGCCGGCGAACAGGGCCCAGTGATCGAACAGGCCGACGGTGGCCTCGCCGTTCACCTCCTCGCGCGAATTGAGGCCGAGTGCGGCGGCCTGCTGCGCCAGCCTCAGGTAGCTGACCTCGAAGGTCGAACGGCCCCAGGTGCCGTCCACATAGATTTCGTTGCGGCGGATGCTGCCGTCCGCCTGGTCGATATCGACGCGGTGGGTCAGGCTGAAATGCGGCGGAAACTTTATGGTGAAGCGGCCGACGATGTCGGACGTGTTGCCGTCGGCGCCGGAGCCGGAGGCGAACACCGGATCGGGCTTCAGCCGCAGTGCGTCGCCCAGCAGCACTTCGACCGAGCCGGACGGGAAATAGGCCACGGTGCGGAAGCCCACATTGGCGCGCGGGCCGGTTTCCACCAGATCGTATCCCGGCATGCGCTCGAAGCTGAAAATATTGTTGTCGTCGAGCTCGAAGTCGCTGGAATCCTCGTTGGGAATGCCGGCGGGATTGCCGCCATAGGGCGCGGCGATGAGCTGCATGATCGGCTCGAACAGCAGCGAGGTGCCCTGCGCGCCGCCACCGCTCACGAACGGCCAGCGCCAGTCGAGCGCCACATAGGGCAGGCCACGGCTGATATAATGCGCCTTGACCGGAATATTGGGGAAATCGATGAGGTCGTTGTTGGTGACGCGATAGACATCGCCGCGCACGTCGGCTTCGAAGGTGAAGAGTTGTCCGTTGTCGGTCACCAGCGGCACGCGCCAGCGCGCTTCCGCGCTGGCCCGCTGGCTGTCGGGACCCAGGTGGCGGGTGACCGCGGCCGTGTTGGCCTCGAAGCGGAATTGTCCGCCCAGGACGTCATGCTCCGGGATATAGGTGTATTCGATCAGCGGCAGCACGATGGGGAAGAAGTCTTCATTGTCGGTGAGCCGCAGGCCCTGGAAGTAGAATCCGGTGATGGCGAAGCGGCTGCGGCCGTCAAGCCCTTCGAGAAAGAGATCGTTGTTGAGGCGATCGAGGCTCGAGATGTTGTAGCGCTTCAGATAGGTGTCGTTGGAGGTGAGCTGCGCGTCGTAGCCGATATGCCAGGCATTGTCCGCGATGGGGATGATGCCGGAGCCGAACATCGAACTGTACCATTGCGGCTGGTCGCCATGCGGTCCGCCATTGGGATTGTAGGCGAGGCTCGGCTGCAGCCACATGCCGCCATTGTCCCAACGCTTGCGGTATTCGCCTTCCACCATCGCGCCCGCTTCGGTGGTGATCATCGGCGCCAGCGTCATGTCCTCGGAATCCGAGAAGGCGATATAGACCGGCAGGCGGAGGAAGGAACCCAGGATGCTGGAGGAGCCGAATTCCGGCGCCAGCAGGCCGGTCTTGCGCTTCACCGAAGGATCGGACTGGCTGAAATAGGGGGTGTAGGCCACCGGCACGCCGAACATCTCGATGGTGGCGTCGTGATAGGTGATCTCGTGGGTCACCTGGTTCCACACGATGCGCTTGGCCCTCACCTGCCATAGCGGCGTGCGTTGGCCCGGTTTGTTGCACACCTTGCAAGGCGAGAACACGCCCATCGTGCCGGTGGTGATGGTGCCGTTGTTGCTGCGCACGGCGCGGACGGAGGCGAAGCGGCCGGTCTTGCCGATGAGGGCGCTGAAGCCGTCCGCCACGCCGTCGCGCATCTTGTCGGTGAGCACGGCGTGCTGGGCGAAGGCGACGTTGCCGTCCGGCTCGACCACGGCGACATGGCCGTCGGCGGTGGCGACATCCTTGGTCTGGTCGTAAGTGACCTGATCGGCGACGAGGATGCGGTCGTTGTAGTCGATTTCGACGTGACCTTTGGCCACCACGATGCGCGCGTTGGTGTCATAGGTGACCTCGTCGGCGCGCAACAGGCCAGTGCCGCCCGGCTTGCCGAGCAGCGACGCGCTGCTGGCGGCGACATGCGACTTGGCGGAATGCGAAGCAGCCTGCGACTCTGCCGGAAGGCAGAGAGTCAGTGCGCCCGCGAGAAACAATCGCCCGCGCCTTCGCATCAGCCGTCCTCCTGGTGGAAGACGAGCGTCATGCCGAGCAGGATGGCGCCGGCCGCCGGCGCGGCGGCAGCCAGAGGGATCGGCAGGATGCCGGAGATGCCGAGCGCCTGGGCCACGTCGCCGAAGAAATAGACACCGAAACCGGCCAACGCGCTGTAGACCACGACGCGTCCCAGGCCGCCGAGCCGCGCCAGTCTCAGCGAGAAACTGGCCGCCATGAACACCATTGCCGCGAACATCGCCGGCAGGACCAGAAGCGAGTCGAAATAGAGCTTGTAGCGCGAAGCGGCGAAGCCCGCCTGCTGCGCCGTCTGGATGAAGCCAGGCAGGTTCCAGAACGAGATCGTATCGGGCGAAGCGAAGCTTTCCTGGATGCGCGCCGGCGTCAGCGTGGTCGGCAGCTGGTAGGCGGCATGGTGCACGGGCTTGCCGTCGAGGGTGCTGACCCAGGCATCGTGCAAAGTCCACACGCCGGTCTCCAGCGTGGCCGATTGCGCGTCGATGCGGCCGAGAAAACGATCGTGCGCGGCATAGAGCAGGATGATCACGCTCTCGAGCTGCAGTCCCTGATTGGCCACGCGCAGCGCGTGGATCACCGACTGTTCCTGGGCGGTGCCTTGCCGGAGCCAGAGTCCGTTACGCGACACGGCGAGCTGGGAGGGCTGGTCGCGCAGATATTTCGCCTCAAGTCCTGCATAGCGCTCGAGGAACAGCGATGAGAACGGCGTGAAGGCCACCACGGTCAGCACGCCAAGCGCGACCGCGACGCTCAAGGACGGCGCCAGCAAATTCCACGCCGAGACGCCGGCGGCGCGGACCGCGATCAGTTCCTGGCTGCGCGACAGCCGCACGAAGGCGAAGACGCCGCCCAGCAGGATCGCGAAGGGCAGCAGCTTGAGCATCAGATTGGGCAGCTGCAGCAGAGCCATGCCGACCACGGCGCTGGCCGGCACCGACTTGCCGGCCGTCTGGTCGAACAGGTCGACGATGTCGATGGAGAAGCTCAGGAAACTGAAGGCCGCGAAGACGATGCCGACGCCCGTGAGGAACTGCAGGGCAAGGTAGCGGTAGAGCGTCCACGACCAGCTCATGACGCGGGCTCCGCCACGCTGCGGCGAAAGAACTCGGCGAACGGGAGGAGACCGCCGCGAACCTCCAGCGCCGCCATCGCGGCGCCCGACAGCGGAATGAGATAGAGCAGGATGAAGGCGGAAGGGTGCCGCGACACCACGCCTTGCGTCGCATAACCGAGGAGCCGGGCCAGGCCGGCCGCAACCGAAGCCACCGTCAGGCGGATGGCATAGGCGCCGCGGGCGCGCCGGCCCCGCGTCACCGCCGCCAGCGCAATCATCGCGAAGGTGAGGCAGTAGAGCGGAGCGGTCAGCCTGTTGTGGGCTTCGGCGAAGTAGATATCGCGGGTGTGACTTCCCGGCTCCTTGATGAAATGCGGCCAGAACAGCTCGGGCAAGGTGCGCTCGCTGGTTTCCAGATCGGTCTGGCGCTGCTGGCTGGCGAACTGATCGAGATCGAAGACGTAGCGCTGGAATTTCAGCACCGACAGCCGCGCGCCGCCCTGTGACGACTGCTCGATGGTGCCGTCCAGCATGATCAGACGGCTGCCCGCTTGCGTCTGCGCCAGCACGCCGCCGCGCGCGATGTAGGTGGTGGGCCGCTTGGCGTTGCGGTTGTCGTGCACCAGGATGCCGCGGATGTGGCCGTCGGGCGAAAGCTCGCGGATGAAGACGGTGAGACCCTTGGCCGGCGTGTTGAAGGTGCCCTCGCTCAACAGCGCCGCCCCGATATCGGCGCGGATGCTTACCACTTCCGCCTTCATCGCGCGCTGGCCGAGCGGCATGAGGTAGAGGCCGCAGAAATAGGTGATCGCCATGACGAGGCCTGCGGCCATCAGCACCGGAACGGCAAGCTGCGCCCGGCTGTAGCCCGAAGCCGACATCACGATCAGCTCGCTGTCCACGCTCAGCTTGTGCAGGCCGTAGAGCACGCCGCCGAAGAAGGCGATGGGCAGGATGATGACCATCAGCTGCGGCAGCATCAGCATGGAGAGATAGACGAAGGTGGGCGCGGACTGACCGCGGTTGATCACGAGGTCGAGCAGCCTCAGCGACTGCGACAGCCACACCACCACCGTGAGCAGAAACGTGAAAAGCGCGATCGGCTCGATCATCTGGCGCAGGACATAGCGGGAGATTCGCGGCATCGTCTGGTCCGGTCGCCTTCAGGCATCAGGCCGCGCCCGGAAGGAACGCGCCCTTTGGTCCCTTCCGGGATTTCCCCTAAACTACCACTCTCGCGCCGCCCTTCGGCAATCCCGAAAGCCGCCGCATCCACCTGAATCGGCAGGATGATTTGGGATTTTCCCCCGAAATGAAACTGACTTGGAGATGAAATATGCAGATCACCTTCGCCGCCCCGTCGCTCAACGGACCCGGTGCGCTTGTGGTTGGTGCCGCTGAGGACGGTGCGTTGCTGCCGGCCGCCGAAAGCCTCGATAAGACTCTGGGTGGGGCGCTCAGGCGGGCGGCCGAAGTCAGCCGCTTCAAGGGTAAGCCTGGAAAAACCGTGGAGGTCCTGGCGCCGGCCGGCCTCAAAGCCTCGCGGGTGATTCTCGCTGGAATCGGCAAGGCCAAGGAGTTCGACGGCCCGGCGGCGGAAAAGGTCGCGGCCGGTGTGGTGGCCAAGCTGCTGACCAGCGGCGAGAAGCAGCTGACCTTCGCCATCGATCTGCCGAAGGGATCGAAGCTCAAGCCCGCGGCGCTGGCGAATCACCTGGCCCTGGGGGCGAAGCTGCGCGCCTATGCCTTCAACAAATACCGCACCAAACAGCGTGACGAGCACGATCCCACCATCGAGCGCATCGCCATCGGCACCAACGATGCTTCCGGCGCCAAGCGCGCCTGGGAGGCGTCCGACGCCATTGCCGAGGGAATCTATTTCGCCCGCGATCTGGTCAACGAGCCGCCAAACGTGCTGTCGCCGCCGGAATTCGCCAATCGGGCGAAATCGCTCGCCAAGCTCGGCGTCAAAGTCGAGGTGCTGGGCGAAGCGGAAATGAAAAAGCTCGGCATGGGCGCGCTCCTGGGCGTGGGCCAGGGCAGCGAGCGCGAAAGCCAGCTCGTGGTCATGCAATGGAACGGCGCGCGGGCGAAGAAGGATGCGGCGGTCGCCTTCGTGGGCAAGGGCGTGTGCTTCGATTCGGGCGGCCTGTCGCTCAAGACCGGCGCCGGCATGATGGGCATGAAAGGCGACATGGGCGGGGCCGCGGCGGTGACAGGGGTGATGCGCGCGCTGGCCGTCCGCAAGGCCCGGGTCAACGCGGTCGGCGTGATCGGCCTCGTCGAAAACATGCCGGACGGCAAGGCCCAGCGGCCCGACGACGTCGTCACCTCCATGTCCGGGCAGACCATCGAAGTGTTGAACACCGATGCGGAGGGCCGCCTCGTGCTGGCGGACGCGCTTTGGTACACGCAGGACCGGTTCAAGCCGAAATTCGTCATCGATCTCGCCACCCTGACCGGCGCCATCATGGTAGCGCTGGGGCTGGAGCATGCGGGCCTGTTCTCCAACGACGACAGGCTCGCCAAACGCATTCAGGAGGCGGGGCGCGAAGTGGGCGAGCCGGTGTGGCGTCTGCCGCTGGGCGATGCCTACGACAAGATCCTGAAATCCAAGATCGCCGACATGAAGAACATCAGCGGCAACACCAATGCGGGCTCCATCGTGGCGGCGCAGTTCCTGCAGCGCTTCATCGACAAGACGCCGTGGGCCCATCTCGATATCGCGGGCGTCGCCTGGCAGGACGGCGAGCAGAAGCCCTTGTCGCCCGGCTGGGGCGTCGGCTGGGGCGTACGCATCCTCGACCGCCTGGTGGCGGATCATTACGAGCGGTGACCGAGGTCCTCTTCTATCATCTCGAACGGCGTGCGCTGGAAGACGCGCTGCCGGGGCTCGTCGAGAAGACATTGGAGCGGGGCTGGCGGGCGCTGATCAAGTGCGAGTCCGCGGATCGCATGCAGGCCATCGACAATCTGCTGTGGACCTACAGCGAGCAGACCTTCCTGCCGCACGCCCCCAAGGGTGACGGCGACGCCGCGCGTCAGCCGGCGCTCCTCACCGTGGAAGAGGGCAACGACAATGGCGCCGACGTGATGTTCCTGGTCGGCGGCGCGGCCCCACTGCCTTGGGATGGCGACGCGGCGAAGTCGCTCGCACGCATCGTGCTGATGTTCGACGGCCGCGATCCGGCGGCGCTCGACGCGGGGCGGGCGGCGTGGAAGGAGGCCAAATCCGCGGGCCACGACGCCACCTACTGGAAGGAAACGTCCAGCGGCAAATTCGAGAAGCAGGCCTGACTGGTCCTTGCTGTCTGACTGAGTCAAAAGCGGCGCGCGGGTTGCGAAGCGGCGAACTTGCCGCCTGCCGGGGGGATTGCTAAACCCCGCTCGACGGGTGCCGAATGCTCTATCTCGCTCTACCGATCCTTTTGCAGATCATCTGCGTCGTTCACGCCGTGCGAAACGGCCGCGTGTTTCCGTGGATTTACATCATCGTCTTCCTGCCGCTGGTGGGCTCCATCGTCTACATCGCCATGGAGGTGGTGCCGGACCTGTTGGGCAGCCGCGGCGCGCACAAGATCAAGACCGGTGTCGCCCGCACCGTCGATCCCAACAAGGACTTCCGCCAGGCCATGCGCGAGGTTGAGATGGTGGGCTCCGTCGACGCCAAGCGCGCGCTGGCGGAGCAGCTCATGCAGCGCGGCCAATACGATGAGGCCGTCGAGCTCTACAACAGCGCGCTGCAGGGACACTTCCGGGACGACCCGGTGCTGTGGCTCGGTCTCGCCCGCGCACAGTTCCTGAAAGGCGATGGCGCAGCGGCGCAAGCCGCACTCGACGAATTGCAGAAGGTCGATCCCAAATTCGGCTCCGCCGACGCGCATCTGCTCTACGCCCGCGCGCTGGAGCTGCAGGGCAAGGATGCGGAAGCACTGGCGGAATACGAGAAGCTGACGCGCTACTATCCCGGCGAGGAAGCGCGCGCCCGCTATGCCCAGCTGCTCCAGAAGACAGGCGCCACCGAGCAGTCGCGCTCGGTGTTTTCGCAGATCCTGAAATCGCTCGAGGGAGCCCCCGGCCACTATCGCCGGGCGCAGAAGGAATGGGGCACGCTCGCCAAGTCGGAGCTCAGGCAATAGCCCTTTCGTACTCCTCGTTGGCCTTGACCCAGAGGGCCTCGGCGGCGGCGAGCTTGCGCACCGCATCGGCACGCTTCTTGGAGACAACGCTGCCCTTGGCCGGATCGTGGACGAACAGCAGCGGATCGGCCAATGCGCGGTCGAGCTTGGCGATTTCCGCGTTCAAGTCCGCGATCTGGTGCTCGGCGGCATCCACCTTGTCCTTGAGCGGCTTCATCAGGCGCCGCCGCTCCGCACTCTCGCGGCGAGCATCCTCCTTGGACGGTTTCGGCGTCGCTTCGTCCCGCTGCGACGGCGTGTTCTCGCCCGACAGGAGGAAGCGGCGATAGTCCTCGAGGTCGCCGTCGAACGGTTGAACCTGCCCATCGGCCACCAGCCAGAGTCGATCGGCGGTGGATTCGATCAGCCGCCGGTCGTGGCTGACCAGGACCACCGCGCCTTCGAAATCGTTGAGTGCGGTCAGCAGCTCCTCGCGCGCATCGATGTCGAGATGGTTGGTCGGCTCGTCGAGAATCAGCAGGTTGGGCGCTTCCAGCGTCGCCAGCGCCAGCATCAGCCGCTCCCGCTCGCCGCCGGAGAGCTGGCCAACCTTGGTCAGCGCCTTGTCGCCCGCCAGGCCCATGCCGCCCAGCCGCGTGCGCAATTGCCCTTCAGTGAGCTTCGGCCGCAGCCGCGCCAAGGTCTGCACCGGTGTGATCGTGCCATCGAGCTCCTCCAGCTGATGCTGGGCGAAGTAGCCGACCTGCAGGCGCTTGGCGCGCACGGTCTCGCCCGACATGAGCGTGAGCTTCTGCGCCAGCAGCTTGGCGAAAGTGGATTTGCCGTTGCCGTTCTTGCCCAGCAGCGCGATGCGATCGTCCGGATCGAGGCGCAAGGTCAGATGCGACAGGATCGGCTTGCCCGGCTCGTAGCCGACCGAACCGTTCTGATAGGTAATCATTGGCGGGCTCGCTTGCGGCGCCTGCGGCAGCTTGATCGGCGCGATGTGTTCGTCCAGCGGCACGTCGGCGAATTTCAGCTTGGCGATCATGCGCAAACGCGTCTGCGCCTGCCGCGCCTTCTCCTTCTTGTAGCGGAAGCGGTCGACATAGGCCTGCATGTGGGCGCGGGCGGCTTCCTGCTTCTTGTTGAAGGCGATATCGTTGGCGCGCTGCATGGCGCGCGTCTCGGCAAAGGTGTCGTAGTTGCCCGAGTAGAGCTTCAGCCGGCCGCGCTCCAGGTGCAGGATGAAATCCGCCGCCGTGTTCAGCAGGTCGCGGTCGTGGCTGACGATCAACACCGTGCCGCGATAGCGCCTGAGGTAATCCTCGAGCCACAGCACGCCTTCGAGATCGAGGTAGTTGGTCGGCTCGTCGAGCAGCAGCAGATCGGGCGCTGCGAACAGAACCGCCGCCAGCGCCACCCGCATGCGCCAACCTCCGGAGAATTCGCGGCATGGGCGTGCCTGTTCCGCGGCGGAGAATCCGAGACCGTGCAGAATCCCCGCCGCGCGGGCAGGTGCCGAATAGGCATCGATGGCATCGAGCCGGTGGTGGATATCGGCCAGCGCCTGCGCTTCGGTTTCGGAGTCCGCCGCGGCGAGCAGGCGCGTCCGCTCGGGATCGGCGGCAAGCACGGTGTCGATCAGGTTGTCGGTCCCCGACGGCGCCTCCTGCGCCACCGCGCCCACGCGCCAGCTCGACGGCAGGCGCACCTCGCCGAGGTCGGCATGCAGCTGTCCGAGGATCAGCTTCAACAGCGTCGTCTTGCCGGAGCCGTTGCGTCCGACCAGGCCGATACGCCGCCCGGCCGGCAGCGAGGCACTCGCGCCTTTCAGGATTTCGCGGCCCGCGATACGGACCGTGATGTCGTCGATCACCAGCATGGGTCCGCGTATAGCGGTCTCGATAGAAAATTTCACCTATCCGAACTTCGTCATCACCGGGCACGCCGCAGCGAAGCGTAGGCGTGTCCCGGTGACCCATGGACACCGTGGTCATGGGTGGCCGGGATTGCCTCCACTTCGTTCCGGCAACCCGGCCATGACGTTGTGGAGAGGAAGATAACCAATAGCGCCTTCGTCCCCACCTTGCCCCGCCGCAAAGCCGCTTCTATAAGGCGCGCGCCTTCATCCCACGGAGTTCTTCATGCCGGTCGAGCGCACGCTGTCCATCATCAAGCCCGACGCCACGCGCCGCAATCTCACGGGCGAGATCGTCTCGCGCTTCGAAAAGGCGGGCCTGCGCGTGGTGGCGCAGCGGCGTACGCTGCTTTCGACCGGACAGGCCGAGGCGTTCTACAACGTGCACAAGGCCCGGCCGTTCTTCCGCGGCCTGGTGGAATTCATGACCAGCGGGCCGGTGGTGGTGCAGGTTCTGGAAGGCGAGAACGCCATCGCCAGGAACCGCGAAGTGATGGGCGCCACCGATCCCGCCAAGGCCGCGCCCGGCACCATCCGCAAGGACTTCGCAGAATCGATCGAAGCCAATTCGGTGCACGGCTCGGACGCGCCGGAGACGGCGCGGGAAGAAATCCGCTTCTTCTTCAGCGAGCTCGACATCGTGGGATGATCGCCCGCGGCAGGAGGCCGGCATGAAGGACAAGACCGTCGTCATCACCGGCGCCACCTCCGGCATCGGGGAGGTTGCGGCCGACCGGCTGGCGCAGAAGGGTGCCCGCATCGTCTTCGTCGCCCGCGACCATGCTCGCGGCCAGGAAACGCTCAAGCATCTGCGCGCCATCGCCGGCCATGACAGCCATGCGGTGCACTATGCCGATCTCACGCGCCTCTCGGAAATGAAGCGCGTGGCCAAGGCCATCGCCGACAGCGAGCCGGAGATCGACGTTCTCATCAACAATGCCGGTGCGCTGTTCAACAGCCGCCAGGTGACCGAAGACGGCCTCGAGAAGACCTTCGCGCTGAACCACATGAGCTATTTCGTGGTGACCAATCTGCTGCTCGACAGGCTCAAACCGGGCGCGCGCATCGTCTGCACCGCCTCGGACGCGCACAAAGGCGCCAAGCTGAATTTCAACGATCTGCAGTCCGAGAAGAACTATTCCGGCTTCGGCGTCTACGGCCGCTCCAAGCTGATGAACATCCTTTTCACCCGCGAGTTGGCGAAGAGGCTGGCCGGCAGCGGCGTTACCGCCAACTGCCTGCATCCGGGGTTCGTCGCCACCCGCTTCGGCGATTCGAGCGGCGGGATTCTGTCCTGGGGCGTGCGCGCGGCGAAGAGCTTCGCGCTGACGCCGGAGCAGGGCGCGGAGACCATCATCTATCTGGCGTCGTCGCCCGATGTGGAAAGCGAAAGCGGCGGCTATTACTACAAGAGCGCGCTCGCCACGCCGTCATCCGAGGCGCAGAGCGACGCCGACGCCAAGCGGCTGTGGGAGGCCTCGGCCCGCCTATCCGGCGTCGGTCTCTGAGGGTTTCCTATTTCGTGTCTTTCGCCGCCGCCTTCAGGTGGGTTTTCAGCGAATTCGAAATGGCCGGCTCACGGATGAAGGCGTCGCGCAGACGTTTCGCCTTCTGCGGAGAGAGTTTCTTTTGGCCCTGCGGATCGGCCTCGAAGGCCGCCACCAATTCCTTGTTCTTGGAGCGAAACAGAAGCTGTGCCGCTTCGGTTTCGTACATCTCGTCGACTCCGGAGCCCGGCGGCGGCAAGCCGAAAAGCAGGCGGAAGAACGGGTTCGAGACCTTGTCCGGCTCGATATGAGGCAACTTGCCGTCCTTGTAGGCCTTGGTGACCTTCGCAAGCGTCGCGGCGCTCAACATTTCTCCCGCGTCGAGCATGCCGACGCCGATGTGAGCCAAGTCCTTCCCTTTGTTCTTCACGGATTCGAAGAGCGCGTGACGGCAGGCCGCCACCCGAGTCCAGCCGGCCGGAAACTGCTTGCCGTATTTCGCCAGCCATAGTGCGCAGGCGGCCGCCACTTGCGGCGTCGCCGCCGAAGTGCCCCCGCCGTCCATGTCCCAGCCAAAGGGCGTGTCGTCGTAACGCATCCACGGCACGTTGGGGGTGTAGGCCGCGATCGCCTTCTTCATCACCGCGTCGGGCCCCCAGCAACCCTGCATCGCGCCGGTATCGTCGGCGATGTACGGCCCTTTCGCGTAAGTGGTGCCTGTGGCGGTGACGACGCGATAGAAGGCCGAGGGATAGACCGTGAAGTGCGTCGCGATCTCCACCAGCTTCAGGTTGAAGCTATCTCCCGAAGCCGCGACCACGACGATTCCGGCCTCGTAGAGATCGTTGACGGCGTCGGCCCAGGCGTTCGAGGGCAGTCCGCCATGGCTCAGCGAGACCACGTCGCAAGGGCCGCCCGCGTGCGGCGCCAGGGCGTAGCTCAATCCCTGCGCGACATTGGCCGTGTAGAGATGGATGACCGACGAGCCGATGAGCACGGGCACCACCGAAGCGTCCGGCGCGCCGCCGAGGTCGCCGTTATAAACCGGACCATTCGCTTCGAATTGAATGTTGACCGCGTTGCCAGCGAGCAGGGCCAGCGTCGCGGTGCCGTGCCCGGGCATATCCCAAGGCGCGGTGTGTTTGCGGTCGATGATGTCGGCATTGTCGTCCGAGACGTTCCAGCCCTGCTCGGGATGCAGATTGCGCGGCTTGGATGCCTGCTCCGGCGTGTAGCCGGTGTCCAGATGCGCGATGCGGATGCCGGCGCCCCTCGTTTTGCCTTGACTCCACGCGCCCACGAAATTCCCATAATCCTTCTGCAGGTGCCAGGCGGGCGAGAAGCCGCTTCCGCTCTTGGGATCGTAGTGCTTGTTGAGCATGTCGTCGGGCGGATAGGGCGGTCCCTTCCTTGGTGCCTTGGCGCGCGGCGCGAGCGCCGCCCTCACGGCCTTGGGCGGCTGAGGCGCCTGCCGCGACGGAAGCAGGAGATCGGGCTCAGCGTACAACTCCGGCGAACCGACCAGATGAGCCGCGCCTTGTGCCTTGCCCCGCACCAATTCGTGGGCGACATCCCACGGATTGCGCTCGTCCGGCGGCAGGCGGTGGAGCAGCCAGTCCTTCTGCTGCTCGGCAGGCTTGTGGGTTTGCGTCACGAAGCCCGCCGCGTGCATCGCCGCGAACAACGGCCGCGTCGATCCGGGTCCAGCCGTCGCGCCCAGGCGTGGCGCCATCATCAGGGCGTGAAACTGCGTGCGCGGAACGCGAACCATGATGCGTCCGCTGGATTCGATCGCCATGACAGCCCCCTAGGATCTCGATGGGCCGGATTCCGCCGCCTTTCGTCAAGTCATGTCAAGTCAAAGGCGTTTGGCAGAAAGTCTTTGCGCCTCTTCTGATGTGCATCGATCAGTCGACTGCAAACTTAATTCGGCCGTTCTCTAGCGTCACTCTTCCGGCCGCGACCAGCCGCAGGGCCTCCGGATAGATCCGGTGCTCCTCCGGGAGCACGCGCGCGGCCAATGTCTCGGGCGTGTCATCCGGCAGCACCGGTACCGCGGCTTGCGCGACGATCGGCCCGGAATCGAGCGCGTGCACGATGAAGTGCACCGTGCAGCCCGAGATCTTCACGCCCGCCGCCAGCGCCTGCCGGTGCACGCCGATGCCGGGAAACGTCGGCAGCAGGGAGGGGTGGATGTTGAGCAAGCGTCCCTCCCAGCGCTTCACGAACCATTCCGAATGAATGCGCATGAAGCCTGCCTCGCAGACCAGCGAAACCTCCGCCTGACGCAGCGCCTCATCGATCGCGGCGTCGAACGCTTCGCGCGAGGCGAAGTCTTTGTGCGAAATCACTTTCGTCGGCACGCCGGCGTCCCCTGCGCGCGCAAGCCCTTCGGCGGATTCGACATTCGAAATCGCCAGCACGATCTCGGCCGGATAGTCCGACGCGCGCGAAGCATCGATCAGGGCCTGCAGGTTGCTGCCGCGGCCCGAGAACAGCACCGCCGTGCGGACGCGCGGCTGCATCAGAATTTCAACGCCCCGCCATAAAGGACGTTCGGCTCGCCGTCGCCGCGCGCCAACCTGCCCAGACGAGAGGCGCGATCGCCGTTCTCCTGGAAGGCGTCAATGACGTGGCCCGCGGATTCTTCTGTCACGATTGCCACCAGTCCAATGCCGCAATTGAAGGTGCGCAGCATTTCCCGCTCGTCGATGCCGGCAGACCTCGCCAGCCAGCCGAACACCGGCGGCGGGGTCCAGGCGGACAGATCGATCTCGGCGTCCAGATCGTTCGGCAGCACACGCGGCACGTTCTCGGTGAGTCCGCCACCGGTGATGTGCGCAAGGCCGAGAACGCCGCCGGTGTGAATCGCGGCGAGTGCGCTCTTCACGTAAAGGCGGGTGGGCGCCAGCAGCGCTTCGCCGAGCGTGGTGTTCTTCGCAAACGGTGTGGGAACCTCATAGGAAAGTCCGAGGTCGCTCACGACGCGCCGCACCAGTGAGAATCCGTTCGAGTGCAAGCCGGACGAGGCCACGCCGATGACCACGTCGCCTTCCTGCATGTCGGAGGTCTTCGGCAGAATGGCGCCCCGCTCCACCGCGCCCACGGCAAATCCCGCCAGATCGAAATCGCCTTTCGCATAGAGCCCTGGCATCTCGGCCGTCTCGCCGCCGATCAGGGCGCAGCCCGAGTCCTTGCACGCTCGCGCGATGCCTTCGATGACGGTCGCCGCCCTATCCACCTCGAGCTTTCCGCTGGCGTAGTAATCGAGAAAGAACAGCGGCTGGGCACCCTGGACCACGATGTCGTTGACGCACATGGCCACGAGGTCCTGCCCGATGCCGTCGAGCCGGCCGGTTTCGATGGCGATCTTGAGTTTGGTGCCGACGCCGTCGGTGGAGGCCACCAGCACCGGATCCTTGAAGCCCGCCGCCTTGAGATCGAACAACCCGCCGAAGCCGCCGAGATCGGCCTCGGCTCCCGGCCTCCTTGTGGACCGCGCCGCCGGCGCGATCCGCTGGACCAGCGCCTCGCCGGCATCGATATCGACGCCGGAGTCCTTGTAAGTGAGGCCGTTGCGGGGTCCTGCCATGGTCGAGTCCGGTTTCCCGTTCGTTTAGGACGGCGGCCTTGCGCCAGCAAGCCGCTTGCCCGGAGCGGAATTGACGCAAGGATCGCTCAGTCTTGGACTTCCGAAGCCGGACGGGCGATTCTATAGTCGCGCCTGCCGAAAGGTCCCCATGCGCCGCCTCATACCCCTTGCCGCAGCCGCTCTCGTCAGCCTGATGTCGCTGGCCGCGGCGCCACCGGCCAAGAAGCCTCTGCCGCATCCGGCCCCGGCCAAGGCACAGCCGGCCTCCGTTGCGCCCGCTCAGCCCGCGCCGATGAAGGGCGATCCCTTCAGCGTGTCGGTGTCGGTGGATGCCAGCGCGGCCTCGGCCTCGGTCGCCCAGAACATTGCCATCAATGGCGGCCGCGCCGCCGCCTGGACCCAGGTTTCCCACCGTCTTGTGCCCCAGAAAAGCTGGGACCGGTTGCCAAAGCTCGACGACACGCAGCTCCAGCGCCTGGTCAGCGGCTACACGACCTCGGGCGAGCGCCGCTCGACCACGCGCTACACCGCACGCGTCACGTATGTGTTCAACCCGGGCGCGGTCCGCCATGTCCTGCGGGTGTCGAACATCGCCTTCGCCGACCAGGCCGGCTCTGCCATCCTGGTGGTGGCGCTGTCGCCGACTTATGGCGCCCACCTGCCCTGGGCGATGGTATGGGCCCAGCCCAAATACTCCACGGCGCAATATCCCTTGGTGACGCCCATCGGCGACGTGGTCGACCAGTCGCAGCTTGGCTCTCTGCGCCTCTCGGATGCCTCCTGGGCCGACGTGGAGCCGGTGGCTTCGCGGGTTCATGCCAATGAAGCGGTGCTGGTGCAGGCCAGCAATCCCGCCGCGGCGCACATGACGATCAAGATGCGCCGCATCGGCCCCGGCCGCGCCTTCAGCCTGCCGGATGTCGATGTGCCCCTTCCGCCGGCCGCGCCGCCGCAGAAGGCCTACGCCATGGCGGCCGACCTGGCCGCCGCCGCCATCGAGGACGCCTGGAAGACGCGCGTCGCCATCGACTTCAACAAGAAGTCCAGGCTGGCGGCTGAGGTCCGCATCGTCTCGCTCGAGCAATGGAGCGAGTTGCTGGCCCGGCTGGCCACGGTTCCAGCGATCTCGGACGTGAATGTCTCGGCCATGAATATCGGCGAGGCGCGGCTCTCCATCACCTATGCCGGAGGGCCGGACCAGCTTCGCGAGCTGGCGGCGCAGTCCAATTTGAACTTTTCCAATCGCGACGGCGTTTGGTGGCTGAGCGCGGGCCGCCAGCCCTCCCCTGCGCCGGACGACGAGTAGCATCCATGCTCCGCCACCTCCCCAACATGCTGACCACCCTGCGCCTGCTCTCGGCGCCGATGCTGGCGGCGCTGCTGCTGGGTGGCTACGAGCGGGCGGCGCTCGGCATCTTTGCCTTCGCCGGCTTGAGCGATGCCGCCGACGGCTACCTTGCCAAGCGCTTCGGCTTTGCGACCCGCTTCGGCCGCTATCTCGATCCCGCCGCCGACAAATTCCTGATGTTGGTCTCCTTCGTCGCCCTGGCGGCGGTCGGCGCGGCACCGATCTGGCTCGTCGCCATCGTCATCCTGCGTGACGTCAACATTGTGCTCGCCATCCTGCTTGCGCACTACCTGAGACTGCCGCTGCGCATCGCGCCGCTGCCCATCGGCAAGGTCTGCACCGCGGTGCAGGTGGGCTACGTGACGCTGACGCTCATTTTGCTCGCCACCGGGACCGAAGCGCCGCAACTGTCGCTGCTGGCGGCGATTGCCACCGCCGGCGTCACCGTCGCTTCCTGGCTCTCGTATGGCGGGCTGTGGCTGAAAGCGGTCGCCATGCGATATCGCCGCGCGGTGTGAGACGCAGCCAAGTGCCTTCGCAAATTCCTCTGCCGCTGGAACTGCGCGCCGCGGTGTCGCGCGCCGATTTCATCGTCGCGCCGGCGAACGAAGCGGCTGTTGCCTTTGTCGATTCCTGGCCGGATTGGCCGGTGACGATCGCCGCCCTTTGCGGTCCCGCCGGCTCCGGAAAGACCCACTTGGTCGAAGTCTGGAAGGAACGCAGCGGCGCCCAGATCGTGGCGGCGTCCTCGTTGACCAAAGAGACGCTTGCCGCGATCGACCGGACCCGCCCGCTGGCAGTCGAAGATGTCGATTCCACGACGCCGTCTTCGCCGCGCGACGGCGCGCTGTTTCAGCTCATGGAAGGCGCGGTGGCTCCGATCCTGTTCACGGGGCGGGAAGCGGCGCGAGACTGGCCCACGGTGCTTCCAGACCTGGGCGCGCGGTTCTCCGCGCTGCTGTCGTTCACCCTGTGGGCGCCGGACGACGCGCTGCTGGCGGCGCTGGCGCGCAAGCTGTTCGCGGACCGCAAGCTCGTGGTCCCGGAGCGGGCCATCGCCCGCATGATCCGCGTTTTGGAGCGCTCGCCGGCGGCCATCCGCGAATTCGTCTCGCAAGCCGACGCCAGGTCGCTGGCGGAAGGCCGCGCCATTGACGACGGACTGGTGCGCGATTTGCTGAACGCGACGGAATCACGACAAAGCTGACATCCCGTCATGACAGATTCGCCGAATTCGACTACGGTTGTCCGGCATCCGCGCGAACCGGTTCATATGGCCAAGCCCAAGACACAGCTGGAAGAGATCGAAAGCCCGGCCGATCGTGCCGAGGACGACGGCCTGCCGTTCGAGCGGGCCGAAGACCAATCCCAGATCAGCCCTGCGGAATCGCCGGATCGTTTCGTCAATCGCGAGCTCTCGTGGCTCGCCTTCAACCGCCGCGTTTTGGAAGAGGCGCACAATCCACGCCACCCGCTGCTGGAGCGGCTCAGGTTCCTGTCCATCTCCGCCTCGAACCTCGACGAATTCTACATGGTGCGCGTGGCCGGCCTGAAGGGCATGGTCGGCGCCGGCGTCGCCACGCCCAGCGACGACGGGCGCACCCCGGCGCAGCAGATCGGCCGCATCGACGAAGCCGCGCGCCGCCTTACCGCGGATCAGCAGAGCACCTGGTCTGGCCTGCGCAACGAACTGCGCGCCGCGGGCATCGTGCTGCTCAAAGCGGACGAATTGACGGAAATCGACCGGGCCTGGCTCGACGCCGAATTCCGCGAGCAGATCTTTCCGGTGCTGACGCCGCTGGCGCTCGATCCGGCGCATCCGTTTCCCTTCATCCCCAATCTCGGTTTCACCGTCGCCTTGCAGCTGACGCGCAAGAAGGACGGCAAGAACGTCACCTCTCTGCTGCCGGTACCGCCGCAGCTGCAGCGCTTCATCCGGCTGCCGGGCGAGGGCAGCGTGGCGCGCTTCCTCTCGCTCGAGCGCGTCATCGAGCTCTATCTGCATCTGCTGTTTCCCGGATACACCGTGAACGGTCTCGGACTCTTCCGCATTCTGCGCGACAGCGACGTGGAAGTGGAGGAAGAGGCCGAAGACCTCGTTCGTCTGTTCGAATCGCTTCTGAGGCGGCGGCGCCGCGGCTCGGTCATCTACATGGAATGCAGCGAGGCGACGCCGCCCGACCTGCGCCGCTTTATCGCCGATCATCTCGATCTGGACTCCACCGATCTCGTTCTCGTCGAACACATGCTGGGTCTTGCCGATACCCGGCAGCTGATCCTGGAAGAGCGCCCCGATCTTCAGTTCAAGCCGTATCTCGCCCGCTTCCCGGAGCGCATCCGCGACCATGGCGGCGACTGCTTCGCCGCGATCCGCGCCAAGGACATCATCGTCCACCATCCGTTCGAGAGCTTCGACGTGGTGGTGCAGTTCCTCAGGCAGGCGGCATTCGATCCCAACGTGGTCGCCATCAAGCAGACGCTCTACCGCACGTCCCAGGACTCGCCGATCGTCAAGGCGCTGATCGAGGCCGCCGAAGCCGGCAAGTCCGTCACCGCCATGATCGAGCTCAAGGCGCGCTTCGACGAGGCCGCCAACATCAAATGGGCGCGCGATCTCGAGCGTGCCGGGGTGCAGGTGGTCTACGGCATCATCGAGCTCAAGACCCATGCCAAGGTGAGCCTGGTGGTGCGCCGCGAAGGCAAGCAGCACCTGCGCACCTATGTTCATTTCGGCACCGGCAATTATCATCCCGTCACCGCCAAGGTTTACACCGACCTGTCGCTGTTCTCCGCCGATCCGGCGCTGGGACGCGACGCCGCCCAGCTGTTCAATTTCGTCACCGGCTATGCCGAGCCGGGGAGCCTGGAGAAGATCGCCATTTCGCCGCTCAACATGCGCGGCAAGCTGGTGGACGCGATCCAGGAGGAGATCGGCCATGCCCGTGCCGGCAGACCAGCCGCCATCTGGGCCAAGCTCAACTCGCTGGTCGATGCCCAGATCATCGACGGGCTCTACCGCGCCAGCCAGGCCGGCGTCCGCATCGAACTCATCGTGCGCGGCATCTGCTGCCTCAGGCCGGGCGTGCCGGGACTCTCCGACAATATCCGGGTCAAGAGCATCGTCGGCCGCTTCCTGGAGCACGGCCGCATCGTCTGCTTCGGCAACGGCCACGACCTGCCGTCGCCCAAGGCCAAGGTCTACATTTCCTCCGCCGACTGGATGCCACGCAATCTCGACCGGCGCGTTGAAGCCCTGGTGCCCATCGAGAACGCGACGGTGCACGAGCAGGTGCTGGGTCAGATCATGGTGGCGCTCCTCAAGGACCAAGCGCAGAGCTGGTCGATGCAGGCGGACGGGACTTACATCCGCGATCCCGAGGGCAGCCGCGCCGACGCCTTCTCGGCGCACACCTATTTCATGACCAATCCGTCGCTGTCGGGCCGCGGCCGGGCGCTGAAGATCGCGCAGAAGCGGCCGGTCGCCATCGCAAGCCGGAACGACTGACGCCGTGGCCCCGTCCTACGACACGCCGGCCGACACAAGGGCGCCGCAGACCGCGCGCGGGGCCCGCGCGCGCCCGGGTCCGGTCGCCATCGTCGATATCGGCTCGAATTCGGTGCGCCTGGTGGTCTACGAGTCCTTCTCGCGCACCGCGGCGGTGGTGCACAACGAGAAGGCGATCTGCGGCATCGGCCGCCACATGGTGTCGAGCGGCCGGCTCAACGACGAGGGCATTCGGCTGGCGCTGGAAGCGCTCGGCCGCTTCCGCATGTTGGCCGATGCCCATCGCGCCGAGCAACGCGAGGCGGTGGCCACGGCGGCGGCCCGCGACGCGCCCAACGGCAATGAATTCGTCCGCCGCGCCGAAGCCGCCTGGGGCGCCCCCATCCGGATCCTCTCCGGCGAGGAAGAGGCCCACATCGCCGCCGATGGCGTCATCGCCGGCATTCCCGATGCCGACGGCCTCGCCGCCGATCTGGGGGGCGGCAGCCTCGACATGGTGCCGGTGAAGAACGGCAAGACCGGCGAGCCCCTGACCTTTCCCTTCGGGCCGCTCAGGCTCACCGATCTATCCCACGGCGACGCCGACGAAGCCCGCAAGCTGGTCGACAAAGGCCTGGATGCGCTGGACAAGCTGCCGTCGCTGAAGGGCCGCACGCTGTACGCCGTGGGCGGGGCCTGGCGCAGCTTCGCCCGCGTCGACATGGAGGAAGTGAACTATCCGCTGCACGTGCTGCATCATTACGAGATCTCCCGTGCCCGCGCGCTGAAGCTGTGCAAGGTCGTCTCCCAGATGTCGCGGAAGTCGCTGGACAAGCTGAAAGTGATTTCCCGCCGCCGCGCCGAGGCGCTGCCTTACGGGGCCATCGTGCTGGAGCGGCTGCTGCTCGCCACCGGCCTCGACCGCGTGGTGATCTCCGCCTACGGCCTGCGCGAAGGGCTGCTGCACGTGCAATTGTCTCCCGAAGAGCGCGCCAAGGATCCGCTGATCGATTTCGCCGCCGAGCTGAACAAGCGCATCTCGCGGACGCCGGCCCATGCGCTGGAGCTGTTCGATTGGATCACGCCGCTTTGTCCGAGCGAGAGCGCGGAGCATCGCCGCATCCGCGAGACCGTGTGCCTGTTCTCCGACATCGCCTGGCGCCGGCATCCCGACGACCGCGCGCTCGGCTCCTTCAGCCAGGTGCTGACGGCGCCGTTCGCCGGCGCCACTCATCGCGCCCGCGCGCTGATCGCCACCGCCATCTTCCACCGCTATTCGGGCGACGAGGACTTTCCCCGCGAGCTCGCGGTGCATGACCTGCTCAGCGAGGAAGACAGCGACTTGGCGCTGCGCCTCGGGCTGGCGGTCCGCCTGGGCTTCGCGCTCTCGGCCTCGGCGGTGGGCGAATTGTCCCACTACCGGCTGCGCATGACGCCCACCCGGGTGCTACTCGAAGTCTCCCGCCGCCGCGAGGCCATCGCCGGCGAGCCGGTGCAGAAGCGGCTCGGAACGCTGGCCCAGATCCTCGGCCGCAAGGGCGAGATTTTGGTCGGATGAACAAGCCTCCTGCTTGTGGGGAGGTTGATTCTCTTGCCTTTCCAGGCCTTCCGGGTCTTTAACCACTGCGGAAGCGGCGCGGGGCTATGGTGAGCCGTATCGGCGGCGCGAAGGAGAATCTCATGGGCGGCCTCAGCATCTGGCACATTCTGATCGTGGCGATCATCGCCGTCCTGCTGTTCGGCGGCCGCGGCAAGATTTCCGAGCTCATGGGCGACATCGCCAAGGGCATCAAAAGCTTCCGGCAAGGCTTGAGCGAGCCGGACGAGGCCGAGCGTCCGCGGCCGCTCTCCGACCAGCGCCGCGACGAATCGCCGGTCGCGAACAAGGACCAGACTGTCGGGCGGTAACTTGCGGACTGAGCGAGCCGCACTTCCACCTTACCTCCCCCAACGCGGGGAGGTCGGAGCATTGCGAGCGCAGCGAGCAATGCTCCGGGTGGGGGGAGAGTCTGCGATGAACATTCCCCCCACCCGATCCGGCTCTCCCCGGACCAGGTCCGGGGTTCGCCGGATCGACCTCCCCGCGTTGGGGGAGGTGAGGACTCTCGTTCGAGCAGCGCATCCATGATCGATCTCTCCTGGAGCCATATTCTCATCGTCCTGGTGGTGGCGCTCGTCGTGGTCGGGCCCAAGGACCTGCCGCGGCTGATGCGCATCGTCGGGCGCTGGGTCGCCAAGGCGCGCGCCATGGCCGATCAGTTCCGCAAGAGCTTCGACGAGATGGCGCGCCAGGCCGAGCTCGATGAGCTGCGCACCGAGATCGAGGCGCTGCGCCGCGAGCGTCCCTTCGCCGCGATGGAGCAGGCGCTGAACGAACCGGTGCTGCCGCCCGATCGCCCGCCGGACCAAGCGCCGAGATTCGAGACCGCCGCGCCGCCGCTGGATACTGCGAACGAAGCGCCCACCGAAGCGCCGCACGATGCCGCGCCGACCGCGGTCGCCCCGCCGGAGCCCGCGCCATGATCGTGCGCACGCCGGAAGAGGAAGCCGCCATCGATGCCACCAAGGCGCCGCTGCTCGACCATCTGATCGAACTGCGCAAGCGGATCATCTATTCGCTGCTGGCGCTGGCGGCCGCCTTTGCGCTGTGTTTCGGCTTCGCCAAGCAGATCTACGCCTTCCTGACCGAGCCTCTGGCGCACGCGCTGGCCGGCCAGCCCAACCACCACATGATCTACACCGCGGTCTACGAGACCTTCTTCACCTACGTGAAGCTCGGCATGTTCGCCGGACTGTGCCTCGCCTTTCCGGTGATCGCGGCGCAGGCCTGGCTGTTCATCGCGCCGGGCCTCTACAAGCAGGAGCGCAAGGGCTTCCTGCCGTTCCTCGTCGCCACCCCGATCCTGTTCGCCATCGGCGCCGCCTTCGTGTTCTACGTGATGCTGCCCTTCGCGATAAAATTCTTCGTCGGCTACGAGACGGCGGGCGGCGCCGACCGCCTCGGCATCCAGCTGCAGCCCAAGGTGAGCGAATATCTCGACTTCGTCACCACCTTGATCTTCGCCTTCGGGCTCACCTTCCAGCTGCCGGTGCTGCTGTCGCTCTTGGGCCGCGTCGGCCTCGTCACCAGCGCACAGCTCAAGGGGGCGCGGCGCTACGCCATTCTCGGCATCACCATCCTGGCCGCGATTCTGACGCCGCCGGACTTCATCAGCCCCTTCACTCTCATGGTGCCGCTGATCCTGCTCTACGAGGTTTCCATCTGGCTGGTGTGGGCGATCGAGCGCCGCCGCGCCAAGGACGCCGCCGCCCGGGCCGCCGCGGCGACCTAGACGCAAAAAGATTCCCTCGCCCCCACGAAGTGGGGGAGAGGGTTAGGGTGAGGGGGCTGTCGGAAGTCAGGACACCGAAGTCCGGCATCTGTGCTGATGCCGGTATAGCGCGCCCAACCTCCGCCTTCTGTATTCTGTGTTCGGCAACCCCCTCGCCCCAGCCCTCTCCCCCCGGCTACGCAAAGGCTTCGCCGGGCGAGAAGAGACTCGCTTGGCCGGCGAAGCTTCAGCGAAGACGGCCTGCTTCGCGGGGGAGAGGGAGTCGTGGGGCTTTGACGCTCCGGTTTTGTCATGCCATCACCAGCGCGGTTTCCAAGGACTCGCGCCGCCGTGCATGACATCGCCGCCATTCGCCGGGACCGCGACGCCTGGATCGCCGCGCTGAAGCGCCGGCCGGACTATGCGGAGAGCGCCGCTGGCGTGGCCGACGAGATTCTCGCGCGCGACCGCGACTTGCGCGAGCTGCAGACCAGGCTGCAGCAGATGCAGGCGCGCCGCAACGAAGCCTCCAAGGCGATCGGTCAGGCGAAAGCGAAAAAGGATGAGGCGGCCGCCGCCGCGCTGATGGCGGAGGTCGCCGGCCTCAAGGAGGAGATCCAGAAGGGCGAGGAGGACGAGCGCGCCAGGAAAGCCGAGCTGGAAAAGCTGCTGGCCGAGATTCCCAATCTTCCCGCGGATGACGTGCCGGACGGCGCCGACGAGACCGCCAATGTCGAGGTGAAGGGTCGTGCGTTCGGCGCCCGGCCCACCATGAATTCCGCCCGCGAGCATTTCGAGTTGGGCGAGGCGCTGGGCATGATGGATTTCGAGCGCGCCGCGAAAGTGTCCGGCGCGCGCTTCGTCTATCTGACGAGCGGGCTGGCGCGCCTCGAACGCGCGCTCGGCAATTTCATGCTCGACGTGCACACGGATGCGTTCGGCTACACCGAAGTCCAACCGCCGCTGATGGTGCGGGATGAGGCGTTATTTGGCACGGGTCAACTACCCAAATTTTCAGACGATTTATTTTTTACCGACCCACGCACCGAGGAATGGGAGAGGGAGGTAAAGCGAGTAATCAAGAATGCAAGCAGTTCTCTTGGTCCAGGTGATGGTCCGTACACGAGGACTCAACTCGAAAAGTATGTGAAAACGACAGCCGAAAATGCCGCCGCCCTCTTTGGAATTGTGGATTTTGAATCCACATGGGACTTTAGAACTCAGCTTGCAAAACGTTTAGGGCTCATCCCCACCGCCGAAGTGTCGCTGACCAATTACGTGCGTGAGGAGATTCTCGACGAGGAGAAGCTACCCTTGCGCTTCACCGCCTGGACGCCATGTTTCCGCGCCGAAGCGGGCGCTGCCGGCAAGGACACGCGCGGCATGATCCGCATGCACCAGTTCTCCAAGGTGGAGCTGGTGTCGATCACAGCACCCGAGCAATGCGAGGCCGAGCACGAGCGCATGACCGATTGCGCGCAGGACATCCTCAAGCGCCTCGACCTGCATCACCGCGTGGTGACGCTCTGCGCCGGTGACATGGGCTTCTCGGCGAAGAAAACCTACGACATCGAAGTGTGGCTGCCGGGGCAGGGGCGCTTCCGCGAAATCTCGTCGTGCTCGAATTGCGGCGAGTTCCAGGCCCGCCGCATGCAGGCGCGCTATCGCGGCAAGGACGGGAAAGTGAAGGGCTATGTGCACACCCTGAACGGTTCGGGGCTGGCGGTGGGCCGCACCTTGATCGCGATCCTGGAGAACTACCAGAACGCGGACGGCTCCATCGCCGTGCCCGAGGCGCTGAAGCCCTACATGGGTGGGCTCACGAGGATTGAGAAAAGTGCTTGAGGCGCAGCCAAATTCTCCCCCCTCCCCCCGCGGGAGGGGGCGCGGAGCGAAGCGACGCGGGGGAGGGGGCTCGTGTCACAGGACCCCTCCCCCAAATTCTCGCGCGCCGTCTCCATGCGTTACTGCTTCGCCAGTTGAGCGCGGGCGCGCTCGAATTTGCCCCCTCCCGCAAGGGGAGGGGGGAGACTGAGTCCCATGCCCAAACCCAAACCCCTGCGCATTCTCGTCACCAATGACGACGGCATTCATTCGCCGGGACTGGCGGTGGCCGAGGCGATGGCGCGCAGCTTGACCGACGACGTCTGGGTGGTGGCGCCGGAGACGGAACAGTCCGGCGCCTCGCACTCGCTCACCCTTTCGCTGCCGCTGCGCCTGCGCGAAATCGAGCCGCGCCGCTTCGCCGTCACCGGCACGCCGACCGATTGCGTGATGATGGGCGTGGCCGAGATCCTGAGAGACCGCAAGCCGGACCTGCTGCTCTCCGGCGTCAACCGCGGCTCCAATCTGGCCGAGGACGTCACCTATTCCGGCACCATCGCCGGCGCCATGGAAGGCACCGCGCTCGGCATCCGCTCCATCGCGCTGTCGCAGGCCTACGGCTTCGAGGAGGGCTACAAGCTGCGCTGGAATTGCGCCGAGGTGCATGGGCCAACAGTGATCCGCAAGCTGGTGGAGGTCGGCTGGCCCGAGCCGCAGGACGTGCTGATGAACGTGAACTTCCCGGACTGCGAGCCGGGCGAAGTCGGCGGCATCGAAGTGACCGAGCAGGGCAAGCGCGACATGCAGACTGCGGTGATGGAGCGGCGCGTCGACATGCGGCGCAATCCCTATTACTGGATCGGCTTCAAGCGGGTGCGCAGCAATCCCGCCAAAGGCACCGATCTGCGCGCCATCTACGAGAAGCGCATTTCGGTGACGCCGCTGCATCTCAATCTCACCGAGTTCAAGGTGCTGCAACGGTTGAAGGGCTCGCTGGAGATCAAGCTCGGCGCGGTCGGCAGGAAGGCGAGCGACACTTCCGTGCTGCTGCCGCAGGACGAAACCAAGGCCGCCACCGCCCGCACGCAGTTGGGACCGGGCGAGCGGTAAAGAAATCCATCGGGCGAAGGAGCCGCGGGAAACGTCCCTTCGGCGCACCAAGACCAGCGCACTCGACCTGGCACCGCGCCAAGGTCTATACTGCCGCATTATTTGAGTTCCAGCGGGAGAGAGCGATGGCGGCCAACCGAATACGGACGATGGCAGCGGTGGTTGCGGCGATGATCTGTGCATCGTCCGCCGCCAGGGCGGATTTGGCAATCTCCTCCAAGCCGACGCAGAACGTGTCGTGTTCTTCCGGGACATGCACGGCGACGGCGAGGAAAGCCGTGCTGAACGTCGGCGAGCTGACCGGCATGCTCGGCTCCGGCGACATCACGGTCGGCACCGGCGGCATCGCCAAGGATATTCAAATCTCTGCTGCGCTTTCCTGGGCGAATACCAGCCGGCTGACGCTGGACGCCGATAGATCGCTGATCGTCAAGCAGCCAGTGACCGTCGCCGGCTCTGGCGCGCTCACGCTCTCAAGCAACGGTGGCCATCAAAAGGTCGATCTGGAATTCTTCGGCAAGGGCAGCGTTCAGTTCTGGGACCTGTCGAGCAACCTCGTCATCAACGGCAAGAGCTACACCTTGGTCGGCGACATCGCCGCGCTCGCCGCCGACATCGCGGCCAATCCGTCAGGCTCCTACGCACTAGCGAGGCCGTACGATGCATCGGCGGACGGGACATATGGTTCCTCCCCTATTCCAACGACGTTCGAAGGAACGTTCGAGGGCTTGGGCAACGCATTTTTGAATCTCAAAGTGCAATACTCGCCAAGTCAGAGTGACACGATAGGATTGTTTGCATTTGTGAATTTCTCAGGAGAAGTGCGCAATGCGATTCTGGTGAAGACAAACGCATTCTCCGCGGGTGATTCCGCCGGCGGCGCTCTGGTCGGCATCAACGATGGTATCGTCAGCCGTTCCCGGGCCAGCGGAGTGGTCAGGGCCCTACAAGGACAAAAGCCCCTTGGAGGTCTCGTTGGAGCCAACAGCGGCACGATTTCCAGTTCGCACGCGGATGTGAAGACCATTCACAACGGAGCGTCGGCCGACGTGGGCGGGTTGGTGGGTTATAACCAAGGTGTGGTCGAGAGGTCATACGCGGATGGCGCCGTAAAGAGCGGAGCGAGCAATAACACCGGTGGCCTGGTGGGCGACAATCAGGGGCTGGTCGAAAATAGCTTCTCAACTAGCCTAGTTCACGAAGCAAAAAGCTGCTGTACCCAAGGAAACTTCGGCGGACTGGTAGGCAAGAATGAGACAGCCGGCCGGATAGCGAGTTCCTATGCGGCAGGCACAATTGGACAAAAAGGCAATCTCGTGACGCTTGGCGGCCTGGTAGGATTCGATGGATCGCAAGCAGGCAATATCACGACCTCCTATTGGGATCTCGACATGGGTGTCGGCGACCCCTCGCAAGGCGCCGGCAATATTCCAAACGATCAGGGGATAACCGGATTGACAACGGTGCAGCTACAATCGGAATTGCCGCAAGGATTCGATCCGCACGTCTGGGGGGAAGACCCGAATATCAACAATGGGTTGCCATATTTGCTGGCGTTGGAGTCCAAATAGCTCAGAATATCTGTGCCTTCCTGCCTTGATCCGCTTTGAATAGGCTACCAATCAGGTATTCGATTCAGGGGCGGCAATGACAGTGTCAAAGATTTTTGCCTGCGTCTTGCTTGCAGTTTCGTTTGTCGCCCCAGCGACGGGTGCGAACCGCTTTGTGATAGATTCGATCGGAGTTCGCGGCACTACCGATACCTCAACCCTGCGCGGTGGAACCTGGTCACTTGCGGGCCAGGCGAAGATATCAGTCACTTGTTACTATCCCGGATTGGTTTCGGCCATTTGTTCCGGTGGCGGCGATTTCGACAGAGCCCTGAGCTCCGATACCACCAATTGTGGTACCGGAGTCAATGACAACGATGGGACCATCATCAAGGATGCCGGGGGGAATTGTTTCTATCGAAAAAATTTCGGCCTCAACGGAGTCGTGGATGCAAGGCAATGCGGCGTTATCGGGGATGGTGCCGATCATTCACCGAAAAACGATGGTGAATTGTTGAACGCCTGCCTGACGCTTGCTTCGACTTTTCTGGTGCCAGCATCTCAATTTGGCGTTCGAGTCGTAAATACGGGAGGTGGGGTCATTCTGGACAACACGACAGACATAGCGATCCCGGCCAACGTGGAGCTGACTTGCGGCGGGAACAACGCAGCGGATGCCGTTGACGACGATTACAGAATTCTTGACAAGCACGGCGTCCTCCAACTCACCAATGCGATCGTGCTTGATCCACAACACACAATTTCCATGCCTCACGTGATGAGCGTATCAAACAGCGTCAATGCATCGTTCACCGGCTGCATACTAGAGGCGGGAGTCGGTACTGGCGACACCCCGAACACCTATTCCCCGTCGGTGTGGTATCCCAACTGCGATCACAATGCCACAATCGTAGTCCCCTGCACCGAAGGCGCCGGCTTCGATCTTCGGTCGGCTATCGACGAACAAAGTGCTTTCAATCCAAACCAGTCGAGTCTCTATCCTGGCGGCGGGCCAGCGTCCAGCAGAAAGGGCATCAGCATTGGCGCCGATCATGTCACGGTTCGCAATGTCACTGTCCTTGGCTTCGGCACCTGCTATAGTTTACTCGGAGCTGACGTGACCGCGGCGCGACCGATCATCGATCACCTCGTGGGCGACTGCGACACCGGCATCAGCATCGTCAACTCCAACAACCCCCATATCGACAGCTTCAACATTCATCCCTTTCTGACGGGCGGCGGTGACGCTGCAGAGCAGCACGAGATCTTGGGCTTCGGCACCTCCGGGACAAATTACACGGTGAAGGTCAAAGTCGCTACAACGACGGGAGCGTTTCGCTTCGCCAACGGCGACACGGTCTGGATCGCCTTGGACGATGGCGCCGGTGCCGTCCCTGGTGGCGGCAGCGAATCCGCGCGGGGCCGCTGGATCGTGAGCAATTTGATGAGCGATACGTCCTGTCCGCCCCCGTTCGCAAGCGACACGTGCCAGCCCTTCACGCTGTACGGATCGGTTTCTTCGCCGACCACCGTCAGTGGACATGTCAGCAACGTGCTGACGAATGGCATCCCGCCGACGGCCATCACGGCGATTACGTCCAGCCTGCAATTTGTGGCGCCAGGCCAGATCGTCTCCGATGCGGGTGGTTGTTTTCCGGCATCGCCGGAGACGGATGTGGTGGCTGTTTGGCCGGCGCGGGGCATTGTGTATGTTTCCGCGCCAGCGGCCTGCACGCCTGGGACACACAGCATCACCTTCACTGATCACGGATATACGCAACCGTTGAGCGATACGGTCTGCAGCGCTGATCCGAGCAAAGGCTGCGCCACTGTTACTGCGGCTTTTCGCTTTGGCAACGGCGTCTACGCGAACAATGTCGGCGGAATCTCCGCGGTCAACTGCAACGTCTTCGAGCACCAGGTCTCCTATCACCTCTCCACCGGCGCCAACGGAAGCCGCTGGAGCAATTGCGCCACGGGCGACAACATCAACCTGCCCCAGCGCAACATCGAGGATGTCGGCAACAGCATCATCAGTATCTTGATCGATGGCGCGCATGGCACATACGATCCAGGTGACGCCTCAAAGGACGATTCGTGCGACAACAGCTGGGCCAACAGCATCCTGGGCCAGCATCGCCCGGTCGTGCTCGTTGTGCAGTCGAACTGCCCCGCGGCGAACAAACTCGTGAACTCGAACGTGTCGGTGGATAACAGCCAGGGCGGGGGAATTGTGATGGAAGTGGACGGCGGCGGCGTGCTGCTGGCAAGCTCCTACGAATCGGGCGGTGGCGCGATATTCAAGGCGGAGAAGAGCCAATACGGAGGCGACACGGCCACCAAGGCGAATCTCAACATCAGCAATAATTCCCTGTCGGATGCCACCCTCTACATCGAGGATACTGATGCGGGTGCAACCACTGTCGGTTGCGGCAATGTGTTCAATTTCCCAACGCCATATTTGTGCGCGCCATCATCTTTTGCTCAGCTTCCCGGCGGCCGATTGACGTTGACGCAGGGTCAACCGGTTATGACCGCGGATGTGACTGGCGCCGCGCATGTCTACTACGCCCCGTACACTGGTCAGCAGCTGCCGATCTACAATTCCGCGACCGGCGCATTTGGGCTTGCTGACATGACCGCGGCGGGACTAACGCTCGATCTCGTCACTACGACGCAGGTCTCGGGCTATGTCTACGACCTCTTTGCCGAAATGGATTCTTCGAACCACGTCTCATTGTGTTCGGGGCCGGCCTGGTCGCTGTCGGGCGTTTCAAGGTCGGCGCAAATCAGTCAGATAGACGGCATCTGGGTGAATATGTCCGCCATCAATTGCAACTTCAATTCGGGAGGCATCAGCGGCGTGCACGCTTGCCTCCCGTCGGAATGCACATATCTTGGATCAGCCTATATGACGGCCAACGGCCAAACCCAACAGCAGTTCGGTCCGGTTTCGGGTCCAGGCGGCGGAGCGCCCTGTCTTTGCCTCTACAATGCCTACAACCACATCAAGGTCTCGTCGAAGTCTTTGGATACGAACAACCCGTACACCTACAACACATCCATATGGAGATATATGGACAATAGCGCCAACAATAGCGTCATGGTCCTGGATGGCTTGGGACAATCTCAGATAGCAGTGCAACTGACCGACGCTTTGAGCAATGGTGGAACCACGGGCGCACCGCGAATTGCCGCCACGGGAGTTGATTTTCTGCCGCCAGGCGGCTCGATCACGGCACCAACTCTCATCGCAAAGGCAAACTCGACGATGCAAGGAAGCTATAACGTGGGGGAGACGGCGCCTCCGATCTTCGGTTTGTGGTCCGCTCATGCGCTCGAAAAGGCTCTCACCGGAACGACAGGGAACGCGACCTTCGGCGGAAGCGGTTTCCAGGAAATCAACCTTCAAGTTGATGATTGAAAAAAAGCCCGCCGGGCGATGGGCCCGGCGGGAGTGTCAACTCTCAACCTAACGATTTTACGGACTCTAAGCTTTCCGCGCTTACGGAACGTATTTCAGGCTCATCGCGCCGATGCCGGCGGCCAAGTTCAGGCCGGTGGACCCGGAGATCGACAGCGGCTGCAGGGTGATGGAGCGGTCGAAGCCGCCGATCAGCACGTTGGCGCCGGCGCCCACGCCGACGGTGGCCGAAGCGGTCGCGCCGCCATAGCCGCCCTCAAGCGCGCCGCGCTTCACGCCGGTGTTCGGCGCGAACACTTCCCACAGGATCACGGCCGACGAGGTGTAGCCGACGTCGACGCCGAACTTGGAGATGGTGCCGACATAGTGCTCACCCAGGCCCTTGGAGGGCGAGAAGTTGCAGCGCATGTCCTTGGAGGAGCCGAACACGAAGCCCCAGCCGCTGGCGACATGGCAGGTCAGCGTTCCGATCTTCACGCCGTCGGCATTGGCCGGTGCGGCGAAGGCAAGCGCGCCGGCCAATGCCGCGCCAAACAGGGTCATTCCAAATTTTTTCGACATCATCTCACTCCTTCTGATTTGGTTGCGGGCCGAGTTTCCCCCGCGCCGCCGTTCAGGCCTTAGCCAAGCAAAGGCGCCGCGACGAAAACGTATGGCGGCTGGCAGGGTTCCTTTCATGGGTTAAGACGAGCGGAGAAAGTCGCCGTTTGTGGTGGTTTTTTAAGCCGCCGGACGTCTTGGCTTTACACCGGCGACCGGCCTGTTCCATGATCCGGTCAAGTCCCGGCGGCCTTGAAGGGGATCGGTTTGGGGACTATTTTCTTAGACTCTCTGGGTGCGGAATCCGAAGAATTTTTGCCCCGAGCGGAGCCGATTGGGGGGAGGGGGTAAGCCTCTCCGTGAAAACGACTATCAAGCTCTGGTAGAAGCGGCTTCTGGTCGTCCTACATATTGTGGCTTCTGGCTGAGGAACGTGAGATGGCAACGGGCATCAAGGACAAGGTCGCCATTCTGGGCATGGGCTGCTCCAAGTTCGGCGAGCGCTGGGAATCCGGCGCCGAGGAGCTGATGGTCGAGGCCTATCTCGAGGCCCTGAAGGATGCCGGGGTCGAGACCAGCCAGATCCAGGCCGCCTGGTTCTCCACCGCCATGCCCGAGCAGCATGTCGGCAATGGCGGCACGCCGCTCTCCGTCGCGCTGCGTCTGCCCAACATCCCCGTCACCCGGGTAGAGAATTTCTGCGCCTCCGGCTCGGAAGCCTTTCGCGGCGCGGTTTATGCGGTGGCGGCCGGCGCCTGCGACATCGCGCTGGCGCTCGGCGTCGAGAAGCTGAAGGACACCGGCTACGGCGGACTGCCGCAGCGCGAAGGCGCGACCTTGGCGCCGCTATGGAGCGCCAACGGCTCGGCGCCCGGCAATTTCGCGCAGCTCGCGTCCGCCTATCGCACCAAGCATGGCGTGTCGAAGGACGACCTCAAGCGCGCCATCGCCCATGTCTCGGTCAAGAGCCACGCAAACGGCACCAAGAATCCAAAGGCGCATTTGCGCAAGGCCATCACCGAGGAGATGTGCCTAAACGCGCCCATGATCGCCGAGCCGCTCGGCCTGTTCGATTGCTGCGGCGTGTCGGATGGGGCGGCCTGCGCCATCGTCACCACGCCGGAGATCGCACGGAGTCTCGGCAAGAAAGATCTGATCACCGTCAAGGCGCTGCAGCTGGCGCTTTCGAACGGGCTGGAGAGCCAGCACAATTCCTGGGACGGCAGCTATTTCCACACCGCGCGCATCGCATCCAAGCGAGCCTATGAAGAAGCCGGCATCCGGAATCCGCGCGAGGAAGTCTCCATGATGGAGGTGCACGATTGCTTCTCCATCACCGAGCTCGTCACCATGGAAGATCTGCACATCTCCCGCGAAGGCGAGGCGTGGAAGGACGTGATGAACGGCTTCTACGATGCCGGCGGCGAGGTTCCGTGCCAGATCGACGGCGGGCTCAAGTGCTTCGGCCATCCCATCGGGGCTTCCGGCTTGCGCATGCTCTACGAGATGTATCTGCAGCTGCAGGGCCGGGCGGGGGATCGCCAGCTGTCCAATCCCACCATCGGCCTCACCCACAATCTCGGCGGCGCGCCTTCGATGAACGTCTGTTCCGTTGCCATCATCGGCGCGGGCTGAGATCTTGCGCTGGCGGGCATGACCGTTCTCGTCACCGGCGGCGCCGGCTATATCGGAAGCCACATGACCTATGCCCTCCTCGACCGCGGGGAGAGCGTGGTGGTGCTCGACAACCTGTCGACCGGCGTTCGCGGGCAGGTCGGCGAGAAGGCCGTTTTCGTCCAGGGCGATGCCGGCGATCAGGCTCTGGTCGGCAAGCTGATCGCTGAGCACGGGATCGACGCCGCGATCCATTTCGCCGGCTCCATCGTGGTACCGGAATCGGTGGAGCAGCCGCTCGCCTATTACGCCAACAACGTATCGGCCTCGCGCAATCTGATCGAGGTCTGCGTCGAGGGAGGCGTGAAGCATTTCATCTTCTCCTCCACCGCCACCGTCTACGCCGTCGATGCCAAGCAGCCGCTGCGCGAGGACGAGCCGACAATTCCCATCAGCCCTTATGCCCGCTCCAAACTGATGATCGAATGGATGCTGGAGGATGCGGCGCGCGCCTACGATTTCCGGCCCATGGTGCTGCGCTATTTCAATGTCGCGGGCGCCGATCCCAAGGGCCGCACGGGGCAATCGACGCCCAAGGCCACCCATCTCATCAAGCGCGCCTGCCAGGTGGCGCTCGGTCGCGCGCCGCAGCTCGACATCTTCGGCACCGACTACCCGACGCCGGACGGCACCTGTATCCGCGACTACATCCACGTCGCCGATCTGATCGGTGCCCACCTGCTGGCGCTCGATGCCTTGCGCGCCGGCGCGGCCCCCTCGACTTACAATGTCGGCTATGGCCGCGGCTTGAGCGTGCGTGAAGTGATCGGCGGAATGGAAAGCGTCATCGGCCGCAAGCTGCCGGTTCAGGAAAGCCCGCGCCGCGCCGGCGATCCGCCGATGCTGATCTCCGATCCGTCGCGGCTCAAATCCGCATTCGGATGGAGTCCGCGGCATGCCGATCTCAGGGAGATCATCCGCTCCGCCTTGGAATGGGAGCGGCGCTTCAACGCCTGAGCGTCAGGGCTGAGGATCGACGCTCGGCCGTCCCACGCTGACATAGCGGAAGCCCGCCTCCGCCATCTGCGCCGGCCGGTAGATGTTGCGCAGGTCGATCATCAGCGGCGTTTTGAGCAGCGATTTCACCCGAGCGAGATCGAGGGCGCGGAACTCGTTCCATTCCGTGAGGATCGCGACGGCATCGGCACCCGCGATCGCCTCATAGGCGTCCTTGCAGAATTCGACATCGAGAAGCTTGCGCGCTTCGTCTGCGCCTTCCGGATCGAAGGCTCGAATGCGCGCGCCCTTGGCCTGCAGGGCCGGAATGATGACCAGGCTCGGCGCGTCGCGCATGTCGTCGGTATTGGGCTTGAAGGTGAGGCCGAGCACCGCCACGGTCTTGCCGGCCACGCCGCCCATCGCCCGCTCGATTTTCTCCGCCATCTCGGCCTTGCGCGCCTCGTTGACCGAGACGACCGCCTCGACGATGCGCGTCGGCGCCTCCACCTGCTGCGAGGTCTTGAGCAGCGCCAGCGTGTCCTTGGGAAAGCAGGAGCCGCCGAAGCCCGGGCCCGCGTGCAGGAACTTGCCGCCGATGCGGCCGTCGAGTCCGATGCCGCGGGCCACGTCCTGCACGTCCGCGCCCACCTTCTCGCAGATGTCCGCCATCTCGTTGATGAAGGTGACCTTGGTGGCGAGGAAGGCGTTGGCCGCGTACTTGATCAGTTCGGACGTCTCGCGTCCGGTGAACAGGATCGGCGTCTCGTTGAGATAGAGCGGGCGGTAGATCTCCTTCATCACTTCGCGGGCGCGGGCGCTTTCCGTGCCAACCACGATGCGGTCGGGTCGCCGGAAGTCTTCGATGGCCGAGCCCTCGCGCAGGAATTCGGGATTGGAGGCGACGTCGAAAGCGGCGTCTGGACGGCGGCCGCGGATGATCTCCTCCACCTTGCGGCAGGTTCCCACGGGCACGGTCGATTTGGTGACGATCACTGTGTAGCCATCGAGGCCTTGGGCGATCTCCTCGGCGGCAGCGAAGACGTAGCTCAGGTCGGCATGGCCGTCGCCGCGCCGGCTGGGTGTGCCCACGGCGATGAACACGGCGTCGGCCGCAGGCACCGTCTTGGACAGATCGTCCGAGAAGGAAAGCCGCCCTGCCTTGACGTTGCCGGCGACCACGTCCTCAAGCCCAGGCTCGAAGATCGGAATCCGGCCGTCCTTGAGGGCCGCGATCTTGCCCGAATCCTTGTCGATGCAAGTGACGTTGTGGCCGAATTCGGACAGGCAGGCGCCGGAGACCAGCCCCACATAACCCGTCCCGACCATGGCGATTTGCATGCGGCAATCCTCTCGAAAGCCGTGTTTGGCGCGCGGGCGCGGCACTTGCAAGGCCGTCCACCATATCGACACATTCCAATGGAACATTGCGGCAACATCCCGCATGATGGTGCCGGAAGGGCGATGATCGAAGTTCGCGACCTCACTTACGAATATCCGTCCAAGCGGGCGCTGGACGGTGTGTCGCTGCGCGTGGCGCCGCAGACCATCGTGGCGCTGGTCGGGCCCAATGGCGCGGGCAAGACCACGCTGCTGCGCTGCCTCGCGGCGCTGGAGCCGCCGTTCTCGGGCGCGGTTTCGATCGACGGCCGCGACACGCGCAAAGTGCCGCGCGAGATCCACGAGCGGCTGGGCTACCTGTCGGATTTCTACGGTCTGTATGACGATCTCTCGGTGCGGCGTTGTCTGCTCTACGCGGCGCGCTCGCACGGCATCGCCCCTGCGCTGGCGCCGGCAGTGGTGGAGAAGGCTGCCCGCCGGGTCGGGCTTGCGGATCGGCTGGAAAGCAAGGCGGGTGAATTGTCCCGCGGCCTGCGCCAGCGTCTCGCCATCGCCCAGGCCATCGTGCACGAGCCGAAAGTGCTGCTGCTGGACGAGCCGGCCGCCGGGCTCGATCCGCAGGCGCGCCGCGACCTTTCCCAGCTGCTCCTGTCGCTGCGCGATTCCGGCATGACCCTGATCGTCTCCTCCCACATCCTGGCCGAGCTGCAGGACTATTCCAACGAGATGATCATCATCGAGAACGGCCGGCTGGTGGGCGGGCAGCCCATCAAGGTGCGAGACGACGAGCGGCCGCGCTACGTGATCGAGCTGGCGACCGCGCGCAGCGATTTGCGGCAGTTCCTTTCCAATGCCGGAGTCGACGTGGTGGAGGCGGACGACCATCGCGCTCTCATCGTGCTGACCCATAATGCGGGCGCCCGCGCCAAGCTTCTGCGCGACCTGGTGGCGGCCGGCTTCGAAGTGGCGAGCTTCAGCGCCGCGACCAAGGAGCTGGAAGACGCCTATTTCGCGCAGCTGGGGCGGCGGCCATGAATCCCGAATTCCAGCGCAACCTGTGGCTCGAGCTCGGTCCGCGCCGGGTGCTGCTGATGATCGTCGTTCTCGGCCTCGTGTTCTTCGCCGCGGCGGTGACGGGCGGGGATTTCGGTCCGGCCTCGCTCGCGCAGATTCTCTACTATCTGATCGTCGTGGTGTGGGGCTCGCGAAATGCGGCACTGAGCGTGGTGGGCGAAATCCGCGACCGCACCTGGGACGCCCAGCGCCTGTCCTCGCTGACCCCGTTCGAGATGATGTGGGGCAAGCTCTTCGGCTCCACTATCTACAATTGGTTCGGCGGCGCGATCTGCCTGGCGGTGTTGCTGGGCTACCGGTTCACCCAGCACGATGCCGCTTCGGTCGCGATCTCCCTCGTCTATTACCTTGCGGTCGGCGTCATCGCGCAAGCGGCAGCGTTGCTGGCAAGCCTGGTCGCCGTGCGCCGGCGGCTCACCCATTCAAGGTTCGACATCTTCACCTACCAGCTGGTGGGCCTCATCGCGGCGGTCGCGGTGTTCTTCGTTTGGGAAGCAGCCGATCCGGCCGGAGCGCTTCTCGTGGGCCGCAAGTCCACCGAGAGCGTCCCGTGGTGGGGACAGACGCTCGACGCGCGGTCTTTCCTGCTCGTCTCCCTGGCGATCTTCACGGCCTGGACGCTGATCGGCTGCTACCGGCTGATGCGGCTGGAACTCAAGATGCGCAATGGCCCACTGGTGTGGCTTGCCTTCCTGGGATTCATCGGCCTTTACGTCGCCGGCTTCGACGGCTGGCTGACCCAGCGGCAGGCGACCTTGCGCTGGGATGCGGTCGAGCTGCGCCTCGGCCTGGCGCTTACGACCTATGCCGTCCTCACCTATCTCATGGTTCTGCTGGAACCCAAGGACCGTGTGCTCTATCGCTGGCTTGGCTCCCGGCTGGGCGAGGGCAGCATCCGTTCCGCACTATGGAACCTCCAGGCCTGGATGATGAGCTATTTTGCCGCTTCGATCGTCGCCATCGCCTTGCTCGTTCGACTCACCGCAACGGAAGGCGGCTTCGGCGCCGACGCGAGCCTGCTCGTCTCCGGCATGGGATGTCTCACCCGCGACGTCTCGATCTTCGTGCTGTTTCAGACCCTGCCGGGACGGCGGCGCGGCGACTTCTCTGCCGTCATCGTCCTGATCGCGCTGTATCTCGTGATGCCCTACATCCTGCGCGGCATGGGGCTCGACGCCGGGCTCGCCTATCTCTATCCGCAAGTCACTGCGCCGCTTTGGCTGGGGCCGGTTATAACCTGGGCGGAAGCGATCGTCGTCGCGGCCGTCGCCATCGGCCGCATCGCGCTCAGCGAGCGAGCGGAGTCCCGCGAACCCGCGCTGGCCTAGCCGTTCCGTTCGCGGGCAATCTTCAAGCCGGAATAATTCGGCTGGTCGATCTCCACCTTGGCGCGCGTGGTCGCTTCGAGATGCTGTCGCAGTTCAGCCGCGCCGATGTCGAGCGTGCCTTCCTGGATGGCGCGGCACAGCGCGCGGTTCAACTCTTCCAGGCTTCCATCACGCCCGAGCAGCGCTTGCAGGCGTTTCAGCTCCGCCTCGTCGGCGGCGTCGCCTTGCTCGAGTTGGCGGGCGGCGATGGCCAGCGCATTCGCCGCGACGCGCGCGTGGAACGCCGTGTGGCCCTTCAATTCGGGCAGCGCCTTGTTCTCCAGGAAGTCGCGGACCGCCTTGACGAGCTCGGCAAGCGAAGGCTGGTCCATCATCTAGAGCCTCCCATGCACGATGAGATTGATGAGGTCGATTTCGGTCTCCGACGAGCGCCGGCCGATGGCGGCGCGCTCGACCGAGCCGTCGCGCAGGAAGCCTTGATACATCGACATGCACATGATTCCCCATTTGAGCGAACCGTAGACGATCCAGGTGCGCACCGCCTCGCTGTCAACCGGCGCGCCGCCGGCGGCCTCGTAACCGGCGACGAGGTCGTCGAGATCGCCGAAACCGCCCACGACCTTCTCCGCCACGCCGAAGCGCCAGGAATTGGTGCAGATCCAGCCGATATCCTCCAGCGGATCGCCGATATGGGTCAGCTCCCAGTCGAGCGCCGCTTCCACCCCGCGGGGCGAGATCACCAGATTGCCGTGGCGGAAATCGCCATGCACCAAAGTCTGCCGCCTGGCGCCGGCCATGCGCGGCGCGAGCCATTTGAAGGCGAATTCGAAAACCGGGTGCGGATAGTCATAGGCATCGTAGAGATCGCGATAGCGCCGGAGTTGGGTTGGCCCATCGATGACCGGCAACACGCTTCTCAGCGGCGCGCTGTCGACTTGATGAATGCGGGCGAGAATCTCTCCGCATTGGCGCGCGAGCTTCGGACGCACGGAGGCGAACTCCGCGTCGCGCAGGATCTTGCGGGCGATGGTCTCGCCCTCGATGCGGTCCATCACGTAGCCGTGGCCGACTCCGTCTTCGGGCGCGAGGACCAGGCGCACCCGCGGCGCCGCCACGCCCTGCTTGCGCGCGGCCTCGATCACCAGCGCCTCGGTCTCGAGCGCCACGGAGCTCGATCCTTCCGTCACGCGCGCACCGCCGCCCGGCGACCGGCGCAGGATCAAAGGCTCAGTGCGGCCCGAGAGCACGGCGTCGAACGACCAGGTCTCCTGGCTCGCCCCGCCGGACAGCCTCGTCATCGCTGCAATGCGTTCGAAGCCGGCGAGCGACCTGGCGAGCGCGGCTTCGAGTGCGGGCTGAAAATCGATGGTCATCGTACCGATCAGCCTATCACCCGGCGCGCAGGAAACGCACGGCTTCGTCGCGCTCGAACAGATAGAGCAGCACGCGCAGGGCCTCGCCACGGGGCGAGCGCAAATCCGGATCGTTGCCGACGATCATCCGCGCATCGTCGCGGGCCGCCGCCAGCAGCTCGGCATGCGCGCCGAGATCGGCAAGCCGGAACTCCGGCATGCCGCTCTGCCGCGCGCCCAGCAATTCGCCGGCGCCGCGCAGCCGCAAATCCTCTTCCGCAATGACGAAGCCGTCATCGGTCTGGCGCAGGGTCTTGAGCCGGGCCTTCGCCGTCTCACCCAACGGCGGCTGATAGAGCAGCAGGCAGGTGGACTTGCGTTCGCTGCGCCCCACCCGCCCCCGCAACTGATGCAGCTGCGCCAATCCGAAGCGCTCGGCATGCTCCACCACCATAATGGTGGCCTCCGGCACGTCGACGCCCACTTCGATCACCGTGGTTGCCACCAGCACGCTCGTCTCGCCCGCCTTGAATTTCGCCATGGCGGCGTCGCGCTCGGGACCCTTCATGCGGCCGTGCACCAGGCCGACAGCACTGCCCAGCGTCTCGCGCAGCATGGCGGCGCGGTCCTCGGCCGCGGCAAGATCGCTCTTTTCGGATTCCTCGACCAGCGGACAGACCCAATAGGCGCGCGCGCCTTTGACGATGGCGCCGCGCAGATGGCCCACCACTTCGTCGAGGCGCTCGATCGAGAGCACGCGCGTATCGACCGGCTTGCGGCCTGCCGGCTTCTCGGTCAGCCGCGACACATCCATGTCGCCATAGGCGGTGAGCGCGAGCGTGCGCGGGATCGGCGTCGCCGTCATAACCAGCACGTCCACCGGCCTGCCGCCCTTGCCCTGCAGCGCCATGCGCTGGTGGACGCCGAAGCGGTGCTGCTCGTCCACCACCACGAGGCCGAGATCGCGGAACGCCACGTCCTCCGAGAACAGCGCATGCGTGCCGACGAGAATGTCGAGCTTGCCATCTTTCAGTAGGGCCAGCGTTTCGCCGCGCGATGCTCCGCGCTCGCGGCCCGTGAGCAGCGCCATGCGGACTCCCGCCGCGTCCGCCAAAGGTTGCAACGCCGCCATGTGCTGGCGCGCCAGAATCTCCGTCGGCGCCATCAGTGCGCCTTGCGCGCCGCATTCCACGGCATCGAGCAGCGCCGCCATGGCGACCACGGTCTTGCCGGCGCCAACATCGCCTTGCAGCAGCCGCAGCATGCGCTTCGGGCTCGCCATGTCCGCTTCGATCTCGGCGATGGCCTGCTTCTGCGACGCGGTCAGCGCGAAGGGCAGCGCGGCCAAAGCCTTCTGCTTGAGCTGCCCCGCCGGCGTGAACACGCGGCCTTTCACGCCGCGCATATGCGCACGGATCAAGACCAGCGCCAGCTGGTTGGCCAGCAGCTCGTCATAGGCGAGCCGCATGCGCGCCGGCGTCTCCGGCGAGAGGTCGTCACCGCTTTGCGGCGCATGTGCGGTGAGGACCGCCTCCCGGAACGGCGGCCAGCCACGGGCTTTGAGAAAATTCTTCTCCTGCCATTCGGGCAGGTCAGGCACGGCCTCGAGCGAGGCGCGCACCGCTTTCGCCAGCGACTTGAGCGCCAAACCTTCGGTCAGCCGGTAGACGGGCTCGATCAACGGGAAGCCGTCCGCTTCGTCGGGCCCCACAATGTGGTCCGGATGGGGCATCTGCAGCCCGTCACGGAAGCGATCGATCCGTCCACTAACGGTTCGCCGCGCGCCGACCGGCAGCACCTTGGCCAGGTAGTCGCCCTTGGGATGGAAGAACACCAGCTCGATGAAGCCGGTCTCGTCGGAGCAGCGCACCTTGTAGGGGAACCGGCGGTCGCGCGAGGGCAGGTGGTCGCGAACGATCAGCTCGACCGTGGCGATGCGCCCGGTTTCCGCCTCGCTCAGCTTCGGCCGGTAGCTGCGATCGATCACGCCGACCGGCAGGTCGAAGGCGAGATCGGCGAGTTTGCCGCCCGCCACCTTGGCGATCAGCTTCTCGAGCTTCGGGCCGACGCCCGGCAGGCTGCGCGTCTCGGCGAACAGGGGAAAGAGAATCGAAGGCCGCATGGTCACGGAAGATAATGCAAGAGACTCGGATTCACCTCCCCCAACGCGCTCCGGGTGGGGGGAGGTTCATCATGGTCCACCCCCCACCCGACGCATTCTCGCTGCGCTCGCATGCGTCGACCTCCCCGCGTTGGGGGAGGTAAATGCATGAGCGAGGCTTTATCAGCTTAGAGACACCCGCTATATCCCCCCCATGACGAATGCCGAAAACGGTGGCTCTTCGGAGGTCCGCCGCAAACAGCTATTGTTCCGGGCGCAGCGCCGCGGCATCCGCGAGCTCGATCTCATCTTCGGCGCCTTCGCCGCGGCGTATCTGGCCGAGCTGGACGAGGCCGGGCTCGACCGCTTCGATGCGCTGCTCAACGCGCCCGATGACGACGTCTATGCCTGGCTGCGCGGGCGCGCGCCGGTACCGCCGGAATATGCCTCGCCGGTGTTCGACAAACTGAAGGCCCTCTGCGACCGCGGGATCCCCTCTTGGAGCGACTGACCTACATCGCCCGGCACGAAGGGCGCTTCGCCGTCACGGGCGCGCCGGGCGGCTACGACGCCTATCTCGCCGCGGAAGCCGCCTCGCGCCGCAACAGCCTGGTGTTGTTCGTGGCTTCGGATGACGCCGCGGCGCAGTGCGCGGTGGACGCGCTCGTCTTCTTCGCACCAGAGATGGAAGTGTTGCCGTTCCCCGCCTGGGACTGCCTGCCTTACGACCGCGTCTCGCCCAAGCCCGATATCGAAAGCCAGAGGCTCGCAACACTCGCAGCATTGGCGCGGCGCAAACCGGAGGATGGCGCGGCCGTGGTCGTGACCACTGTCAACGCGCTTCTGCAGCGGGTGCCGCCGCGCACCGCCATCGCCGAGGCGCAGTTCCATGCCCGCGTCGGCCAGCCTGTCGACCACGACAAGCTGGTGCGCTTCCTGTCGCGCAACGGCTATGTGCGCGCGAGCACGGTGCGCGAGCCAGGAGATTTCGCGCTGCGTGGCGGCATTGTCGATCTGTGGCCGCCTGGGAGCGACGAGCCGCTGCGGCTCGACTTCTTCGGCTCGACGCTGGAGGCGGTGCGACGCTTCGATGCCGAGACGCAGCTTTCCACCGATCAGATTTCGGAAATCGAATTGCTGCCGGCGAGCGAGGTGC
>DATCOJ010000229.1:0-24524 GCA_036564785.1 Rhizomicrobium sp. | reverse complement strand
ACGCTACCCGCGTCGCTGGCCAGCCAGCTTCCCCCACAAGGGGGGAAGCGGAACTTTGAGACTCGACCTTTCGGTTTGCGCACAAAACGCCGGCGCCCGCGGATTTCAGCCGCGAGCCGCCGCTCAAGTCGCAGTTCTGGAGATGGGGAGATTATGCAAAACCAGCGTCACGCTGTCAACTAGAAGTTGCGGCCCAAGATTCGGCGGGTTCCGCCGGGAATCCTCGCGGGAGGGACTTGATTGTGAGCGCGCCTGCGCAAATTCCGCAAATTTATGTCGCGTAGCTACCGTTTGTTAATGAAGGTTACCGGGACTCGCCTTATCGTCCGGGCTGGGCGAATGGTGCGGAGGCGCTAGGTGCGGGCGTATCAGCTGGAATTCATCGACACGGCCGAACAGGTCACGCGTGTCCTCGATATCGAGGCGGCGGGCGACGATGCGGCGTATGCGCTGTGTTGGAGTTACGCCAACCGCTCCCGCATGACGGTCGAGCTCTGGGACAAGGCGCGCCTGGTGACGCGCTCGACCCCGATCGTCGCGCGGCTCCATGTCAGCGACGACCGCGCGGCCTGAGCCTCTACGCTCGAAATTCCCTCGCCCCCACGGAGTGGGGGAGAGGGTTAGGGTGAGGGGGCGGCGGAAATCAGAAGTCCCAAACCAGAATACAGAATGCGGATGCCGGCAAAGCGCGCGCGTTTGATTCCACCATCAAGCAGACAATCAACAATCCGAGCGCCTTAGCAACAGGGCACCGACAGGCGCACGGGATCGCTGTTCAACATGGCCAAGTTCATCTCCTAGATGATCATTGCCTTGCTGTCACGCGTAAGAGGTTTGTGCCGAAGCCCTCGCGTGATGCTTTTTCAAGAGATAGCCTAATGCAGAGTGCCCGAGAGGAACCGCGATGACATTAAAGGCTGCGGAATTGGCAGAAAAAAAGATCAACCACGCAAGGTGGCTAGCTGAGACCAATTTCCTGCCTCATCCGGGCATTGCTGAGCACGACCTTCTAAGGCGGGGGCCGCTATACGTGGCGTATACGACAAGCTTGTTCCCAGTTGGATGACGCATTGGGCTAACTACTCCAAGGAGACACCCCTCGCACACCAGTTGCTCCTTGGACCACCTGCAATTGTCGATTTAGACCCAGACCAAGACGACGACGAATTCAAGATAAAAACGAAGGGTAGAGGGGCGGACGAGCACACTGTGAGCTTGTCCATCGCCGAGGTAACCGCTCTCGCCGAGCACGGAGCTGTCATCCCGAATGTCTACGTGAGGAATGTCAAAAAGTGGGAGCGGGCCCCTTACGCCTCTCAGTATGAAGCCATTTTGAATCTTCCCAATTGCATCGCAAATGGCGAAATCACAGATGCCTACTTTGATGCCCGCACGCGTAAGCTTGACGGGACGGACTATCGCGAGTTTGTCTCTCGCGCGAAGGACCGACTGTCCATATTGTTGAGTAGTGTACCCGTAGAACGGCTCAGGGAGGTTGCAAGGAGATTAATCGTCTCGAGAGGCGACGCCCCCGACACGCAATCGGCTTTGATCGAGACACTTGCCGCAGCTTCTGCAAATAACTTTGGATATCTAAGGGTTCTTGGCCCCGATTATCTTTATCGAGGGATAGAAGAACACCTTGAGACACCGAATGCCGAGAGAATCGTCGAAGCGTTTGGTGTGATTCGCGCATCGAAGCACGTGTTCGCTTCGCCACTCACTGCAGCGCTCGGAGGTCTATTCATATGTCCGAACTTTGCGGAGGTCATCGGGAATCTTTTTATACGTCCCGAGCACTCTGATCAGGCAATGGACCGGATTGAACAGCTCAGGAAGCAAGCTCCGCTCCTACAATTTCTATACGAGCGCGTTTCTCACATTCACCGCCAAGAATATCAGACCCTGGCTGGCGCTGCTCCACCGCTAGCCGTACTAGTGACGAAGGATTTCAGGCAACGAACGCAAATGATCTGGGAGATGCAGCGTGCAATAGCACGTTCGTTCGCTCAAGACGGCAAAGTGGAAGAGCCGAAACTGGACGATTTGCGATGCCTTTATCAGGATCGAGCACGTATGATCACGAGCGTGCACACTACGGTTGAGACCATTGGTGGAAATCTAGAAAAACCTATTCAGATCGCGCACGCCATGGGTGAATTGCTCCATTGGTGTACGTTTGGCCACCCGACAGGGCACTCATATGTGCAGGATGGTACTTTGGATTTTGCGGAGGCCGCCGCGCTCGAAGCCTCACGAATGGCGGACCTAGCTGCTGCAATCACCTTTCACTGGCCCGGCGACCGGAGCCTGTTCTATCGGCGTACCGTTCAGCTTGAAGAGCTTGCGCGTAGTTGAACGGGGGGAGAGTCAATCTCCAAGGCAATACCTTGCGAAAATGGATGTCGCGACATCGTGTCCTCGCTTCAGTTTCTGCACCCTCGCTCGACAACCCCCTCACCCTCCCCTCTCCCCCTGCTTCGCGGGGGAGAGGGTATCTTATGGATGGGTCATCTCCTTTTTCGCGGGGGAGAGGTTTTCTTTTCGGATTCACCTTGCGCTTGGCGGATGCGCGAGAGGCCTTCCGCGAACTGACAGATCGAACCTCGGCTGGTTTCGCTTTCGCCAAAGATTTGGATTTGACGGCGCTCTGCTTCGGCGGTGGTTTGGATTTGGCGCGTGAGGAGCCCAGGCGCTTGACCAGCGTCTGCTGTGCCTCCGCGCGCTCTTCGAAGGGACCTGTGGAGCCGAGCGGCCGACGCACCACCATGCCCACCTTGCGCATTGCCGCTTCGACGGCCTTGGGATCGCGGCTCTCCTCGGCCAGGCCTTCGCGGAACAGGTCGCGCTTCATCCCCCAATGGGCCAGCGCCATCCTCTGCGAGCGCGCCGCCACCGCCACCTGGTAGAAGCCGAGATTGGAGGTGTAGACCTTGATTGCGGGCATGGCGTCAGGCTTGCGCGGATTCGAGTGCCTGCGAGAGATCGGCGATCAGATCGTCCGTGTCCTCCAGACCGACGGAGAGCCGGAGCAGATCCGGCGGGCATGGCGTGTCCGGGCCCTCGACCGAAGCGCGATGCTCGAGCAGGCTTTCGACGCCGCCGAGCGAGGTGGCGCGCTTCCAGATTCGCACCTTGGCGGCGGTGGCGATGGCGGCCGCCTCGCCGCCTTTGACGCGCACCGACAGCATGCCGCCGAAACCGCCCTGCATCTGCCGCGCGGCGATGGCGTGACCGGGAAAGTCACTCAGCCCGGGATAGAGCACGGAGTGCACGCCAGCGTGCGCGGCGAGCCGCTCGGCGATCGTCTGCGCGCTGGCGCAAGCCGCCTTCACCCGCGGGAACAGCGTGCGCATGCCGCGCAGCAGAAGCCAGGATTCGAACGAGCCCAGGATACCGCCGAGCTGGATGCGGTTGGTTTCGATGCGCGACCAGAATTCGTCTTTCGCGCGCGCAACCAGCGCGCCGGCCACCACGTCGGAATGTCCGTTGAGGTATTTGGTGGCGGAATGCATGACGATGTCGGCGCCGTACTCGAGCGGCCGGGTCAGCACCGGCGTGGCCACGGTCGAATCCACCGCCAGCCGGGCGCCGGCGGCATGGGCGACCTCCGCCACCGCCGACAAATCCGTGATGTGCCACAGCGGATTGGCCGGCGTCTCCGCCCAGACGAGCCTGGTCTCGCCCCGGCGCACGGCGCGGCGCACCGCATCGAGATCCGTCATGTCGACGAAATCGACCTTGAGGCCCCATTGGGTGGCGAAATTGGCCAGCCAGTTGCGCAGCGACCAGTACATCACCTTCGGTGCCACCACGTGATCGCCGGGCTTGAGCGCCTGGAACACGCTCGTCGCCGCGGCCATGCCGGAGGCCAACAGCAGCGCCGCCTCGCCGCCTTCCAGCGCCGCCAGCACGGCTTCAGGCTGATCGAAGGCGGGATTGTCGGCGCGGGCATAGTTGCGGCCCGAGCGATACTGGTTGTCTTCATCGCGCAGATAGGTGGTGGACAGATGGAGCGGCGGCGACACCGCGCGCGTCACCTCGTCGACCCAGCCCAGCGCCTGCGCCGCGACCGTGGCCGGCTTGCCGGTCTTGTCGCTTGGAGTTGAAGCTTTCGCGTCTTTCACATTTCATCTCGTAGCATAGGATAGGTTTTCGATCTAACCTCGCGACAGCCGTTCAGGCGGCGTTCAGGCATCGGGTTTGAGAATCCCTCCTTGCGCCGGAATAACACACCCGATCCGGCGTCCTTAATAGCGGGGGGAGATGAAGGAGACGATGCCCGCCGCACCTCGCCTTGTCGCCTTGCAGACGGCGGTTCCAGACCATGTGCTGGACCAGGCCGATGCCGCGCGCCGCGCCGCGCATCTGTTCGAGGACCATCCGGAAATCCTGCGTCTGCTGCCGGTGTTCGAGAACACCGGAATCGAGCGGCGCTACTCCTGCGTGCCGATCGAATGGTACACGCACCGCCACGGCTGGAAGGAGCGCAACGAACTCTACCTCAAGCATGCCGTGGCGCTGCTGGAGAAAGTGGCGCTGGCGTCGCTGGAACAGGCCGGGATGAAGCGCGAGGAGCTCGACGCCATCGTGGTGGCTTCGACCACCGGCATCGCCACCCCCAGTCTCGACGCGCTGATGATCGAGCGGCTGGGCTTGCGCCGCGACATCGTGCGGCTGCCCATCTTCGGCTTCGGCTGCGCCGGGGGCGTTCTGGGACTGGCCCGAGCCGCGAGCCTCGCCCGCGCCATGCCGGGGGCGCGGATTCTGTTTCTCGTGGTGGAGCTCTGCGGGCTCACTTTTCGCAAGAACGATGTTTCCAAGAGCAATATCATCGCCGCGGCGCTGTTCGGCGACGGCGCCGCGGGCGGCATCCTGGCGCCGGAAGGCGACGGGCCGGAAATCGGCGCCAGCGGCGAATACACCTGGCCCAACTCGCTCGACATCATGGGCTGGCAGGTGGAGGAGGACGGGCTGAAGGCGCTGTTCTCGCAAAGCATCCCCTCGCTCGTGTCGAAGAACTTCCGCGACATCGCCCAAGGTTTCCTGCGCAAGCACGACATTGCCTTGAAAGACATCGAAGGCTTCGCCTGCCATCCGGGCGGCGCCAAGGTGCTGGACGCGCTGGAGACCGCGCTCGATCTTCCCACCGGCGGCCTCGCGGAGAGCCGCTCGGTGTTGCGCGACTACGGCAATATGTCGGCGGCGACGGCGATGTTCGTGCTGGCGCGGATGAACGAGCGCGGCTGGCGCGAGCGCCGGCTGATGAGCGCGCTGGGGCCGGGATTCTCCGCCGCCTTCCTCATGCTCGAAGGGCGATGATCCTCGCGCTCGCCATCGTCGCGCTGGTCGCGGCGCAGCGCCTCATCGAACTCGTTTACGCCCGACGCAATACCCAGGCCCTGCTGGCCAGGGGCGCCACCGAAGTTGGAGGCGGACATTATCCGCTGTTTGTCGCGCTGCACGCGGCCTGGCTGATCGCCATCGTGCTGGCGTTGCCGCCGCATCCCGTCGTCTATTGGCTGCCGCTCGGCGCCTATGCCGTGCTGGAAGTGCTGCGGGTGTGGACGGTGCTGTCGCTCGGGCCTTATTGGACGACGCGCATCCTCACGCTGCCCGAAGCGCCGCTGATAAAGCGCGGGCCCTATCGCTTCGTGCGCCATCCCAATTATCTGATCGTGGTGGGCGAGATCGCGCTGCTGCCGCTCGTGTTCGGCGAGATCCGAGTGGCGATCGTGTTTACCGTGTTAAACGCGGGCCTGCTGGCCTGGCGGATTCGCGCGGAGGATGCCGCCCTTGCGCCCCGCCGCACGCTGTAGCCAAATGGCGCGATAACGCACCACCCGCCGCTCCGTGACCGTCGCTCCCGACTCGCATGTCCGCTTCGCCACCTGGCTCGGCTTCATCGCCATGTGCGTCGGCATGTTCATGGCGATCCTCGACATCCAGGTGGTGGCGAGCTCGCTGCCCAATATCGGCAAGGCGCTGGCGATCCCCAACGACCGCCTCAGCTGGATCCAGACGAGCTACCTGATCGCCGAGATCGTCGCCATTCCGCTCACCGCCTTCATGACGCGCGTGCTGTCGGTGCGATGGCTGTTCGCCGGCGCCACCTTCGCCTTCACTCTGGCCAGCATCGGCTGCGCCGCCAGCAACAATTTCGCCGAGCTGATCGTGTTCCGCACGGTGCAGGGCTTCTTCGGCGGCATGTTGATTCCGGCGGTGTTCACCACCGTGTTCGAGCTGTTTCCGCGCCGCCTGCACACCGCGGCCACCGTCATCGCCGGCACTTTCGCCATGATCGCGCCCACCATCGGCCCCGCCTTCGGCGGCTACCTCACCCAGACCTATTCCTGGCACGCCATCTTTCTGGTGAACGTGGCGCCGGGCATCGTGGTGGGCTCGCTGGTGGCGCTGTGCATCCGCGCCGGCGAGCCCGATTGGCGCGAGTTCAAGCACATCGACCTCGTCACCATCGTGCTGGCGGCGATCTTCCTCGCCAGTCTGGAATTGCTGCTGAAGGAGGGGCCCAGGCGCGATTGGCACGGCGAATTCGTCGGCGCGCTCGCCATCATCTGTCCGGTCTCCTTCGTGATCGCGGTGCAGCAATGCCTCCGGCGAAAGAAGCCCTTCGTCGACTTGAGGCGATTCAACGACCGCAGCTTCTCCATCGCCTGCGTGCTCAGCTTCATCCTGGGCATGGGGCTCTACAGCTCGGTCTATCTGCTGCCGCTGTTCCTCGGCTTCGTGCGCCAGCACACGGCGCTGGAGATCGGCGAGGTGATGATCGTGGCCGGCATCGCCCAGCTGATCGCCGCACCCATCGCCGCGCTGCTGGAGCCGCGCATGAACCCGCTGGTGATGGTGACCCTCGGCTACCTGGTCTTCGCGGCCGGGCTGCTCGCCAATGCCTTCTGCACCATCGACACCGACTTCAACGAACTGATCCTGCCGCAGGTGCTGCGCGGTGTCGCCATCATGTTCTGCATCCTGCCGACCACGCGGCTCGCCATGGAGGGATGGCCGCAGGCGCAGATTCCGGATGCCAGCGCGCTGTTCAACTTGATGCGCAATCTGGGCGGCGCCATCGGCATCGCGCTGGTGGACACGGTGGTCGAGCAGCGCGCCAAGGGCCACGCCGATCACCTGGTGGCGCGGCTGCAGGCGGGCGATCCCGACGCCGCGCGCATCGTCGGCCTGCCGACGGAGTATTTCCACAACACGCCGATGGGGACGGCGAGCGACGCCATCAAGGCCATGGTCGAGCCGATGATCCAGCGCGCCGCCCTCATGCTGTCGTTCAACGAGGCCTGGCTGCTGCTGGGCGCGTTGTTCCTGCTCTGCATCAGCGCCTTGTCGCTGCTGCGGCCCGGCGCCTTCACGGCCGAAGCCTATTCAACTCGCAACGAACAGGATCGCGCCCTTCCACTTCTTAAGCAGCGCTGAGGCGGTGTTGCCGAAGAAGAGGCCGTCACCCGATCGCCGGCTCACCCCCATGACGATGAGGTCGTGGCGCTTGAGCGCTTCCTTGAGGATCGGCGCGTCGGTGAGATCGTGGGATTCGATCTGCGTTCTCAGCCTTACGCGGTAGCGCGCGGCCAGCCGCGAGATGTCCTTCAGCACCGCTTCCTCGTTGCGGCGGACGAGCTGTCCGCGGCGCACGGTGGAAGGCGAAACATAGAGCGCGGTCACGTTCATCTGCGCCGCGCTGGCCAGCACGAAGGCGACTTCGGCGCCGCGTCGCGACACGTCGGTGCCATTGACGGGCACCAGGATGCTGTCCGGCTGCGGCTCGTGATTGGCGCGATCCGGCGGCACCAGCACTCCCAGCGGCCCCTCGAAACCGTCCACCAGCTCGGTGATGCGCCGGCTGAATTCGCCGGACGGATCGCGGGCGTCGGCAATGCCCACGAAGAGGAAATCGAAGCCCTTGCGCGACATCTCGGCCATGGCTTCGGGTTTGCGGATTTCGGGCTCGATACGGGTGGTGATGTCGACGTGGCGCGGCTTCTCGTCTTCGATCTGGGACGTGGCGTCGGCGGATTCCTTGGCGCCCTCCTTGATCTGCCGCTCGTGACTGTCATCGGCTGCTTCCGTCTCCGCCGCCTTGCTCTGCGCGTCGACACGCACGACGGTGGTCGGCATGCCGCGGGCGCCGGCGAGATAGCCCGCCAGCCGCGAGGCGAATTTGCCGTTGGCGCTGCCGTCCACTTCCAGCAGCAATCGCTCCAGCTTGGCGACGAAGCCGCGCGCGTCCATCTCCTCGCGCTCGAGGCGGGCTTGCTCCTCCTTGCCGAGCGGCAGGCGCGCGAGCGCTGCGCGAAGCATGGGCGGCATCGCCATGGTGGTGATCACGGCCATCGCCACGATCATGGTGAACAGGCTTTGCGTGAGCAGGCCGAGCGAAAGGCCGAGGGTGGCTACGATCACTTCGGTGGAGCCGCGCGCATTCATGCCGCAACCGAGCGCCAGCGACTCCTTGACGCTCATGCCGCCCAGCGTGCCGCCCAGGAAGGCGCCGCTGAATTTGCCCACGCTGGCGATCAACACGATCACGCCGGTCAGCATCAGGAGCTGCGGCTGCTTCAGGATGGTCAGATCGGCGGCGATGCCGGCCTGGCCGAAAAACACCGGCATGAACAGCGCCGCCACCAGCCCGCGCAGCTGCTCCTGGATGTGCTCGGTCAGGATGGGAGACTCGCCGATCAGGATGCCGGCCACGAAAGCGCCGAGCACGGTCTGCACGCCAAGGCCGTATGTGACGAGCGCCATGCCGCCCATGATCACCAGAATGCAGGAGATGACGGCGAACTCGCTCCTGAAAGTGTCGTTGACCCAGCGGATCAGGCGGAAGACGACATATTGGCCGATGGTGAAGCTCGCCAGCAGGAACAGCAGGACGCCGCCGACGGTGCGGGCCAGGGACAGCGCGTCGAGCGTGCCGTTCTGCGCGATGCCGAAGGTCACGGCGATGATCACCCAGCCCACGGAATCCTCGATGATGGCGGAGGCGACGATCACCTGGCCCAGATTGCGCCGCATGAACTTCATCTCGCGCACCACCGCGGCCACGATCTTGACGGAGGAGATCGACAGTGCCGTGCCGAGGAACAGCGAGCTCACCAGCCGGTGGCCCGGCGGCAGCAGCGAGTCGGGCAGGAACTGGCCCAAGGTGAAGCCGCAGGCGAAAGGAATGGCGATGCCGGTGAGCGAAACGGCGAGCGCCGCGCGGCGCGAGCGCCGCACCAGCCGCAGATCCGTCTCCATGCCGGTCAAGAGCAGCAGCAGCAGGATGCCGAACTGAGAAACCGCGCCGATCATCGCCTTGGTGGTGGCTTCGTGCGGGAAGATGAGGTCGTGCGCGCTCGGCCACAGCGCACCGAACACGGAGGAGCCGAGCAGCACGCCGCCGAGCAGCAGCCCTATGACGGCCGGCTGGCCCATGCGCAGCATGAATTCGCTCATCAGCCGCCCGACGAGAACCAGCAGCACGATCTCGGCGACCAGGATGGCTTCGTCCGCGCCCGGCGTCTTGCCGCCGCCGGTGGCGGCCAAGGCGACGACCGGGAGGAGCAGGATCAGTCCCGCGCCGAACAGCGCAGGCGCAATTCGAGCGAGGATCGGCCTTGGGCGCATCGCTGGTTTGGGATGGTTTAAGGCGCGGCGGCTTGCGCGCGCCAATCGATTTCACTGGTCCTGACGGCGGCGGAGACACGTGGCACGCGAAAATCCGAAATTGTCCTGAGCCGCGCCATGTCCAGAATGCGCGCCAGTCCGCCCTTGACCTCGACGAGGCCGTCGCGCCGCAACTGCTGCAGAGTGCGGTTGAGATGGACCACGCTCAAGCCCAGCGCATCGGCCAGCATTTCCTGAGTCAGCGGCAGGGGCATGACCAGGTCATTGGCAAGGCCGACGATGCCGAGCCGGTAATGCAGCTCCAGCATCAGATGGGCCACGCGCTCATAGGCGGTCTGGCGGCCGATGCGCATCAGATGATCGAGCAGATTGGCTTCGTCGGCGCTGGCGGCCATCAGGCTCGCTTGCTTCAGGCCGGAATGATTTTCCGAATTCTCGGCGACGGCATCGCCCAGGGCGGAGGCATCCGAAATGGTGGCGCGGGTCAATGTCACCGCCGAACACAGCGCGACGGCCTGCGCGCGCATGCACAGGCCATACATGTCGCCGGGGAGGATGAAATCGAAGATCTGGCGGCGGCCGTCCGACAAATAGCGCAGACGGCAGCCCCAGCCGGCCAGCATCAGCCGGGCGTGGTCGAGCAAATCGCCTTCCGCGAGCAGCGCGGTGCCCGGCGCCAACCGCTCCGGCGCGTCTGCCAGACCGCGAAGCAGCGCAGTCTCTTCCTGGGTGAGATCGGCGTAGCGCGACAGCCGCCGCACGACCAACTCGGCCTGATCGGGCACGTCCGGATCGATGGTCGGCAGGCGCGACATGCGCGAATACTTCCCCGGTTTTCGAGGAGCCGAGGCCATCTCGGCTCCAGACCGGAAACGGCTGAAGTCAGCATTTGTTGCATTGAAAGGACGGCAAGCTTGCGGAAACGCCTAAGCCGAGCGCGGAATTCCAGCGAGAAAATCGAGCACCGCCGCGTTGAAGGCCTCGGCCCGGTCGAGATTGGAGGCGTGCCCCGCGCCTTCCAGAACGGCCAATTGCGCGCCCGGAATCTTCGCCGCCATGTAGTCCGCCGCCTTGCGGAACGGCGCATCGTCGGCGCCGACGATCACCAGTGCGGGCACGTCGATCGCCGAAAGCGAATCGATAATTCGCGAATCGCGCTGCGTCAGCATTCCGCGCGCCGCGAGCGCCAGTCCTTCGGCCGAGCGATGAGAGCTGAGCGCGCGCTCAGCACTTTGGCCGGAGAGCGCGGCGAGACCTTCGCGCTCCAGCCGCTCGGCGGTGGCAAGCGCGGTGACGTTCCATTGGGCGCGTGCCTCGGCGTTGCGGAAGCCCGGACCGGTATCGACGATCAGCAGCGCCTTGGCTCGCGCGGGATGCGCGAGGCGGAAAGCGAGCGACATGTAGCCGCCGAGCGAGAGGCCGCCGATCACCGCATCCTTCGCGCCCACCGCATCGAGGATCGCCGCCATGTCGGCGATGGTGGCTTCCTCGCTGTAGAGTGAAGGATCGCGTGGATAGTCGCTGCGGCCGTGACCGCGCATGTCCCACAGGATCAGCTTGTGCTCGCGGGAGAGCGGTGCTGCCTGCGGCCGCCACATCTCGGCGGTGGCCGAATAGCCGTGGGTCAAGAGGATGGCCGGGCCCGTGCCGTGGACCTCGTAATGGATGCGGACGCCGTTGCGCTCGATGAAGGCCATGTGTCTCCCCTTCTGGCCACGCTATAGTCGCGGACCGAAGGGCAGCAAGGCAAGCCGGCATGAGCCGGCGGGGAGAACGCGCCCCAGACCCGTCTGCATTTTCAAGCCAGAAGCAAAGGACTATGGTTGTGTGTCCTTCAAGGACGATCGCCATGAATTCGCTAAGTGAAATGGGTTCTCGCCGTTTGGCTGAGGCAATCGCGCTGAGTCTTTTGTTTTTTGGGATTGCGGCTCCCGCCGTGCAAGCGGATGTGAGCATCTCTGCCAATTCCACCCACAATATGTCCTGCTCATCAGGCGTGTGCATGCCCACCGCGCACAACGCGGTCCTGAACGCCGACGACGTCGCCAGCATGCTGAGCAGCGGCGATCTGACGGTACTCACCGGCAGCGGCGCCAACAACATCTTCGTGCGGGCCGGGTTCAGCTGGGCGAGCGCGAGCAGGCTCACGCTCGACGCAATTCAGTCGGTCGAGATCGAAAAGCCGGTGACGGTCGCGGGGACCGGAGCATTGACGATCGCCACGAATGACGGCGGCACCGGCGGCGACCTTCTCTTCGCCGGCGCGGGTAGTGTCAGCTTCTGGGATCTGACCAGCAATCTCGTGATCGACGGCAACAGCTACCTGCTCGAAAGAAGATTGAAGGACCTGGCGAGGGCCATCCGGCAGAACAAGAGCGGTTACTTTGCGCTGGCCGGCAACTACAATGCGCAAAGGGACGGCACCTATGCGGTGCCGCCGATCCCCAACTTCAACGGAACGTTGGAGGGCCTGGGCCACGCCATCGCCAATCTCTCCATCGACGATACCCACAATCAGCCGAAAGTCGGCCTGATCTCGCTGAACGGCGGCACGGTGCGCGATATCGGCCTGACCAACGCCGACGTCGAGGCCCATGGCCTCAATACGAATATCGTTGGCGGACTGGCCGCAATAAACGACGGTACAGTTGTGGGTGCCTATGTGACCGGCCAAGTCGTCGGTGGAACGCCCACCCAGAATTTTAACTTCGCGGGCGGCTTGGTTGGCACAAATTCAGGCGCCATCAGAAGCTCGCATGCGGCTGCGGCCGTGGCCGTTAGCCCAGGAAGCGCATCGTATGAAGCCGGCGGCCTTGTCGGCTTCAGTGATATAAATGGACAAATCCATACCAGCTATGCAACGGGGCCGGTCTCGGCGTCTGGGGAGGGATCGGTCGGAACGTTAGGCGGGCTGGTTGGGGGGAATCAGGGTTTCGTCGAGCAGTCATATGCGACCGGGACGGTTACCGGCATCGTTTCGTGGTCGGGCGGCCTAGTTGGCGCTAGCGGGCACGAAGTGAATTGCTATGCGACCGGAGCGGTGACTGGCGATAGTGTCGGTGGGTTTGCCGGGATCGGAAATGCGCGCGGTATGGTCTCGTCCTATTCCACCGGAGCGGTAAGCGGTAGCTTTCTGACTGGCGGCTTTGTAAGCGACGACACGAATGAAACGGCTAGCAACTCGTATTGGGATCTCGACACGAGCGGCGTGAGCGACCCCAGTCAGGGCGCGGGAACGCCGGCCAACGATCCCGGCATCACCGGACTCAGTACCCCTCAATTTCAATCCGGCCTTCCACAAGGCTTCGATTCTTCGATTTGGGGCGAGAATCCAACGGTTAACGGCGGATTTCCTTATTTGCGGGCATTGCCTCCGCGATGACGGCAAGCATGGTGCTTTGATCGGAAGGCTACGATGAAATTCCCGCAAGCGATCTTGCTGCTTTTGCCGTGTATTTTATTTGTGAACTCCGCACACGCCGTTAATACGCGCACGGTTGTCGACGCCATCGGTCCGATCGGGAGTGCGGACACTCAAACTCTAAGAGGGGGTACTTGGCCGGACGCCTACGTGACCGTCACATGCTACTACGGCACCGGGATGCCGAAAAGCGTTTGCGCTGGCGGTGGCGATTTCGACCGGGTAGATCACACCGATATGGGCTGCAGCGCAACAACCGATAACTGGGGAACAATAATCAAGGATCATGGCGGCAATTGCTTCTACCGAAAGAATTGGAAACTGAGCGGCGTAATCGATGCGCGGCAGTGCGGAGTTGTCGGCGACGGAATAGCTGACGATTCAACCGCCCTAGCCAAATGTCTTTGCGATCGGGTACCGAAACGGTGGTGTTGATCATCGTATTTCCTTCCATCTCAATCAAATGACCCGTCATCGCCCGGTCGCGAGCATTTCCACGAACCCGTCATCCCACGGCCGCGCGCAAGCGCGGTCCGGGGGACCCAATTTTTCTTGTTCGCAGAAAAATGGGTCACCCGGATCGCTCGCAAAAAAGGCTCGCGACCGGGTGATGACGAGGAGTGGATTGGGGTAGTAAAAATGGGTCACCCGGATCGCTTGCCAGAAGCGCTCGCGACCGGGTGATGACGGGAGCTGGTAGAATGCCAAGTGTGCGCACATTCGCGATCCTCTGTGCGGCGTCGTTCCTGACGCTGCTGGCGATCGGCTGGGGCGGCAGCATCCTGCAGGCCACCGGCGTGATCCACGATGCCGGCGCGTTCAAGATTCCCATTCTCGCGACCATGCTGGGCCTGACGGCCCTGTTCGCCATCTCCGCGGTGCCGGTGATGGTGGGACTGGTGCTGGGCTTCCAGCGCAACGTCGGCAACGAGGACGTGCCGGTCATCCGCTCGGCACTGAAGCGGCAGAACCTCATCGTCTTCGTGATCTGGGGCCTGATGGCGGCGGGCGCGGCCATCGCCATTCCGGCCGCGATCCTGAGCGGCGGCTTCGACACGATGAACCCGGCACCGCCGGCGGCCCCACCGCTTGGCCCCTCGGAGGGCACGCTGGTGGCACGGCCCGGCATGACGTTTGCGGAGATGGCGCGGCAATCGAGCCTCAAGATCGATATCGGGGCGCGGGCGCCGCTCACCAGCGCGGTGGGCTCGGGCGGGTTGTTCGACTTCCACATCCCAGGCACGGGATTGTATTTCAAGAACTGCCGCTACTATTTCGCCTCGCCCTATAGCCGCGATCCATCGCGCATCGAATCGCTTTCGATCGGCACCTCGCCTCACACGGTCTCGCGCGCCGAGCTCGATGCCGCCAATGCGGACTTGCGCGCCCGCCTCGCCGCCGATGGCTGGCTCACCGGCCATGAGGTCTATCGCAGCGCGGAAGACCGCGTGCTTCATAGCGGCGCGCTGCGCGGCCCTGAGGGGCGGGTGTGGTCGAAGGACGACATCGTGCTCGACATCGAGACGCGGCGGATGGACGATCCCGTTCCCAGCGAGAATCCGGACACCGCGGGGAAGTGGATTCAGTTCATCGGCTTGTGGCAGCGCGAAGACTACGCCGGCATCGAACGCTACGTCTTCGCCAAGCCGGAGAAATGATGTGCAAATGAGACGCCGCTCGAAGGTCGCGCTGCCCATCTTGACGCTGCTGGCGCCACTGCTGTGCGCCTGCGCCACCACCGGACCTGCGCCGCCGCCTGTGTCCAGCTTCAAGACGGACCGCGACCGCGAGGAGCTGAAGGGTCCGGTGAAGACCGTGGTCACCGAATTCGCGAGCGCTGAACAGGGAGACGCGGAGCGCTGGCGGCTCGGCAGCGCCACCTACGACCGCGCCGGCAATCTCGTCGAGGACGAAGACGTGACGCCGGACTTCATCAAGACACGGACGCCGGAGCGCATCGACGCAACGACCGTTCACTTCCATTCCAAGATGGGCGATTCCATCGCCCGCACCCGCTACGACGAGCACGGCAACATCCTGCGCGAGGAGATCTGGTACGGCGCCAAGATCGCCGGGCCCGCCGATGAGATCACCGAGTTCAAATACGACGGCAACGGGCTGGAAACCGAGCGCGATTTCCTGGGGCCGCAGGGCAAGCTGAGCGGCGTCTTCCGCTACACCCGCGACGCCACCGGTCATATCGCCGAAGAGGACGATTGGCTGAACGATGCCAAATCGCCGCACGCCCACATGATCTATCGCTACGAATTCGATGGGCGCGGCAACTGGACCAGGCGCAGCGAGACGCGCAGCGGCATCCCCGACGACAATCATCAATTCGGCAGGAGCGGTACGCTGGTCCGCACCATCACCTACTATGACGACGCCGTCGCCGCGGCTGAGGCGGAGAGGCCGGCGCGCTGATTTGATCGGTTTGGTTTGGAATCGACAGCGGCGCGCGCAGGGCCCAGTTGACGATGTCGCCGATCGCCTCGCCGGTCGCCTGGCTGAAAGCGGCGGTGACGGCGGCGAGAGAGTTGGCCGCGGCGTCCGCCTCGCGCGAGACCGGAACGGTCGCGATCACCTCATGGTGCAGCGAGCCCAGCAGGCTGACGCTGAGACCCACGCGAATCCTGGGTGGCGTGTCGGGCACGGCATAACAGGCCTCGAAATCATGCAGCTCGCTGACGAGGATGTAGTCGCTGCGGATGGCGGCGCTCTCCCGCCCCACTGCGGCAATCCGCTGGCTCTTCTCGAAAGCCTCCACCATCAGGCCCTGCAGCAGCAGCGGCGCGCGGTCCGTCCATTGCGCATGGGCGTAGTAGTCCATCACGTTGGGCGCGTTGATCAGCGCGATGCGCTCGGTGTCGAGGCTCTCGGGCGCGATGGGAAGCGCCACGATCAATTCCCATTGCACCGAAGGCGCCTGGAGCAAGGGTCCGAACTCCGGATGCAGCACGTAGAGCTGCGGCGCCGGCGGCGGCCCGATCAGATTGCTTGAGCAGCCGGCCAGCGCCAGGGCTCCACCGGATGCCAGGAACCCGCGTCGCGTCAAGGATGGAAGTTTCGCGCTCATTTCGGCGTGTATCCCTCGCGGCGGTCGCCAAAAATCAGTCGCGTCGGCTCGCGGTCGAGCTGGTTCGACAGACGCGACAGGTTGCCGACCAGCGTGCGCAGGTCGGTGGTGAGCTGGCCGATGCGGGCATTGGCGACGGAGGTGTCGAGGTGGTTGGCGAGGACGTTGATCGACCCAACCGCCTTGTCGGCATTGCCCAGCGTGGTGTGCAGGTCGGTGAGATCGGCCTCCAGCCGCTGCGAGGAGGTGTTGAAATTGCGCAGGGTGGCGTCGATGTCGGCGGAGCGCGCGCTCAGCACGGTGGTCGTGTCGTGCAGGTTGGCCAGAATGTCGGCCACCGAGCGCCGGTTCTTGTCGTTCAACAGATCGTTCAGCCGATCCGCGGCGCGCGACAGCTTGGCGATCATCAGCGGCGCCGACTGCTCCAGCTGCTGCAAGGTCGAGGGCTTGGATCTGACGGTGGGATATTCGCCCCAGAAATGGGGATGCAGCACCGGCGCCTTCTTCGAGCCGCCGTCGATCTCCACGTAGGTGCCGCCGGTCAGCCCCTGGCTGGCGATGGAGGCCAGCGAGTCGGCGTGGATCTTCAGCGTCGGGTCGATCTGCATGATCACCTGCACCTTCTTGGGATCGTTGGGATCGAAATTGAGCTTGCTGACGCGCCCCACCTCGATGCCGTTGTAGCGCACGCTGGTGCCGGTGCCGAGCCCCGAGACGGAGCCCGAGAAGTAGGTCTGGTAGTAGGCGTATTCCTGGGCATATTGCGCGCCGGTGAGCCAGAGCAGCGCCACCACCAGTCCCAGCAGCAGCGCCATGACGAAGACGCCGACGGCGACGTAATTGGCCTTGGTCTCCATCGCTTTCTCCTTCAACCCGAAGCGGCGAGCGCCGCCCGTCCCCGGGCTCCCGCGAAGTACTCGTGAATCCACGGATCGGAATCATGCACCAGTGTCTTGATGGTTCCTACCTTGATTTTCTTGTTCACCAGCACGGCGATGCGGTCGGTGACCGACCTCAGGCTGTCGATGTCGTGGGTGACCATGAAGACGGTGAGCCCCAGGCTCTGCTGCAGGCTGCGCACCAGCTCGTCGAACTGGCCGGCGGAGATGGGATCGAGGCCGGAGGTGGGCTCGTCGAGGAACAGGAGCTCGGGATCGAGGGCGAGCGCGCGGGCCAGCCCCGCCCGCTTGGTCATGCCGCCGGAGAGCTCTGAGGGATATTTCTGCGCGGTGTCGGCCGGCAGGCCCACCAGAGCGAGCTTCATCGCGGCGATCTCGTCCATCAGGTCCTGGGACATGTGGGTATAACGCCTGAGCGGCACCTGGATGTTCTCCGCCACCGTCTGCGAGCTGAACAGCGCCCCGCCCTGGAACAGCACGCCCCATCGCAATTGCAGGCCCTTGATGTCCTCGGCGCTCATGTCGGCGGTCTCCACCCCGAACACCTTGATGCTGCCTTCCTCCGGCCGGTTGAGCCCGATGATGGAGCGCAGCAGCACGGACTTGCCGGTGCCGGAGCCGCCCACCACGCCCAGCACCTCGCCCTTCATCACATCGAGATCGAGATGATCGTGAATCACCTTGCCGTTGAAGGCATTGACCAATCCGCGGATGCGGATGACCACCTCGTCGTGTTTGCCGCTATCGCTCATATGCCCAGGATCGAGAAGAACACGGAGAACCCCGCGTCGAAGACGATGATCAGGAAGATGGCTTCCACAACCGAGCGGGTCGTCAGCTTGCCCACGCTTTCGGCGTTGCGCTCCACCTTGAGGCCCTCGAAGGTGCCGACCAATCCGATCAGGAAGGCGAACACCGGCGCCTTGACCAGCCCCACCATCAGGGTCTTCAGCGTGATCGCCGCTTGCAGCTCGCGCAGGAATTCCGGCAGCGTGATGTGGAGGTCGAAGTAGCACATCACCGCGCCGCCCACGAGGCCGACCACGTCGGCATAGAAGGTTAGCAGCGGCAGCGCCACGATCAGTCCCAGCACGCGGGGGATCACCAGGATCTCGGGGATGTTGAGCCCCATGGTCTCCATGGCGTCGACTTCCTCGTTGACGCGCATGGTGCCGATGGTGGCAGTGAAGGCGGAGCCGGAGCGGCCGGCCACGATGATGGCGGTGACGAGGCCGCCCAGCTCGCGCAGGAATCCCACGCCCAGAAGATCGACGGTGAAGATCTCCGCGCCGAAGCGCTTCAGCTGGTCGGCGCCCTGATAGGCCAGCACCACGCCGATCAGGAAGGCGAGCAGCCCCACGATGGGGAGCGCGGTCAGCCCGGTCTCTTCGATCTGCTTGACGAAGGCGGGCCAGGGCAGTTCGCGGCGCGGCGCCAGGATCGCCTCGGTGGTCTCGATGGTGACGCGGCCGAGAAACCCAAGCATCTCGTAGCCCTGATGCAGGGCGCCCGTGGTGCCCTTGCCCAGCCGCTCGAGGAAGTAGACGAAGCCGCGCGGATGGGGCGCGTGCTTCACCGGAAGTGCTGCCTGGTCTTGCTCCATGGTCTTGACCAGCGGCGCGTAGCGGTCGGCCAGCGTGAATTTGCTCACGCGCACGCCTTCCCGCTCCAGCTCGCGCTTGCTGCGCAGCAGGAGCCAGGCGCCGGCGGTGTCGAGATCGGTCAGGCCGCTGCCGTCAATCTGCGCTTCGCTTGCGTCGCCGAAATCGGCCTGCCGGAGCAATCCGTCCAGCCGCTGGGCCTGGCCGATCACCCACTCGCCCGCCGCCACGATGCGCACGAGCTGCTTCTGCCGCTCGATTTTGAGGGTGGCGAGCGACTCGTCGGGCTTGGCAAGCGGGCGGTTTCTCATTCGCCGATTATTCCAGCACGGATTCGACGGCCCGGCGATAGCGGGCGCGGACCTCATTGCGGGCGAAATGGCGGCCGCCCTCTACCAGCTTGCGGCCGCCACGCCAGACACAATCGACCTTGCCCCCGGCGAAAATCCAGCTGTCGGGAAGGGCATCGCCCTGACGGCCTGCCATCGCCGCATCGTCCGCCTTGAGGCTGAGAAAGTCGGCGGCGTGGCCTTGGGCCAGAAGCGGCGCTTCGACGCCCAGCGCCTGAAATCCACCGGCAAGTGCTGCGTCGAGCAGCGCGCGGCCGGTCGAGCGGCCGGGTTCCGGCGCCAGAATATTGCGGGCGCGATGGGTGAGCCGCTGGGCATATTCCAGCGCGCGAAGCTCGCCTGCCGGATCGATCAGCACGTTCGAATCGGTGCCGATGCCGAATCGGCCCTCCGCCGCGAGATAGGCTTCCGCCGGGAACACGCCATCGCCGAGATTGGCTTCGGTGATGGGGCAGAGACCGGCGACGGCGCCGGATCGCGCCAGCCGTTGCGTCTCGTCGTCCGTCATGTGCGTGGCATGGACCAGGCACCAGCGCGCATCGATACCGGCATGATCGAGCAGCCATTCGACGGGACGCGCGCCGGACCACGCGATGGAGTCCTCGACCTCCTTGGTCTGCTCCGCGGCATGGATGTGGATCGGGCCGGCCGGCGCCAGCGCCACCACCGCCTGCAGTTCCTCCGCGGTGACGGCACGCAGGCTGTGCGGCGCCACGCCGAGATTGGCATCGTTCAGCGGCGCGATGGCGGCGCGGCTCGCCTGCAGCAGCCTGGCGAATCCATCCACGTCGTTGAGAAAGCGCCGCTGGCCCGGCACCGGCGGCGTTCCGCCGAAATTGGCATGCGCGTAGAACACGGGCAGCAAGGTCAGGCCAATTCCCGTCGCCTGCGCCGCCGCGGCGATGCGTTCCGCCAGCTCGGCCGGATTGGCGTAAGGCGCACCGTTCGGATCGTTGTGCAGATAGTGGAACTCGCCCACGCGCAGGAAGCCCGTCTCCAGCATCTCGACATAGGCTTGGGCTGCAATGGCCTCGACCTGCTCGGGATCGAGGCGATCGAGGAAACGATACATGACCTCGCGCCAGGTCCAGAAATTGTCGCCCACCGGCCCGCGCACTTCGGCCAGTCCCGCCATGCCGCGCTGGAAGGCATGGGAGTGCACATTGGCGAGGCCGGGAAGCGCGATGGCGTGGCGCTCATCGCCGGGCGTGGGTGTGGCCCCAGTCTCTACGGCGGCGATGCGGCCGCCCGCGATGGAGAGGCGAGCATCCTTCACCCATCCCTCGGACAACAACGCCGAATCGAAGAACAACGTGGTCATGCGCCACTGTAGTTCCCTCTCCCCCATTGGGGGAGAGGGTCAGGGCTTGTCCCGTCGAAGCGCCGGAGGCGCGAAGACGGATGAGGGGGTGCCGGGGCTCAGGTATCAAGGTACGGGCATCAGAAAGCTGTTGTCCAAAGCGCGCCGATTCCTGATACCTGATACCTGTATTCCGGCATCCCCCTCACCCCGGCTCTCTCCCCCGGAGGGGGAGAGGGAGACTCTTCGATGTTATGCGATCGGCTTTGGCACAAGGCGCGGCTGGCCACGATGGTGGGCGAGGGACTCGGCATTGTCGAGGACGGCGTGGTGGCCTGTGCCGGCGGGCGCATCCGCTATGCCGGGCCGGCCAGCGGCGCGCCGCAATTCGATGCCGCCGAACGGATCGATTGCGACGGCCGCTGGATCACGCCGGGCCTGATCGATTGCCACACGCATCTGGTCCATGCCGGCGACCGCGCCGCGGAGTTCGAGCAGCGCCTGGCGGGCACCAGCTACGAGGACATCGCCAAGGCCGGCGGCGGCATCCTCTCGACCGTGAGAGCCACGCGCGCCGCCAGCGAAGCGGCGCTGGTCGAAGCCTCTCTGCCTCGCCTCGATGCGTTGATCGCCGAAGGGGTGACCGCGGTCGAGATCAAATCCGGCTACGGTCTGTCGCTGGAGCATGAGAGCAAGATGCTGCGCGCCGCCCGCGCGCTCGCCGGGCATCGCAAGTTCGCAATTGCGACCACCTTTCTCGGCGCCCATGCCCTGCCGCCGGAAGCGCAAGGCGATAAGGACGCCTACATTGATCTCGTGTGCCGCGAGATGATTCCCGCCGTGGCGCGCGAGAAGCTCGCCGATGCAGTGGACGCGTTCTGCGAGGGCATCGCCTTTTCGCCGGCGCAAACCGAACGCGTGTTCGAGGCCGCGAAGGCGCATGGCTTGGGCGTGAAGCTGCACGCCGACCAATTGAGCAATACCGGCGGCGCCGCGCTGGCCGCGAAATACGGCGCGCTCTCAGCCGATCATCTCGAACACAGCGACGAAGCCGGCATCGCCGCGATGGCCAAGGCGGGGACCGTCGCCGTGCTGCTGCCGGGCGCCTTCTATTTCCTGCGCGAAACCAAGGCCCCGCCGGTCGCGCTTCTGCGCAAACACCATGTGCCCATCGCCATCGCCACCGACTGCAATCCCGGCACCTCGCCGCTCACCTCCATTCTGCTTTGCCTCAACCTGGCGGCGACCTGTTTCCGGCTGACGGTCGAGGAGTGCCTGGCCGGCGTCACGGCCAACGCCGCGCGCGCGCTCGGCCGCGGCGACATCGGCACGCTGGAAGAAGGCAAGCGCTGCGACCTGGCGATCTGGGACATCGAGCGGCCGGCGGAGCTCGTCTACCGCATGGGTTTCAACCCGCTGCACAAGCGAATCGTCGGTGGCGAAGATGGCTGAGTGGCTGCACATCCGCCGCGGCGCGGCTCCGCTGATCGTCTCCATGCCGCATACCGGCAGCGAGATTCCGCCCGACATCGAGGCGCGGCTGGTCTCTCCGTGGCTGGCGCGCAAGGATGCGGACTGGCACGTGGAGCAGCTTTACGATTTCGGGGCCGCGCTGGGCGCCACCACCATCCGCACCGCGCTGTCGCGCACGGTCATCGACTGCAACCGCGATCCTTCGGGGCGCCCGCTCTATCCCGGCCGGAACACCACCGAGCTGTGCCCGACCACCACCTTCGACGGCGAGGACTTGTATACGCCGGGTGAGGCGCCGGACGCCGAGGAGATCGCGCAGCGCCGCGCGCGCTTCTTCGATCCCTATCATGCGGCGATCGCCGCCGAGATCGGTTGGTTGAGAGAGAATCGTGCGCGTGTGGTGCTGTTCGACGCGCACTCCATCCGCTCGCGCATCCCGCGCCTGTTCGACGGCGAACTGCCGCATCTCAACATTGGGACCAACGGCGGCACCACCTGCGACTCTCGGCTGAGTGAAGCCGTCGAGGCGGTTTGCGCGGCGAGCGGGTTCTCCTCCGTGCTTGACGGCCGCTTCAAAGGCGGCTGGACCACGCGCCACTACGGCAGGCCGCGGGACGGCGTCCACGCCATCCAGCTCGAACTCGCCTGCCGCGGCTATGTGGAGGAGCCGGACGACGTCTCGCCGGACAACTGGCCGGCGCCGTACAGCGAATCGCGCGCTGCCGACTTGCGCCGCGTGCTCGAAGGCATTCTTGCCGCCTGCATCGCGTTCGCTTCATAGACAAAATTTGCACGCGGAGACGCGGAGGCGCGGAGGAAAAAGAAGATTCCCGTCATCCCCGGGTCCGCGGAGCGAAGTGGAGCGGATCCCGGGGACCCATGAACACCGACTCGCAGCGAGGGAATGGGTGGCCGGGCTTGCCTCCACTTCGCTCCGGCAACCCGGCCATGACGGTTGATTTTTCTTTTTCCTCCGCGCCTCCGCGGCTCCGCGTGAATCAATTCGCAATGCCAGGCACGGCGTGACAAAATGACATGGCACCCCATCCCCAAGGTCCCATGATCCGCATCGACAACAGCCGCCGCATCCGTTCCCCCCGCGGCTCCGAACTCTCCTGCAAGAGCTGGCTCAGCGAAGCGCCGATGCGCATGCTGATGAACAATCTCGACGCCGAGGTGGCCGAGCGCCCCGAGGAGCTGGTCGTCTATGGCGGCATCGGCCGCGCCGCGCGGGACTGGGAATCCTATGATCGCATCGTGGCGAGCCTGAAGCGACTGGATGCCGATCAGTCGCTGCTCATTCAATCGGGCAAGCCGGTCGGCATCTTCCGCACCCATGAAGATGCGCCGCGCGTGCTGATCGCCAATTCCAATCTGGTGCCGCATTGGGCGACCTGGGACAAGTTCCACGAGCTCGATCGCAAAGGCCTGATGATGTACGGCCAGATGACGGCCGGCTCGTGGATCTATATCGGCAGCCAGGGCATCGTGCAGGGCACCTACGAAACCTTCGCCGAACTCGGCCGCAAGCATTATGGCGGCGATTTGCGCGGTCGCTGGATCCTGACCGCGGGCCTCGGCGGCATGGGCGGGGCGCAGCCGCTGGCGGCGGTGATGGCCGGCGCCTCAATGCTGGCCATCGAATGCCAGCCTTCGCGCATCGAGATGCGGCTGAAGACCAGATATCTCGACGCGCAGGCGAAGTCGCTGGACGAAGCGCTGGAAATGATCGCGCGCTCCTGTCGCGAGAAAAAGCCGCTGTCCGTCGGCCTGCTCGGCAACGCCGCGGAAATTCTCCCCGAACTGGTCAAGCGTGGCGTCAAGCCAGATGCCGTCACCGACCAGACCAGCGCCCACGATCCCATCAACGGCTATCTGCCCAAGGGCTGGACGCTCGCCCAATGGGAAGAGCGCCGCGCCCGCGATCCCAAAGCCGTCGAGCAGGCGGCCAAGCATTCCATGGCGGAGCACGTGCGCGCCATGCTGGGCTTCCACCAGCGCGGCATTCCGGTGGTCGATTACGGCAACAACATCCGCCAGATGGCACTGGAGGAAGGCGAGACGCACGCGTTCGATTTCCCCGGCTTCGTGCCGGCCTATATCCGGCCGCTGTTCTGCCGCGGCGTGGGACCCTTCCGCTGGGCCGCGCTCTCCGGCGATCCGGAAGACATCTACAAGACCGACGCGAAGATGAAAGAGTTGCTGCCGCGCGATGCGCATCTGCACAACTGGCTAGACATGGCGCGCGAGCGCATCCGCTTCCAGGGCCTGCCGGCGCGCATCTGCTGGATCGGACTGGGCGACCGCCACCGCGCCGGCCTTGCCTTCAACGAAATGGTGGCGAAGGGCGAGCTGTCGGCGCCCATCGTGATCGGCCGCGATCATCTCGACTCGGGCTCCGTCGCCTCGCCCAACCGCGAAACGGAAGCGATGTTGGACGGTTCGGATGCGGTGTCGGACTGGCCGCTGCTCAACGCGCTCTTGAATTGCGCGAGCGGCGCCACCTGGGTGTCGATCCATCACGGCGGCGGCGTCGGCATCGGCTATTCGCAGCACGCCGGCATGGTGATCGTGGCCGACGGGACGGAGGCCGCGGCGCCACGGCTCGAGCGCGTGCTGTGGAACGATCCGGCCTCCGGCGTCATGCGCCACGCCGACGCCGGCTACGATATCGCGATGGATTGTGCGCGGGAGCATAAGCTCGATCTGCCGTCGCTCTCTTAGACTCCCTCGCCCCCGCGAAGCGGGGGAGAGGGCTGGGGTGAGGG
>DATCOJ010000228.1:0-1723 GCA_036564785.1 Rhizomicrobium sp. | reverse complement strand
GTGCCGATATAAGCGGCCAGTCGGTGTCGTCGGCACTGCGCGCCTCGGCGTGGCAGGCGACAATCGCGGCCTGCAGCACATAAAAGCCGCCACCGCCGAGTTCGCGGGCGCGCCGCAGTGCCTGCATCCCGCGACGGATCTGCTGCCGATCCCACCGCGTGCGGTCCTGTTCCAGCAGCAGGATCGGCTCACCGGCGGCGTCGGTGCGCGCCGCATTGCGCGAGGCGTTCAGCTCCATCAAGGCCAGCAACCCGTGGGCCTCGGGCTCGCGCGGCGCGATCGAAACCAACACCCGGCCCAAGCGAAGCGCTTCATGACAGAGCTGCGGGCGCAGCCAGTGCTCGCCGCGCGCCTCGGTATAGCCCTCGTTGAAAATCAGGTAGACCACCTCCAGCACCGATGAAAGCCGCGCCGACAGCGCTTCGCCGCGCGGTGTCTCGTAGGCCAGGCCTGAATCCGAAAGCGTCCGCTTGGCGCGCACGATGCGCTGGGCAATGGTCGCCTCCGGCACGAGGAAGGCGCGGGCGATCTCCCCGGTGGTCAGGCCGCAGATCATGCGCAACGCCAGTGCGGTGCGGGCCTCCGGCGACAGCAGCGGGTGACAGGCGGTGAAGACCAGCCGCAGCATCTCGTCGCCGATATCGTCGTCGAGCGCGGAGTCGAAATCGGGCATGGCCTGCTGTTCCTGCTCCATTTCGCGGGCGACCATGCCGTGCTTGCGCAGGAGCATCCGGGAGCGGCGCAGGTGATCCAGCGCCCGGCGCCTGGCGGCCGTCATCAGCCAGGCGCCGGGCTTTTCCGGGATGCCGGTCGCCGGCCAGCGCTCGAGCGCCGCCATCAGGGTCTCCTGCGCGACATCTTCGGCCAGCGGCACATCACGCAGCATCCGCGAAAGGCCTGTGATCAGCCGCGGCTGTTCGATCCGCCACACCGCGACAATGGTGTGATGGATGTCGGCAGCGGTCATGGCCGCCGGCCGGATTGGGCGGTCGCCGGCCTTACGGGCCGGCAAACGCGCGCAGCTCGCATATCCCCTCCCAGCCCGGCATGTGATCGAGGTGCAACTGCATGAATTCCCGGGCCATGGCGATGGCCTCCTCCTTGTCGCGGAGTTCGAAAATCGCGTAGCCGCCGACAATCTCCTTGGCTTCCACGAACGGACCATCGATCAGGCTGAGCCTGCCATCCGCGATGCGGATCTGGGCACCGGTCTGGACCGGCATCAGGCCGCCACTGTCGAGCATGCGGCCTGCTTTGGTCTCGCGATCGGCGAGCTTGTGCATCGCCTGCATCAGCTCCGGGGTCGGATTGCCGGCAGGACCGGGGTGTTTGACGATATACATGAAGCGCATCAAAAAGACTCCTTGTCGAGGGCGAGCCGCGGCCATCGAGCCCCCGGAACTATCTCGCCCTTTGAGTCGACGAACCAGCCGCCGCCGGATCGACAGGCGCTTTGCAAAATATTTGGACGCGGGAGGCCCATGAGTGGGCCAGTGTCAATCTCGGATGCCCGAAGGCAAGCGGCGCGTGCCGGAATGACGAGGAGGCGCGTCCGCGTATCCCGGCGCTTACCACCGTCATTGCGAGCCAACGGGTCGCGCGAACGCGCGCCCGATGACAAGCTCCGCGAAGCAATCCATTCTTTCCATTCTTTGTCATTCCGGGATGGTCCGTAGGACCAGACCCGGAATCTCGAAATTCCGGGTTCGATGCTTCGCATCGC
>DATCOJ010000227.1:0-5031 GCA_036564785.1 Rhizomicrobium sp. | reverse complement strand
CATCAACACAGGCGAAACGGCGCTCTTCTCCAAGGGCCGGCTGCTCTACAATCTTGCCAGCGCCAGGCCCGCGGCGCTCAAGTCCGGCACTATCATCCTCGCCGAAGGCTATATGGATGTGATCGCGCTCGTCCGCGCGGGGCTAGAGCACGCCGTGGCGCCGCTCGGCACCGCGCTGACCGAGGAGCAGCTCGCGCTGCTCTGGCGGGTGGCGGCGGAGCCCATCCTCGCCTTCGACGGCGATGAGGCGGGCCTGCGCGCCGCCCATCGCGCCGCGCGGCTGGCGCTGCCGCATCTCAACCCCGGATTCTCCCTGCGCTTCGCCTTCCTGCCGCCGGGCGAGGATCCCGACAGCTTTCTCCGCGCCAACGGTGCGGCGGCGATGAAGGCGGTGCTGGACGCGGCCGAGCCGCTCGCCCACGTGTTGTGGCGGGTGGAGACCGAAGGCAAGGATTTCTCCACCCCGGAGCGCCGCGCCGGCCTCGAGCGGGTGCTGGCCGAGATCGTCTCCGCCATCCGCGAGCCCAAAATCGCCGACTATTATCGCCGCGATTTCGAGCAGAAGGTGTTCGATGCCTTCAAGCGCCGGGTGCCCGCGGCGGTGCGGCCTGAGCGCTCCCGCGACTTCACCCCGCGCCGCGGGGCCCCGCCGCAAGCGGGAAAGTTTCCGGTGGAATCCGTCTCCGCCGCCGTCAAGAACAGCCTGATTGTCCGCGCCGGCGGAGGCGGGGCCCGCCGGGCCAAGGAGATGGAGATCGCCGCGCTCCTCCTCGAGCTGCCGGACATCGCGCTCCGCCAGAGCGAGATTCTGGCTTCCCTGCCGCTGGCCGACCGCGCGCTTGACAGGCTCCGCCACGAACTCCTAAACCTCGCCGCTTCCCGCTCCAGGCTTGAAAAAGAGGGGGTGGAAAGCCATCTCATCCGTGCAGGGTTGGGCGAGCTGCTGGAACGATTGCGCAGCAGGCTTGCGGCCCGCGACCTTGGCGGTGAGGCGGTGTCTGCCGGAACCGTGCAAGGGGGAGGCGATGATATCGAGGCCCGTTGGCTCGAAGCCGTCGCCCAGCTGCGCGAAATGGCGGAGCTCGCTCCCGAGCGGAAAGAGGCCATGGAGCGCTTCAAATCCGAGGCGACCGAGCAATCCTGGCTGGAGGCCCAGCGGCTTTTGGGCGGGCGAGCCCCCGGCAACGGCTGATTGCGGCAGATCGAGGAACCAAAACTGGGCTTCTGCCCCTATAGGGTAGGAGCACCGAGAACGGCGGAATGGCGAAGACGGCGACCAAAAAGGCAGCGAAACCGGCAAAAGCGGTGCTGAAGACGAAATTGAGGCCGCCCGCCCGCGCGGCGGCGGCGAAGTCGGCTGCCGTGAAGAAGCCTGCGCTCAAGCCCAAGCCAGCCGAGAAGGCCAAGGTTCCCGCCAAGCCGATGGCCAAGAAGCCGGACCTGAAGGTAGCGGCCAAGCCCGCCCTCACGCCTGCCGCCAAGAAGCCGCCCGAGCCGCCCAAGAAGGGCATGCCGCCCACGAAACTCGGGATGAAGCCGGGCGAGCAGCCGGGCGATCCCAACGCCCAGCGCGAAGACGCCGATTCCCCCTTGCTCGACATGAGCGACGTGGCGGTGCGCAAGATGGTCACCAAGGCCAAGGCGCGCGGCTACGTCACCTATGACGAACTGAACAAGGTGCTTCCTTCCGAGAAAGTGTCCTCCGAGCAGATTGAGGACACCATGTCGATGCTCAACGAGATGGGCATCAATGTCATCGAATCCGAGGAGCAGGAGGAGCAGGCCGAAGGGGCCGTGCCGGCGCTGGCCGAAGGCAAGCAGGTCACCGTCACCGCCAAGGAGGGCGAGGAGACCTACGACCGCACCGACGATCCGGTGCGCATGTATCTGCGCGAAATGGGCTCGGTGGAATTGCTCTCCCGCGAGGGCGAGATCGCCATCGCCAAGCGCATCGAGGCCGGCCGCGAATTGATGATCGGCGCGCTTTGCGAGAGCCCGCTCACCTTCGAGGCGCTCACCGTGTGGCGCGACGAGCTCAACGAAGCCAAGGTGCTGCTGCGCGACATCATCGATCTGGAAGCCATGTACGGCGCCGGGCCCGAGGGTCAGGCCGCGGCAGCTGCGGCAGCCGCGGCGGCTGTGGCGGCCGGACGTGGCGGCATGCCGATCCCGGGCGAGACGCCGGGGGTGCCGCTGCATCCCGTGAACGGCCATGGCGGCAATGGCGCCACGCCGCCGGCACCGCGTCCCGAATTCAAGAAGCCCGAGCCGGTGCAGCCGCCGCCGGTTGCCACTCCGCCGAAGACCAATGGCGAAGGCGAGGAGATCGATCCCGGCGAAGCCGCCGCCGCAGCCCAGGCCGCCGCTGAGGCTGCCGAAGAGATGGAGGACGAGGGCAATCTGCCGCTCTCCGCCATGGAAGCAGCGCTCAAGCCGCAGGTGCTGGAGACGCTCGACAAGATCGCCGGCCTCTACAAGAAGCTGGGTCGCCTGCAGGATGCGAGCGTCGAAGCAGCGCTGGGCGCCGACGAGCTATCCACCGGCCAGGAGCGCCGCTTCAAGAAGCTGCGCAACGAAACCGTCGATCTGGTCAAGAGCCTCAAGCTCAACAACAACCGCATCGAGGCGCTGGTCGACCAGATGTACGGCATCAACCGCCGCCTGGTGTCGCTGGAAGGCCGGCTGTTGCGTCTGGCCGAAGCGCATGGCGTCGAGCGCGTGGATTTCCTCAAGGAGCATTTCGGCAACGAGCTCGATCCCAATTGGGCGCGCCGCGTGGGCCGCCTGTCGCGTCCCGGCTGGCGCGATTTCGTGGCCGACGAGCGCGACAAGATCAACGCGCTGCGTGATGAGATTCAGAGTCTGGCGCAGGAAACCCGCCAGGCCATCACCGAATTCCGCCGCATCGTGCAGACGGTGCAGAAGGGCGAGCGCGAATCCGGCGTCGCCAAGAAGGAGATGATCGAAGCCAACTTGCGGCTCGTCATCTCTATCGCCAAGAAATACACCAACCGAGGGCTTCAGTTCCTCGACCTCATCCAGGAAGGTAATATCGGCCTGATGAAGGCGGTGGACAAATTCGAGTACCGCCGCGGCTACAAATTCTCCACCTACGCCACCTGGTGGATCAGGCAGGCCATCACCCGCTCGATCGCCGATCAGGCGCGCACCATCCGCATTCCGGTGCACATGATCGAGACGATCAACAAGCTGGTGCGCACCGGGCGCCAGATGCTGCACGAGATCGGCCGCGAGGCGACGCCGGAGGAACTGGCCGAGCGTCTCGCCATGCCGCTGGAAAAAGTGCGCAAGGTGCTGAAGATCGCCAAGGAGCCGATCTCGCTCGAGACGCCGATCGGCGACGAGGAGGATTCCCATCTCGGCGACTTCATCGAAGACAAGAACGCGGTGCTGCCGATCGACGCCGCCATCCAGGCCAACTTGCGCGAAACCACCACGCGGGTGCTCGCCACGCTCACGCCGCGCGAGGAACGCGTGCTGCGCATGCGCTTCGGCATCGGCATGAACACCGATCACACTTTGGAAGAGGTGGGCCAGCAGTTCTCGGTGACGCGCGAGCGCATCCGCCAGATCGAAGCCAAGGCGCTGCGCAAGCTGAAGCACCCGTCGCGCTCGCGCAAACTGCGCAGCTTCCTCGACAACTAACCGGACAGAGCGATGCGCGGATTCAAGGAAGCAAGTTTCTCCGATCGCCTGAGCACGGCGGCGAAAGCCCGTCAGGCGCAGCTCGAGAAGGCCCGTGCCGCAACGCGCGCCGGCGAGCCGGGGCTTGCCGAGCGCCAGGCCGCCCGTGCCGCGACCGCCGCGGCACGCGAGGAGCGTGCGGCGGGACGCAAGTCCGAGAAGCTGGCGCGCGAGGCCGAGGCGAAGAAGCAGCGCGCCGCGGCCGAAATCGCGCGGCTCGAGGCCGAGAAGGTGGCGGCGGCGGATCGTGCCAAAGAGGCCGCCGAGCGCGCCGCGCGCGGCGTGGCTCTCCAGGCCGAGCAGAAGGCGGCGCGCGACGCGCGCTATGCCGCGCGCAAGAAGCGGCAGAAGTAGCTTCGGAGCGACCGGTGTTCCGTGCGGCGCGGCAAACGCCGCCGGCCGGCATCGTTCGCAAGACGGGATCGTTCACAGGAAAGGGCATGCCGCCATGGCCGACTCCGCAAACTCTCCGGCAATGCCGTCCGCGGCGGCCGACGCATCGGCCCGCGCGGCGCCGAAATCCACCCGGCCGCCTGCCAAAAAGATGTTCAAGTATCCCAGCGAAGACGAGACCTTCGTGCGCCGGCTGGGCAGCGCGGTGCTCGGCCTCTGGCCCATGCTGGAGCCGGAGATGCAGCAGAAGATTCTCGCCGAGGCCAATCTCGTGTGGGACCGCGAATACAATGTCGGCAAGCTGCCGCAGAAGCTGGACGCCTTCGTCAAACGCCACCCCGGAAGACTGAGTTAGCCACGCGGCACGAAACCGTCTCGCGATTCGATCTATCATTCGTTCAATCTGCGGCCTAACTTTGTAGAGGAAAGAGATACGAATGCCCGACAAACCAAAGCACGAAGAGCTCGTGGGGCAGCTGACCGAGCCGGGCTGGCGGTTGATTCCGACGGGCATCGATCCCGCTGTCGAGGGCACTCTGGAGGACATGGCGCGCGCCGCGCATGCCCGCAAGCAAGGCGGGAAAGAGCCCGGACGGATTCGGCGGCTGGAAAAGGAGATCGAACTCGACCTGTTCGATCTCGAGCAGCTCTGGTGGCATCTCGGCCTGCCGACCTAGGATCGCAGCTCGAGTTGCGCGCATGCGCGTGAGTGGCAAGTCTTGATTGTTGCAAAAACACCTGTCCGTTCAAGACGTTAGAGTTCGTCACAACTTCTAGTTGACAGCGTGACGCTGGTTTTGCATATTCTCCCCATCTCCAGAATTGCGACCTGAACGCCGGACCGCGGCAAAACCCCCGGTGCACCGGCTTTTTTCGTTGCGCGGTATCGGAAGATCAAGCCCTCAGTTTCCGCTTCCCCCCTTGTGGGGGAAG
>DATCOJ010000226.1:0-1577 GCA_036564785.1 Rhizomicrobium sp. | reverse complement strand
TTGGTCATACCGGTCAATGTGCCCGTTGCGCGGCGGACAGGCGAGACTCGATGAGCGGGTCGATTCGATTTGTCGCAGCGTGGTGAGATTGCCGCGATTCAGCGTGTTGATTCTACCGATGGGATGCAACATTCCCGTCTTCTCCCCACCTCTTCCGATCCGCTCCCGTCACGCTTCTTGTCCCGGCTCGCGGGGTTCGCCGATCTGTTCACGCGCCCGACCTGGTCGAACGTCCTGGTGCTGCTCGCCGGCGTCATCCTGGCGCCCGGCCGGCGCACCGTCACGACGGCGCTGCGCATCCTGGGGCGAGATCGCGATCCCGACTTCTGCACCTTCCATCGTATCCTCAACCGCGCGGCGTGGTCGTCGCGGGCGGCGGCGGGCCGGCTGCTGCTCTTGTTGATCACGGCCTTCGTGCCGTCCGGCGCACCGGTGGTGATCGGGATCGATGACACCATCGAGCGGCGCTGGGGACCCAAGATCAGCGCCCGCGGCATCTATCGCGATCCGGTCCGCTCCTCCAAGGGTCACTTTGTCAAAGCCAGCGGCCTGCGTTGGCTTTCTGCCATGCTGTTGGTGCGCGTGCCGTGGGCCGACCGCATCATGGCGCTGCCCTTCCTGACGCTGCTCGCTCCTTCCAAGCGCTTCTATGCCGGCAAATCGCGAGCGCCCAAGTCGCTGCTCGATTGGGCCCGGCAGGCGGCCCTGCAAATCCACCGCTGGCTTCCCGGCCGCTACATCGTGCTGGTCGCCGACAGCGCGTTCGCCGCCATCGAATTCCTCGCCGCGGTGCGCAACCATCTCTGTGTCGTCACCCGTTTGCGGCTCGATGCCAACTTGTTCGCTTTCCCGCCGCAAAAGCGTAAACGCCGCGGCCGACCGCCTATCAAAGGCAAGCGATTGAAAAAGCTCTCCGCCGTCCTCAACGATCCCAAAGTCTCCTGGCAACGCCACCGCGTCAGTCTCTGGTACGGCCGAACCAACCGCCTCGTCGAAATCGCCAGCGGCACCGCCATCTGGTATCGTGGCGGCACGCCGCCGGTGCCGATCCGCTGGCTGCTCGTTCGCGATCCCAAAGGCGAACTCGAACCGCAGGCCTTCCTGGCTACCGATCTCGACGCCCGTCCGTGCGATATCCTCGCTTGGTTCGTCAGTCGCTGGCAGGTCGAAGTCACCTTCGAGGAAACCCGCGCCCATCTCGGCGTCGAAACCCAGCGCCAGTGGTCCGACAAGGCAATTCTTCGAACCACTCCGGCGCTCCTCAGTCTGTTCTCCATCGTCACCCTCTGGGCGCACGATCTCTCAAAGTCACGAAAGCTCACACCCAGAACCGCCGCCTGGTATCCAAAAGCATTCCTCACCTTCAGCGATGCCATCGCGGCGGTCCGTCGCGAAATATGGGGTCATCAGATTTCTTTCATGTCCCGGCCGCGCCGGGATAGTATCGAAATTCCGCGCCATATTTGGCACCGCATGCAAAATGCGCTCGCCCACGCCGCCTAAATCGGCCAAAGTCAAGCTTAGAAGCGGCCGTCCAACTGGACGTCCCGCCCGCGACCGTACGGGTAGCCGCCCCC
>DATCOJ010000225.1:0-6010 GCA_036564785.1 Rhizomicrobium sp. | reverse complement strand
TTGCGCACGTGCTCCTTGAACAGCGCGGCGATGCGCTTCCAATCCTCCGCCTCGAGTTCGGTATCCAGTTCGACGCCCTTGGTCTCCTTCTCGGTCTCGAGAATCTCTTCGAAGGCAGCGTGCTCGAGATCCAGGACCACGCTCGAATACATCTGGATGAAGCGGCGGTAGGAATCGCAGGCGAAGCGCCGGTCCCCCGTGGCTTTCGCCAGGCCTTCCACGGTTTCCGGATTGAGCCCGAGGTTCAGCACCGTATCCATCATGCCGGGCATCGAGGCGCGCGCGCCCGAGCGGACGGAGATCAGCACGGGCGACACCGGGTCGCCGAATTTGCCCTGCATCGTGCGGCACATGCCGGCCAGCGCGGTTTCGACGGCCGGCTTGAGGTCGGCGGGATACTCGCCGCCATGCGCGTAGAAATAGGTGCAGACTTCGGTGGTGATGGTGAACCCGGGCGGAACGGACAGGCCGAGATTGCTCATCTCGGCGAGGTTGGCGCCCTTGCCGCCGAGCAGATCGCGCATTTTGGCCGCGCCATCGGCCTTGCCGTCGCCAAAGGAATAGACCCATTTCGCCATGCGTTGCGTTTCCGTGCGCTGCCCAATTCGTACCGCGGGACTCTGCCGCGGCTTGATAATACACGAGCCGTCCGGACGTTCACTGCCCCGGCAGCGCATCCCCGAACACGGCGTGATGGACCTTCCTGCCGGCAACGATGCCAAGCGCGGCCGATCGTCCGCCATTGATCTCGAGCACGGCGCGGACGGGCTCTTTCGACAGGACCTCGGCCTCGGAATAGGGCGTAGTATTGGCCGCGATGGACGAGATCGTGCCGTCGGCCCGGATGAACAGCATGTCGAGCGAGAGAATCGTGTTCTTCATCCAGAAGGCGCGGAAGTGATCGTCGGGGAATTCGAACAGCATACCGGAATCGGGCGCCAGCGACTTGCGGAACATCAGCCCTTGCATCCGCGACGGCTCGTCCGCGGCGATTTCGACCGTGAAGCGTTTGGGCCCCTGCGCACTGTCGACGATCAGCAGCGCATGCGGCAGTTTCGCGTCGGCGCCGGTCGCAATGGTGGCAAAGAGAACGAGGCCGCACGCGGCGGCGAATTTCCACAGACGCATGGCGGGGGCCCGGGGCAGCAATTCGCCGCAAGGCTGGCCGGGCGGCGGCCCTGCTGTCAAACGTCCAGAATGGTGATTTCCGCCGCCAGCTCGCCCTTGGGACCGTCGCCCGTGCGAACCCGCACCTTCTGCCCCTGGCGCAACTCGCGAATGCCGAAGCGACGCAACGTCTCCATGTGCACGAAGATGTCGGGCGTGTTGGCCCCGCGGGACACGAAGCCGTAGCCCTTGCCGCGGTTGAACCACTTCACGATGGCCTCGAAGGAGGGACCCCGCGGCTCGGTCAGATAGCGAGAGACTCGCTGGGCGGAGGCCGGCTGGGCCGTGGCGGTCGAATTGTCGAGCGACAGGAGCTTGCGCGCCTGCAAGCCCTTGGGGCCCTGGATCGCCTGACATACGACCGCGGCGCCCTCATAGGCGGCCTTGAAGCCCGACTGGCGCACGCAAGTCTGGTGAAGGAGGATGTCGCCTTGCGGTCCGTTCGACGGTTTGATGAAGCCGTAGCCCTTGGCGATGTCGAACCACTTGACCAGACCGGTCACCTCGAATCCAATCTCGCCCAGCCCCTGCTGGGTTTCCATCATCGCGTCCATCGCCGCAAATCCCCCGATACCCGACATGGTAAAAATAAGGTTAACACGGTAACACAAATGTTGCATTCAGAAAAGAGGGGACCGTCGGTTCCGGGCCGGATTGAACCATGCCCTCGTCCTTCTACACTAACTCATTGTACCAACTGGCTTTCCGTTCGACTGGATTGAAGGAGAACTGGGCGCGTGGAGTTTACCGGCCGCTATTTCATTGCCGCCCCGCAAGAGACGGTGTGGGCCGGGCTCAACGACGCCGAGGTCCTCAAGGCCTGTATCCCCGGCTGCGAGACGATCGAGAAGCCGGACCCGGAACACTTCACTGCCTCGGCGAAATTGAAGATCGGGCCGGTAAGCGCGACGTTCAAAGGCGCCATTGCTCTGACCGAGCTCGATCCTCCGCGCCGCTGCGTGCTGAAGGGCGAGGGCCAGGGCGGCGTCGCCGGATTTGCCCGCGGCGAGGCGGAAGTCACCCTGACACCGCATGCGGCCGGGACCTCGCTTGCCTATACCGCCAAGGCCAATGTGGGCGGCAAGCTCGCGCAGATCGGGCAGCGCCTGATCGACGGCGCGGCCAAACAGATCGCCGACGATTTCTTCGCCCGCTTCGCAACCGAGGTGGCGGCCCTGCAGGCGGCTCGCGTGCCTCCGCCTTGCGAGACCGCGCTGGCGCCCCCGGCGTCGATCCCCGAGAAGGCCGATACCGAACTGGTCGTCCGCGAGGGCCTGGCGCCCGAGATCTGGGTCATCGGGCTGATCGCCGTCGTGGTGGTGCTGCTGGTGCTGTTCGGCGTCTCCCTCTAGTGTCGCGGTTTCGAAGTTCGCTCCTTTATCGATATCGGGCGCTTGGCGAACTTCGAAACCGAAGCGACACTAGAATCAATAGGTTCCTAGTGTCCTTCGATTCCGAAATTCGCAAGCAGCCTGATATCGTGGGGGAGCGAATTTCGGAATCGGGACACTAGGCTTGACGCTCGGCGCCACCCAACCGACACTTGTTCATTCCCGGTAGACAAAGGAGCACGCGATGTCCGTCGTTTCGATGACGGTGAACGGCAAGGCGGTCAGCCGAGAGATCGAGGACCGCACGCTGCTGGTCTATTTCCTGCGCGAGACTCTTCAGCTGACGGGTACGCATATCGGCTGCGACACCAGCCAGTGCGGCGCCTGCGTGGTTCACGTGAATGGCCGCGCGGTGAAATCCTGTACCATGTTCGCGGGGCAGGCGGCGGGCGCCAAGGTGCTGACCATCGAGGGCCTGGCCAAAGACGGCGCGCTGCATCCGGTGCAGGAGGCTTTTCGTGACAATCACGGCCTGCAATGCGGTTTCTGCACGCCGGGCATGATCATGACCGCGGTCGACATGATCCGGCGCAAGCCAAAGCTCGACCGCGCCACCATCCGGGCGGAGCTGGAAGGCAATATCTGCCGCTGCACCGGCTACCACAACATCGTCAGCGCCATCGAAGATGCGGCGAAACGCATGGGGAGCGCGGCGTGATCCCCTATTCCTTCACCTATCACCGGCCGAAATCGCTGGCCGAAGCGCAAGCGCTTCTTTCGCGTTCGCCGGACGCAAAGCTTCTGGCGGGGGGCCAGACCTTGATTGCCGCGATGAAGCTGAGGCTCGCCAATCCGCCGGCCTTGATCGACATCTCCAAACTCGACGAGTTGTCCTTCCTCCGCCGCCAGGACAAGGCCGTCGTCATCGGTGCGGCGGCGACGCACGCCGATGTCGAGAATTCGCCGGAGGTGCGAAGCGCCATTCCGGCGCTTGCGCATCTTGCCGAGTTGATCGGCGATCCCGCCGTCCGCCACATGGGGACGCTGGGCGGCTCCGTCGCCAACAATGATCCGGCCGCGGACTATCCGGCGGCGGTGCTCGCGCTCGGCGCGACGGTCAGAACCTCGCAGCGCGAAATCGCGGCGGACGATTTCTTCACCGGGATGTTTTCGACGGCGCTGAACGAGGGCGAGATCGTCACCTCGGTCGCCTTTCCGATTCCCGACAGCGCGGGCTACGCCAAGTTCCGCAATCCGGCCTCGCGCTATGCCATAGTCGGCGTGTTCGTCGCCAGGTTTGGAGCCGATGTGCGGGTGGCGGTCACGGGGGCAGCACCTTGCGTGTTCCGCTCCCTGGAGATGGAAGCGGCGCTGGCCAGGCGATTTGCTCCCGAAGCCGTCGCTGGAATCGCCATTCAAGCCGATGGCTTGAATTCCGACCTCCATGCCTCGGCGCAATACCGCGCTCACCTGGTCACGGTGATGACCAAGCGCGCCGTCGAGGCGGCCCTGGGTTGATCCGGTCCCAGGCTTAACCCCGCTTTCAGCTTTCCCCTGTCGAATCCGATGGCGGACGCGGCATGTCGCTCGCGACCGGCCAGGCTTCGAGATGGATCGTGTGACCAACACGCTGACGCGACGGATCGACGGCGCCATCGACGCCGCCCAGTTCGCGCGCCATCCCATCTACTATTTCGATCTCGCGCCCATTCTGGAGCGATCCGGATCGGCCTACATCCGCAACCCGGAACGCCTGCAGGTGATCTGCGAGAACGGCCTCGGCCATTTGAGCGAAAGCGATCTGACGCTGTTCGACGAGACGGGATTCTATCTGATCGTCGGTTCCTGCGAGGGCGCGCAGGCCGAAGGCCTTGCCAATCGCATCAGCGTCGCCTTGCTCAAGCTGTTCTTCGGCACCGAGTCGCTGGCGCCGGACCAGCTGGTGCCGCTGTTTCGCAAAGCCTCGCCCGGCGAGATCTCGCAAGGCGCAAGCGCTCTTGCCCAGCGCGCGGCAGCGATCATGAATCCTCCACCGGATCGCACCACGCGCGCGCCCGGCAATCCCAGCGCGAAATTCGATGATGCAGCGGCGCGCGATCAGTTCGATCGACTGGCGAGCCAGGGTGTCTACGAGCCGGATCGGCTCAGCCTCTGCTTCATGCCGGCCTACGATCTGAAGCGCGGCACGCCGGCTCTCTTCTTCTGCCTGCCGACCACCGTCGACAATGGACAGATCGTCCAAGGCCATCGCGCGTTCGCGAGCGTTGCCGCGCAGGACATGCCCTTCGCCGACGAAGCCATTCTGCGCCATGCGGTCCAGTTCGCCGACCGGCTGCTGGAAGGCGGCAATCTCATCGCCGTCACCGCGCCGATCAGCGTGGAGACGATGAGTTGGTCCCGCGGACGCTCCACCTACCAAAGCGCGCTGCGGCGGATCGGCATCGAAGGCCACCCCCAGGTCATTCCGCTGATCGACGACATCGCGCCGGGGACGCCGCCGAGCCGCATCGCCGAGATGCTGACCGCGCTGCGCCCCTTTGCCCGGCGCGTCGCCATTGCGCTGCCGGATTGCGAAGTGGCCCTGGAAAATAGCGGCCTGCTCGGCGCCGCCGGAATAGTCCTGGCGATGCCGCGCCGTGTCGACGCAGCAACCGCAAGCCGCACGGCCTCGTGGCTGGCGCGCGCCTGCGCCACGCAAAGTGCGTTTTCCTGCGTCACCGCGATCAATTCCGAGGAGGCGCTCGACGCGGTGAAAGAGGCCGGCATCCGCTTTGGAGCGGGCACCGCCCTGGCGCCGCCGGCGCTGACCGGCGAAAACGCCATTGAATACGCGCGCCTGTTGACGCGGCTGCCGCCATTGCCGGCTCCATCCTGATCGCATCGCCGCTTTTCTTGCTGGCTTCCATCGCCTAGCCTTCCGGCGAATGGACCAGGTGCGCTGCCATGATCAACGAGGACGTATTGCAAAGCGCCGAGGAGTGGCTCGCCTCCAGCCGGCGCGTTGCGCTGGGTACGGTCGTAAAGACCTGGGGCTCGGCACCGCGGCCGGCAGGCAGCCAGATCGCCGTGTGCGACGATGGCGCCTTCGTCGGGTCGGTGTCGGGCGGCTGCGTGGAAGGCGCGGTGATCGAAAGCGCGCAGGAAACCATCCGCGATGGCCAAATGCGCAAGCTCGAATTTGGCGTCAGCGACGAACAGGCCTGGGCGGTCGGGCTGGCCTGCGGCGGTCGCATCGAAGTGCTGGTCGAGCCCCTGCATTGATGCGGCGCGAGACCCTGACGGCGCTGAACCAGGCCCGGCGCGAGGGCCGCGCTGTCGTACGCGCCGTGGACATGGATTCCGGCGACGAGCGCCTGATCGACCCCGCGAGCGACACGTCCTCACTTGGCTTGGCGGCCGCCGCGGCGGCGCGCGCCGACCGCAGCGGACCGATCGAGATCGACGGGCGAAGCTGGTTCCTGGCGGTCTACAATCCACCGCTGGAACTGGTGATCGTCGGCGCCGTGCACATC
>DATCOJ010000224.1:0-44331 GCA_036564785.1 Rhizomicrobium sp. | reverse complement strand
GCGCACTCAGAATTTGCCCCCTCCCGCAAGGGGAGGGGGGAGACTCTGCTTGCATGATTGTTGCTTAAGCGACCTACGAGAGTCGTTGCGCAATCACCGCCGCAGTTCGATCACGTCGAAGACGGATTCCTGCAAGGGATAGGGGAATTCGATGCGCGGTCCGCGGCTCGTCGCCGACAGCAATCCGATGGCGTCGTCGGGTGTGGCGACGGCGCCGGCGGAAGCGCCGTTGCCGGAATAGGCATGCATGGGCTCGCCCTTCACCGACAGCGCGCCCAACAGCACATAGCCGCCGGATTCGTGGGGATAGAGATAGCCGGCGATGCGCTGGCTGCCGGAGACTTTCTCGAAGAACAGGTGGCCGCCTCGCTCGCGCACCCGGCAATGGAACCAGGAATAGGCGATGCCCGGCAGCTGGCCGCCCGCCTTGACGGTGCGGCAATGCCAATTGCCCATGAGCTCGCCGCGGGAGATCGCGCGCCGCTCTCCGGACAGCGCCTCGCGGATGTCGCCGGAGCGGGCAATGGCCATCGCCTTGGCGCGCGCTTCCTCGAGGCGAGACAGCCGCTCGACGTCGTAGCGCGAGGCGGCGTCCTGCCAGCCGGCTTGCGCCGCTCCCGCCGTGGCGCACAGCGTAAGCGCCATCAGCGAAACGTTAAGCCAGATCGCGCGCATGATCAGTCCCCTTCGTCCTCGCCGCTATCGGCATCCGGCGCCACCCAGCCCTTGAGCTGGGCACTCGGCGGCGTGCCGATGATGCTGTAGCCGGCGTCAACGTAGTGAATTTCACCGGTCACCCCCAAGGACATATCGCTGAGAAGGTAAAGGGCGGCGTTGCCCACGTCGTCGAGGTCGACGGTGCGCTTCAAGGGGCTGTGGGCCTTGTTCCATTTGAACACCATGCGGGATTCGCTGACCACGGAGCCCGCCAGGGTGCGCATGGGCCCGGCCGAGATGGCGTTCACCCGGATGCCCTCGGGGCCGAGATCGGCGGCGAGGTAGCGCACGCTCGCCTCGAGCGCCGCCTTGGCCACCCCCATGACGTTGTAGTTGGGCGTTACCCGCTGGGAGCCGAGATAGCTGAGCGTGACCAGCGCGCCCTTGCGGCCTTTCATCAAGGGCAGGGCGCGCCGCGCGATGTCGGTGAAGGAGAAGCAGGAGATGGAGAGTGAGCGGCAGAAGTTCTCGCGGCTGGTCTCCACATAGCGGCGCTTCAGCTCCTCGCGGTCGGAGAAGGCGATGGCATGGACCACGAAATCGAGCGACTTCCACTCGCGCGCGAGCGTGGCGAAGGCGGCATCCAGCTCGCCGTCGTTCTCCACATCGGCCTTGAGCAGGATCTTGGAGCCGATGGAATGGGCCAGCGGCTTAAGCCGCTTGTGTTGCGCTTCGCTCTGATAGGTGAAGGCGATCTCCGCGCCGTGGCGCGACAACACGCGCGCGATGCCCCAGGCGATGGAGTGGTTGTTCGCCACCCCCATCACCAGCCCGCGCCGGCCTTTCATGATCGGCCCTTCAGCCATGATTGTCCTGTCTCAATTCGGCAAGCATGTTGGGCGCTTGCGCGGAGTCGTGCAACCCGCGTGCGGCTGCCTCAGGCATCGTAGCGCTGGAAGACCAGCGTGGCGTTGGTGCCGCCGAAGCCGAAAGAATTGGACAGCGCCCGCTCGATCCGGGCGCCGTCGATGCGGGAGCGGACGATGGGGGCGTCGGCCACTTCGGGATCGAGCTCCTCGATATTGGCGCTTTCGGCGATGAAGCCGTTGTTCATCTGCAGGATCGAGTAGATCGCCTCCTGCGCGCCGGTGGCGCCCAGCGAGTGGCCGGTCAGCGATTTGGTGGAATTGAGCGGCGGGATCTTGTCGCCGAACACCTCGCGCAGCGCCTGCACTTCGGTCACGTCGCCCACCGGGGTCGAGGTGCCGTGGGCGTTGATGTAGTCGATGGAGCCGTTCACCGTGGCAAGCGCCTGGCGCATGCAGCGCACCGCGCCTTCGCCCGAGGGCGCTACCATGTCATGGCCGTCGGAGGTGGCGCCGTAGCCCACCAGCTCGGCATAGATCTTGGCGCCGCGCGCCTTGGCGTGCTCCAGCTCCTCCAGCACCACCACGCCACCGCCGCCGGCGATGACGAAGCCGTCGCGGTTCTTGTCGAAGGCGCGGCTGGCCTTGGCCGGCCTGTCGTTGTACTTGGTCGACATCGCGCCCATGGCGTCGAACAGGCAGGACAGCGTCCAGTCGAGCTCCTCGCCGCCGCCCGCGAACATCACATCCTGCTTGCCCCATTGGATCATCTCTGCGGCGTTGCCGATGCAATGGGCGCTGGTGGCGCAGGCCGAGCTGATGGAATAGTTGACGCCCTTGATCTTGAACCAGGTCGACAGCACCGCCGAGCAAGTGGACGACATGGCCTTGGGCACCGCGAAGGGTCCGATGCGCCGCGGGCTCTTGTTCTCGCGGGTGATGTCGGCGGCGGCCACGATATTGCGCACCGACGGTCCGCCCGAGCCTACGATCAATCCGGTGCGCTCGTTGACGATGTCTTTTTCCTCGAGCCCGGAATCGCGCAGCGCCTGCTCCATGGAGATGAAGGCATAGGCTGCGGTGTCGCCCATGAAGCGCTTGGCGCGGCGGTCGATCATGGCGTCGAGGTCGATGGAGGGTGCGCCTTGCACCTGGCTCTTGAAGCCCAGCTCCTGGTACTTCTCGGCGAAGCTGATGCCCGATTTGGCCTCGCGCAGGGAGGCGACCACTTCCTGGGTGTTGTTGCCGATGGGCGAGACGATGCCCATGCCGGTGACGGCGACGCGCCTCATGGACTTTCTCCCTGACTGTCTACGGAAACGCGCAAAGGGCCTAAGCCGATGCCGCGGCGGCGGTCTGGTTTTCGGTGAACAGGCCGACGCGCAGATCCTTGGCCTCGTAGATCACCTTGCCGTCCACCTTCATGATGCCGTCGGCGACGCCCATCACCAGCCGGCGCATGATCACGCGTTTGAAGTCGATATAGTAGCTGACCAGCTTGTTGGTGGGCAGCACCATGCCGGAGAACTTGACCTCGCCCACGCCCAGCGCGCGCCCCTTGCCGGGACCGCCCAGCCAGGCGAGGAAGAATCCCACCATCTGCCACATGGCGTCGACGCCCAGGCAGCCCGGCATCACCGGATCGTCCTTGAAGTGGCATTTGAAGAACCACAGGCCCGGATTGATGTCGAACTCGGCCTCGATCTCGCCCTTGTCGGCGCTGCCGCCCTTTTCGCTGATGCGGGTGATGCGGTCGAACATCAGCATCGGCGGCAGCGGCAATTTGGCGTTGCCCTCGCCGAACAATTCTCCGCGCGCGCAGGAGAGAAGTCCCTGCAGATCGAAGCTCGATTTCCTGCTGCCCAGCATTGCGTCCGTTCCCTTCGCCGGCTGCCGCTCTTGACAAAGGCGGGCGGCGGGCCGATCTGTCGTTTCTTAGAAGCGTTCTAAGCGAGCTTCCGTGTGGAGGCACTTTAGCAGAATTGGGGCCCGGGCGTCAGCCGCAGCCCGTCCTCCTCACGCAGAGATGTAGGGCGTCCATGGCCAATCGCAAAAAGGGCAAGATTTTCAAGGCGGAAGAGGTCGGCAAGCAGCTGCGGGCCGCAGGTCTGCGCCCCACGCGCCAGCGGGTCGCCCTGGCCGCCCTGCTGGGGGAGACGCATCGGCACATCACCGCCGAATCGCTCCATGCCGAGGCGCGCACGGCCGGGATCGAGGTGGTGCTCGCCACTGTCTACAACACCCTGCACCAGTTCACGCAAGCCGGATTGCTGCGCGAGGTCGTGGTCGATTCCCAGCGCAGTTATTTCGACACCAACACCGGTCCCCACCACCACTTCTTCTGCGAGGACGATGCTACCCTGATCGACATTCCGGGCGAGGCCATCCAGGTGGCGCGGGTGCCGCCGCCACCCCAGGGCATGGCGGTGGACCGGGTGGACGTGGTGGTCCGCGTCAAGCGGGCCTGAGGCCGTCGAAATTTTCGAATTGGAATAATTCTAATCTGTTGACAGGCCGGCTTGCAGCGGCCATGTTGTGTGCAGTGACCGGCGCCGAGCGCGTCGCGCAAATCCAAGGAGGATCCCATGACAAATCTGAAAGGCTCCCAGACGGCCCAGAATTTGAAGGACGCGTTCGCCGGCGAAAGCCAGGCCAACCGCCGCTATCTCTATTTCGCGCAGAAGGCCGACGTCGAAGGCTACAACGATGTTTCCGCCGTGTTCCGCTCGACGGCGGAAGGCGAGACCGGCCACGCCCATGGCCATCTCGAATTCCTCGAGGCGGTGGGCGATCCGGCGACCGGCGAGCCGATCGGCGGCACCGATCTCAACCTCAAGGCCTCCATCGCCGGCGAGACGCACGAATATACCGACATGTATCCCGGCATGGCGCGCACCGCGCGCGAGGAAGGCTTCGACGAGATCGCCGACTGGTTCGAGACCCTCGCCAAGGCCGAGAAGTCCCACGCCGGCCGCTTCCAGAAGGCGCTGGACAGTTTGGGGAAGTAGCGCGGTTGTCATCCCCGGCGAGCAGCGCGCAAAGCGCGATGCGAGGGAAGGGGACCCAGGAGGACGGTTCACGCTCGCCGGAGAACGGTTCGCACTGAGCCGTGCGCGATTTTTTTGCGTTCCGCGTCCGCAATAGGCACCTGGGTCCCCTTCCCTCGCGCGAACTTCGTTCGCGCTCGCCGGGGATGACAAGGAGTTTGCCCATGAGAGAAGGCAGCCTGGATGCCCCCACCCGCGAGCCGATCGCGTGGAAGGATGCCGCTTTCTGGGACGAGGCCAAGCTCGACGCCGAGATGCGCCGCATCTTCGACATCTGTCACGGCTGCCGGCGCTGCTTCAATCTGTGCGAGTCCTTCCCGCGCCTGTTCGACCTGATCGACAACAATCCGACGGAAGACGTCGAAGGCGTGACGTCGGAGGCATTCCCCAGGATCGTCGAAGCCTGCACGCTGTGCGACATGTGCTTCATGACCAAGTGTCCCTATGTGCCGCCGCATCCTTTCAACGTCGACTTCCCGCATCTGATGCTGCGCCACCGCGCCGTGGAAGCGCGCGCCGGAAAGAAGGATTTCACCGCACGGCAGCTGGCGGAGATGGACCGCAACGGCCGTCTCGCCGTGCCGCTGGCGCCGCTGGTCAATTGGGCTGCTGAGCGCGGCAACAAGCTCACCCGGCCGCTGATGGAGAAGATCGCCGGCATCGACGCGCAAGCGAGCTTGCCCAAATTCGCCTCGCGCACCTTCGTCAGCACCGACAAGGCGCGGCCGCTGTCACCCAATGCGAATGCACCGGCTTTCGGCAAGCGCCGCGCCGCGCTCTTCGCCACCTGCTTCGTCAACTACAACAAACCGGCGACCGGGATGGCGGCGCGCGCGGTGCTCAACCATCTGGGCGTGGAGACCCGCGCCGCCTATCCCGGCTGCTGCGGCATGCCGTTCCTGGAGCAGGCGGAGCTCGAGCGCGTGGCCGAGCAGGCTGCGAAGGTTTCCAAGGACCTCGTCAAGCTGATCAATGAGGGCTTCGATATCGTGGCGCTCACCGCCTCCTGCGGCCTGATGCTGAAATTCGAATGGCCGCTGATCGTGCCTGACAACGCGGACGTGAAGAGGCTCGCGGAAGCCACCTTCGACATCGATGAATACGTCGTGGATATCGCCAAGAAGCACGGGCTGCCGGACGGGATGACACCGCTGCCGGAAGGCGTCACGGTGCATCTGCCCTGCCACGCCCGCGCCCAGAACATGGGTGCCAAGTCGGCAGAGATGCTGCGGCTCATCCCCGGCACGCCTATCGACGTGATCGAGCGCTGCTCGGGACATGGGGGCACCTTCGGGGTGATGAAGAAGACCCATGGCGCGGCGGAGAAGGTGGGGCGGCCGGTGTTCCGGGCTGCTGCGAGCCAGGCGCGCGGCCACATCGTGTCGGACTGTCCGCTGGCGGCGCAGCATATCGTCGAGAACGTGCGCGCGCTGGCGGCGAAGGAAGGCAAGGAGTGGCCGGTGCGTGAGCCGGAGCATCCGATCCAAATCCTCGCCCGCGCGTTTGGCTTGACGGAGGCCTGAGATGCCCGCTTCGCAACGCAAGATCACGCCTGCCGATATCCTGGCTTCCGAGAAATATGCCGGCGACCGCGCCCAGTTCCGCAAGGACATCGTGGCGCTCAAGAAGAACCGGCGCGTGGAAGTGGGTCCCTTCGCCACCTTCTATTTCGAGAACTACGACACCATGTGGTTGCAGGTCCAGGAGATGCTGCACATCGAGAAAGGCGGCGCGGCGCAGATCAAGGGCGAGCTCGAGACCTACAATCCGCTGATTCCGCAGGGCCGCGAGCTCATCGCCACCCTGATGCTGGAGATCGAGGACGTGAACCGGCGCAACCGCGAGCTCTATCGCCTGGCCGGCATCGAAGAGTCGACGTATATCGAGCTCGGGCAGGAGCGCATTCCCGGCACACCCACCGACTACGACGAGCGCACCACGCCTGACGGCAAGACTTCGTCGGTGCATTGGGTGCGCTTCGTCTTCACCCCGGAGCAGATCGCAAGGTTCAAGGACGCGGCGTTTCCCGCGATTCTGGGCGTCGCCCATCCGGCATACGGCCATATGGCGGTGCTTCCGGCCGAGGTGCGTGCCGAGCTGGCCAAGGATTTTGCATAACTGTCACACGCCCATGCGAGGTATGATGCGGGCGGGGTGGTGCGATGCGGGTCCTCATCGTCGGTGCGGGTATTGCGGGGCTGACGCTGGCCGGCCTGCTGCGCCAGCGCGGCATCCCACCGGACATCGTGGAGCGGGCTGCCGATTTCAGCCAGGGCGGCTATGTGCTTGGGCTTTATCCGCTGGGCAGCCGCATCCTGCACGGTCTCGGGGTCCATCGCTCTTTCGTGGCACGCAGCGAAGCGGCCGAGACTTACACCGTCGCCGGCGGCAATGGCCGCGTGCTCAAGCAATTCGACTTCCGTCCATTGACCGAGAAGTTCGGCGAGATCCGCATGCTGGCGCGCGCCGACCTGCTGCGGCTGCTCCACCGCGCCGCCGGCGATGTCGACGTTCGCATGGGCGTGACGGTCACCGCCATCGTGCCGCGCGGCGAGCGCGTGCATGTCACGACGAGCGAGGGCAGGGAAGCCGACTACGATCTCGTCGTCGGCGCCGACGGCATCCATTCGCAGATTCGCGAATTTGTTTCGCCGCAGGTTGAAAGCTTCGACTCCAAATGGGCCTGCGAGGCGCTGTGGGTGGAGCGCGCCGCCGTGCCGAGTTCCACCGTGTTCGAGCAGTGGGGCTCCGGCCGTTTCATCGGCTTCTATCCCACGCCAGGCAAGACCGGCGTGATCGCCGCCGCACCCCAGCGAATTCTGCGCGGGCCAAGCGCCGAGGACCGCGGAGCGCGCGCACGCCGCGCCTTCCGCCGGATGAGAGGACCCGCGCAGGAGGCGCTCGCATCGTTCGCCGGCGATGCAGACGAAATGTTCTACTGGAATCTCGATGACCGGCGCGCCAAGGATTGGGTGAAGGACCGCATGGTGCTTTTGGGCGACGCGGCCTGCGCCTTCCTGCCCACGGCCGGAATTGGCGCCTCCATGGCGATGGAATCCGCCGCCGTACTGGCGGACGAATTGTCCCGGGCCGGCGCCGCCGAGATCCCATGGGCGCTCGCCAACTACGAAAGGCGCCGCCGCAAGCGCGTGGAAGCGGCGCAGGACGACAGTCGCAAGCTTGCTCGCTGGATGTTCGCCAGCCGCGGCCCGATGTCCTGGCTGCGCAACCGCACGCTGCGCTTCATGAGTCTTGAGTCTCTCGCCCAGAACATCGTCAAAATGTTCGACGAACCGATTTGACCATTTCGCCGGTGGGTCGGGCAGCGATTAGAAAAGATCCGGCTGCGCTGAAGGCTGTCGGGGTTTGGCAGGCGCCGGCTGCCGCCGCTGCTCGGCCATGTCCCAATCGCCTTCATGGGGGATGAGCAGCGCCTTGAGTTCGGCGGCAGAGGCCTCCGTCTCGCCGAGCCACTTGCTCCAATCCTGGGGCTCGATCACCGCCGGCATGCGATCGGTCTTGCCGGCGAGCAGCGCATTGGCCGGCGTCGTCACCATGACGAAGGTGAGCAGGCTGCCCTCGCTGCGATCGGTCCAGCGCTCCCACAGCACCGCGAAGGCGAGCGGCTTGCCGTCGCGCGGGGTGATGGTGTGCTGGATCACTTTGCCGGGACGGATCTCCTCGCCGATGTTGAAGGTCTTGACGAGGACGAGGCCGCGGGCGTGCGCGAAGTGCTCGCGGAAGGTGGGCAGGCTGTCCAGCGTCTCGGCGCGGGCATGCATGTGCTTGGGCCGCTCGAGCGGCGTCTTGGCGCGAAGGTCTGCGAAGCCCCAGCGCATCGGCACGACTTCGCGCTTGCCCGATTCATCGAGCCTCAGCACCAGCGCCAGGCGCATCGGCGTGACGAAATCCTCGATATCCTCGGGCGCGGATGTGGTGGCGAGCTCGGAGAGATCGTGCAACGCACGCCACGACATCATCTGGGTGAACTTGCCGCACATCGCTGTACTCTATTTCTTGAAACCGGCGCGATAGGCGGCGACTTCGGGCTCGGCGAGGAAGCGCTCGGTCCAGCGATGAAACACTTTCGCCATGCGCTCCGGCGCCACGCCCAATTGCGTCATCGCCACGCCGCCGTTCACGCTCTCGCGGTATTCGGCGATGAGCCCGTCCGCGAGGACGAAGCGGCTGATCCCGTCGATGACGATCCGGCGCCCCTTGTATTCCGCAATGGTGGAAACGAAGCGCGACAGCGAGCGGGCATAGCCGATGTCTCCGCTGATGACGGGATCGAGGAATTGCCAGTGATAATCCGTGGCGTCGCGGTGAAACAGATTGGCCAGCATGTCGGCGATCGCCGCGCGACCTTTGTGCAGACCGTAGATGTAGTCGTGGTAGACGCCGTCCGGCGCGAAGCAGGCGGCGAAGGCCTCGCCGTCGCCGGCTGTCGCCGACGCGCCCAGCCGCGCTACCAATGCCGCGAATTCGTCCGCCGTCATGCCGCGTCGTCCAGATGGATGAACAGCCGCTTGCCCAGGGCGCTTGCCGCCTTGCTCATGGTGAGCAACGTCACGGACTGGTTTTCCGGATCGAGCAGGCGGTCGAGCTGCGCGCGGCTGGTGCGCATGCGCTTGGCCATCGCGGCCTTGGAGATCTTCTGCTTGCGCATGGTTTCCGCCAAACGAAGCGCCAGCAGCTTCTTCATGGCGCCGGCATTCACTTCCTCGAGGATTCCCGCTTCCTCCAGGAAGCTCTCGAAGGTCGAACCTTCGCGAGGATTCTTTCTTGCACTCATCGAAATCTCTCCCAATCACGCTTGCGCTCTCGCGCAAGATCTAGGTCCGACTTTGGCGTTTCCCTGCTTTTCTTGATGAAGGCGTGGAGTACGACAACCCTATGGTTCGTTGGAACAAGGAAGACTCGTGCGATCCGGTCTCTCAACGTGCTCCTCAATTCGTAGAGCCCATGCCCCATGGGCCGGCACAGCGGCAAGCCGATGGGCCACCTGAATTCGATCCGGCGCAGGTCTTCGCCGATTTGCTTTCGCGCCTCGTCGTCGAGCGACCATAGCCACTCGCGCACAGGCTCCTTGCCCGACGGTGTCCGATAGAAAACCGCGGTCAGGCGCTTCTGCGCGACCATTCGGGGAGCGTATCTATTTTGGTACTCGCGCGCAAGCGCGAAATTACGCCGCCTTTTTCAGGATCTTGCGGTTGACCAGGCATTCGGCGATCTGCACCGCGTTGAGCGCGGCGCCCTTGCGCAGATTGTCGGAGACCACCCAGAGCGACAGCCCGTGCTCGACGGTCGGGTCCTTGCGGATGCGGGAGACATAGGTGGCATCTTCGCCGGCCACTTCCACCGGGGTGACGTAGCCGCCGTCCTCGCGCTTGTCGACGACGAGGACGCCGGGCGCCTCCCGCAACAGGTTGCGGGCCTTCTCGGCGGTGATCGGTTTTTCGAATTCCACGTTGACGGCTTCGGAATGGCCGATGAACACCGGCACGCGCACGCAGGTTGCGGTCAGCCGGATATTGGGATCGAGGATCTTCTGCACCTCGACCATCATCTTGAATTCCTCGTTGGTGTAGCCGGAATCGAGGAAGTCCTGGATGTGGGGAATGACGTTGAAGGCGATCTGCTTGGTGAACAACTTGCTCTCGATCGGATCGGCGACGAACACCGCGCGGGTCTGGCGGAACAGTTCGTCCATCGGCTCCTTGCCGGCGCCCGAAACCGATTGGTAAGTGGCAACCACCACCCGCTTGATGGTGGCGAAATCGTGCAGCGGCTTCAGCGCCACCACCAGGCCGGCGATGGAGCAATTGGGATTGGCGACGATGCCCTTCTTGATGCCGCCTTCCAGCGCTTCGGCGTTCACTTCGGGCACCACCAGCGGCACGCTGCGGTCCATGCGCCAGTAGGAGGCATTGTCGATCACCAGCGCTCCCTCGGCGGCGATCTTCGGCGCCCACACCTTGGAGACGGCAGAGCCGGCCGACATCAGGCAGATGTCCGTGCCGCGGAAATCGTAATGCTCGAGCGCCTTGACCTTCAGCCGCCGGTCACCGAACGAGACTTCGGTGCCGATCGACCGGGAGGAGGCCAGCGCCACGACTTCGCTGGCCGGAAACTTGCGCTCAGCCAGCACGCTCAGCATTTCGCGGCCGACATTGCCGGTCGCCCCCACCACTGCCACTTTGAACATGTGCCTTGATCCTATCGCCCGTCGGGCGAGCAATACTGCATGGGAGAATGTCGGGAAAGTGGCGAAAGCTAAGGGCTGGTCCGCCATTGCAGGGTGATCATGCCGCCGCCTCGCCCGATCGTGCCGCCGACCGAGCCGCCGAGGACCGTGACGCCCTCCAGCCGGTAGTGCGGCGACAGCCGGGCGCGGCGGCCGGGGCGCGTGCTGGTGCCCATTTCGGCGCGGAAGGGGCCGATGGAAAACCCGGTCGCGGCGGAGGCCGGGGGAGCCCGCTCGGGCCCGAGCAGCGGCGGATCGTCGCCCGGCCGCTGGGGGACGAAGGCGTGCTGGCTGGAGAGCGCGAGGCCTGGTTCGGGAGCGGAAAATTTCTGCGCCAACAGGACTCCCGCGTGGGCGGCAGGAGCCGCAACCAGCAACGGGATCACTAGCACTGCCGCGCGCATGGCGCACCTCTCGTCCCCACTAGCGTGAACGTCGAGTGCTACCGCTTCGTTGCCAAGGATCGTTAGCGGCGGAATTCACGTTTAACCACGATGCGGGGAGGCGAGCGCCGCTTTCAGCCGTCAAGCTCGGGATAGTGTCGGAATATGCCTTCTGTGGTGAAGGGCAACCGGCGCTCTGATTTCAGGTAGGCCGCGATTCGCGGACGGGCGGCCACGCGGTCGCGCAGCCGGGCCAGTCGGAGATGCCGCTTCTCGAGTCGCCGCATGGTGCGGGGAAAGGCGTAGCGCAGGCCTTCGACAGTCTCGAACAGCGACAGGTCGGCGTAGGACAGCTGCCGGCCGGCCAGCCACGGGTTTCGGCCGAGCAAGCTATCGAAATAGCCGAGATATTTTGGCAGCCGCTCCTCGCGCAGATGCTTGGTGCGCCAGACCGCTTCGCGCTGCTGCTCTTCATAATAGAGACTGCCGGAGATGGGATGATGGCCGTCGTGAACCTCCGCCAGCAGATCGGCGATGGTCAGCTGAAGCTGATGGACCCAGAGCCGGCCGGTATCTTCCTTCGGCGCCAGCCCGTGGCGCTCGCCGAGAAATAACAGAATGTTGGACGTCTGGCCGATCAGCAGCCGGCCGGCCTTGAGGAAGGGTGGCGCGAAGGGGCGGTGCCTCGCCGGCCCCTTTTCCATCAGCCGGATCATCGGCGCCTCGTCGTCGGCGCGCGCGACGTCGTCGTAGTCGAGTCCCAGCTCCTCGAGCGCCAGGCGCACGAATTCGCCGCGCCCCTGAATGGTGGGCCAGTAGTAGAGTTGGTAACGCATGCCAAAGCCTCCGCGAGGACGCTGCAACAGCCGTCCTCCCCATGACGGGAATTTAACTCAGGAGCGGGCTCTACGATCCGGGAACTTCAGGCGATGATTCCGCCGGCGCGCAGGCGCGAAAGTTCCCGTTGGGAAACTTTGAGCTCCTCCTGCAGCACGTCGTCCGTGTGCTGACCGAGGAGCGGCGGGGCGCTGCGGTATTCAGGCGGCGTCTGGGAAAGGCGCAAGGGGCTGGCGACGAGGTCCAGCGGGCCGGTGGCGTGATCTAGCGAAATTCGCAAGCCGCGGGCCTGGGCCTGCGGATCGGCGAACACCTGGTCGATGCGGTTGATGGGACCGCAGGGAACGTTGGCCTGCTCGAGCAGCGTGATCCACTCCGCCGTGGAACGGTGCGCAAGAAGCGGAATCAGCATGCCGACCAGTGCTTCGCGATGCGCCACGCGATCGGCATTGGTGGCAAAGCGCGGATCGCGCGAGAGATCCTCTTCGCCGGCTGCCCTGCAGAAGCGCTTGAACTGCTGATCGTTGGCGATGGCCAGCACAAGGAAGCCATCAGCGGTGGCGAACAGCTGATACGGCACGATGTTGGGATGGGCATTGCCGAGCCGCGTCGGCACCTTGCCGCCGACCAGATAGTTCATCGCCTGGTTGGCGAGCGCCGCCGCCTGGCAATCGAACAGCGCCATATCGATGGCCTGGCCCTCGCCGGTACGCGCCTGATGCAAGAGCGCGGCAAGAATGGCGATGGCGGTGTAGAGGCCGGCGAAGAGATCGGAGACCGCGACGCCCACCTTCATCGGTTCGGCGCCGGGCGCGCCGTCCGGCTGGCCGGTGATGCTCATCAGACCGCCCATGGCCTGGATCAGATAGTCGTAGCCGGCTTTGTCCTTGTACGGACCGTCGTGACCGAAACCGGTGAGCGAGCAATAGATGAGGGCGGGGTTGTCCGCGGCGAGGGATTCGTGGTCGAGGCCGTACTTGGCGAGCGCGCCAGTTTTGAAATTCTCGACCACGACGTGGCTGCGGCGGGCCAGACGACGGATGAGTTCGGCGCCTTCGGGCTTGGAGAAATCGATCGCCACCGATTTCTTGTTGCGGTTGGCGGAAAGGAAATAAGTGGCGTCGCCTTTGCCGCCGTCGGCTGTCTTCAGGAACGGCGGACCGAAATGGCGCGTCTCGTCGCCTTCGCCCGGCTTCTCGATCTTGATCACCTCGGCGCCGAGATCGCCCAGGATTTGCGTGGCCCACGGGCCCGCCAGCACCCGGCTCAGGTCCAACACGCGGATATGCGATAGCGCGCCCACTCGCTTTGCTCGCTCGATTTTCCGGACGAACTGGACACAGGAATGGGAAAAAAGAAAGGGCGGACCGAAGCCCGCCCCTTCTCCCACCATTGTTCGCGAAAATCAGCCGTTGCCGAGGTCGATGACGGCGCGGCGGTTCTGCGGTTCGCGCACGCCGGGGCCGGTCGGCACCAGCGGATCGTGGAAGCTCTTGCCGACGGTTTCGATCTCGTTTTCGGCCAGGCCTTCGCGCACCATTTCGTCCTTCACCGCGGTGGCGCGGCGTTCGGAGAGGCCCTGGTTGTAGCTGTCGGAGCCGACGGTATCGGTATGGCCCGTGATGAGGATGCGCACGGCGCCCGCTTGCTTGGCGGTCTTCACCGCTTCGGCGACCACGTTCTGCGCCTCGCTCGTCAAGTTCGACTTGTTGAAGTCGAAGAAGACGATGAACGTCTTCACCGGCGCGGGCGGAGCCGGGGGCGGGGGCGGCGGAGGTGGAGGCGGAGCCGGCGGCGGCGGTGCCGCTTCGGCGGTCTGCGGCCCGAAATACCAGCGCAGGCTCGCCACCACGGCCTGCTCCTTGAGATTGCCCGAATCCGTGGTGCCGCCGGCCAGCGTCACGCTGTGAATGTGCGCGTTCAGGTCGCGGTAGCGGTAATCGACCGCGAAATCGAGATTGGGATTGAGCGCGTAGGAGAAGCCGCCGATGGCCTGCCACATGAAGCCTGAATCCGAGTCGTCGGAGAGCAGCGGACCGCCGGAAGCGAAGACCTTCTCGCGCACTTGTCCCATGCCGGCGCCCGCGCCCAGCGAGATATTGAAGCGGCGCCCGAGCGGAATGTCGTAAATGCCGTTGACCATCGCGGACAGAATCTGGACGTGGCCGTCCAGCGTGGTGGTTCCCAGCGCGCCGGCGTCGAAGCGGTCGACGTTATGGCGATCCCAGCCGGGCTCGAGTTCGATGCGAATGGGGCCGGCTTTGTAGCCGATCGTGCCGATGACGAGTTCCGTGTCGCTGGACCGCAGCGTGCCATTGATTCCGGCGGCATTGACCTTGACGTCGTTCAATTTGTCCCAGCCGGCGCCCAGGCCGGCATACCAGCCCTCGCCGGCTAAAGCAGGTGCCGCCGCGCACAAAACGGCAGCGCTTGCGAGCAAGAGAATACGAAATTTCATGAATCCCTCCAGGATCCCCCCGGAACGATCCGCCAGCGGTGCCAGCGGACCCCTCTCTAACGGGTTGGCAGGACAAAAGGTTTCGGCGTTGAGGAATCGTCAGATTTCGGTCCGGACGTCCCAGAGTTCCGGATAGAAGCGCAGGTTGAGCGCTTTCTGCAGATAGGACACTCCGGAGGTGCCACCGGTTCCAGGCTTGGCGCCGATGATGCGCTCCACCGTCTTCATGTGGCTGAAGCGCCAGAGATGGAAGCGGTATTCGAGATCGACCAGCTTCTCGGCCAGTTCGTAGAGATCCCAATGGGTCTCGGCGTCGCGGTAGACCAGCCGCCAGGCTTCGGTGACGCGCGGATCGGAGACGTAGGGCTCGGCGAAATCGCGGCTGAGTTTTTCCTGCGGGATGGGCAGACCGCGGCGGGCGAGCAGGGCCAGCGATTCGTCGTAGATGCTGGGCTCGGTGAGCGCCGCACGCACCTGCGCCGAAATCTCGGCATGGGACTCGAACACCCGGGCCATGTCGCGGTTCTTGTTGCCCATGCGGAATTCCAGCATCCGGTATTGGAAGGACTGGAAGCCGGACGATTTTCCGAGCGCAGAGCGGAAGCTCGAATAGTCGAAGGGCGTCATGGTGGAGAGGATTTCCCATGACTGGATCAGGTTGACCTGAACACGGGCCACCCGCGCCATCATCTTGAAGGCGGGACCGAGATCGTCCTCGCGGATCTGCCGGATGGCGGCGGCGATCTCGTGCAGACACAGCTTGATCCACAGTTCGGAGGCCTGGTGGATGACGATGAACAGCGTTTCGTCATGCTGGCCGGTGAGGGGTTTCTGGCAGGCCAGCAGATCGGCGAGCCGGAGATAGTCCGCATACGACATAGCGTCGCGGAGATCCCAATGGACGTTCTCGCCGGAGAGGTCCACCGCGTGGCTCCGCGCCGGCGCGGCGCTGTCGGAAGGATCGGCCATCACTTGTTATCCGCGGAACTTCATCAAGCCCGTTCAAAGCATTAGCCGAAGCCAAATCGGGATGCTATGGTTCTGGCTGCAGCAGAAAACGTGGGCGTTGGGCATGGAACGTAGGGTTGGGGCAGGCGCGGCTGCGCTTGCGATGCTTTTGGGTACGGCAGCGGGGGCGGCGCCGGTTGCGAAATGCGCCAAGCCGGAAGAAGTTTCCGCCATTCAGACGGCGGCCATCCAGCAGGAATTGATGGTGGCGGCGCTGACCTGCAACGAGATCACGCGCTTCAACGCCTTTCAGACCGGCTTCGGGCCGGAGCTGAGGACATCCGACGCCCTCCTGGCCAAGATGTTCAAGCGGCTCTACGGGGCGCGCCAGGGCGAGGCCGAGTATCACGCCTTCAAGACCCGGCTGGCGAACGACTCCTCGATCCGCAGCATCCACGACAATCTTAGCTATTGTCATGAAGCGGCGGGCGTGTTCGACGCCGCCTTGTCCGCCGCCAAGCCCCTGCTGGCGGCCTTCGTGAGCACGGTGCCGGTCAGCGAGCAGAGCCCGGTCGATTCCTGCGAGTTGCGGGTGGCGATGACGTTGAAGGGGACCGCGGCCGGGGCCGGCGCGGCAGACGTGATCCCCAAGCCCAAGCCGCAGATGACGGCGGACATTCCGGCGACGGCGGCAGGCGCCCCCGCGGTGCGCTGATCCACGAGGTCTATCCGATGAGGGGCGGGGAGCGATTCCCCGCCTCTTTTTCTTTGGTCTGCGCGATCGTCGATAGGGCTGTGAAATCGACACCGCCAGTGTCGGCTCCGCGAGGCTTCCGGCAAAGAAAAAGGGCGGGTCGAAACCCGCCCTCTTCCAACTTGGCTGGTGGTGAAGCCGATTAGCTTCCGCCACCCAGATCGATGACTGCGCGCCGGTTCTGCGGCTCGCGGACGCCCGGTCCGGTGGGAACGAGCGGCTCGTCGAAGCTCTTGCCGACGGTGGCGATCTCGTCCGCACCCATGCCCTGGCGCACCATCTCATCCTTCACGGACTGAGCGCGGCGCTCCGAGAGGCCCTGGTTGTAGCTGTGCGAGCCGACCGTGTCGGTATGACCCGTCACGAGGATACGCACGGCGCCTTGCGTCTTGGCCGTCTTCACCGCTTCGGTGACCACGCTCTGCGCTTCCGCGGTCAGGTTCGACTTGTTGAAGTCGAAGAAGACGATGAAGGTCTTCACCGGCGGAGGCGGCGGGGGCGGAGGCGGCGGAGGAGGCGGCGGCGGTGGCGGAGGCGGCGGAGGAGCCGATTCCAAATACCAGCGCAAGCCGACCATCGCGGCCTGTTCGTTGTCGTCGCGCGCCTTCGGCTGATAGAGGTGGAACAGGCCGACGACGTCGAAATAGCCGAAGCTCGTTCCGTAGCTCTTGTTCACCGACAGGCTGCGATAGCGGTAGTCCAAGGTCAGGTCGAGGTTGTCGCTGACCGAGTAGGCAAAGCCCGCCATGGCCTGCCACATGAAGCCCGAATGCTTGCCGCCGGCCAAAAGCAGATTGCCGGGAGCATGCGTGTTGAGATCCTGGCGGCCCACGCCCGCGCCACCGCCGAAGCTGAAGTCCAGGCGCTTGGTCAGCTGCCAGTCATAATTCACGTTGAACATGGCGCCGAGAACGCTGATGCGGCCCGAGCCGTCATGATCAAAGCTGTCGCTCAGCGAGTGGCGATCCCAGCTGATTTCCGTCTCGAAACGGATGCGGCTGGGCAGCCGATAGCCGAACGAACCCACGAACAGCGCGGTGTCGCTCGAATCCAGCTGCTCGGTCGGTCCACCGGGATTGAACTTGATGTTGAGATTGCCGAGGTGGTCCCAGCCGGCGCCCAGTCCGAGATACCAGCCAGTCGCATCACTGGCGGCTGCCGGTCCACACAAGGCCAGCGCCGCTACGCCCGCCAGGGCGATCGTCCGAATCTTCATTGTTACCCTCGTTTCAAAAGCCGACGGGCAGGGACCCCCCCACCAAGACGTCCGGGATGACGAACCTCTGTCGTTGTTATACTGGCCGATAAGAAGACGGAATGTCCATCGCCCGGGGGGGATTGGGGCGCCCCTGACCGGAATTCGCGGACGCCTGTGACTAGGCTGCAACATCGGAAAGAGCCAATTCCTCAAGTTCTTTCCGGCTGCAATTGAGCAGAAAAGCGTAGCGGCCCGGAAGCATCCGCAACAAGGGGTTTTCCCCCCGATTCGTTGCGTTTTTCTCGGCTTTAGGCTCGATCTGGGCAATCAACTCGGCGCGCGGCCTGACGTGAAAAAGGGCCAGCCAGGCGAGCAGAAGGCGGGCCCCCAAGGGCCCCAGCCCGCTCAAATCGGCAAAATCGACAATGTGCAGGCGTCCAGCTGGGGACAGCACCCGATTTGCCGAGTTAAGCGCCTGTTTCCAATCAGGAATCATCGAGAGGCTGTAGGAGAATAGGGCCCGGTCGAAGGGGAGGGCCTCGCCAAACATCGCCGGCGAAAGGTGCTCGGCATAACCCCAGGCGAGCTTGATTCGGGCCGTCAACCCTGACCGGGCGACGGCCAGCTGCGCAGTCTTGAGCATCTCGTGGGAGGCATCCAGACCGAACAACTGGGCCTGAGGATAGCGCCGGGCGATCCGGATGAGGTTGCGCGCTGTCCCGCAGCCGATTTCCACCAGCCGCTCGCCGGGTGCGAGATCGAGTTCGCGAATCAAACGGTCGCGGCCGAACAAATAGTATTTGCGCGTCAGGTCGTAGAAATGGCGCTGGTGCCGGTAGACCCCATCCATGAGCTCGGCGTGCCCGGACTCCATCGCGCGCGCTTACGACAGCGGCCGCCGGGCGTAGACATGAAAGCCGCCATAGATGGAGGAGCGGTCGAGCGCGTGCAAATCGCGGCTGGCGGATTCCAGATACTCCCACGGCGCCAGCAACTCCATGGGAAGCTTGCGCGGCAGGGGACTGTCCACGCCTGCGGTGCGGAAGATCACGCGGGCGTCGCGGCTGTCGGCGGTGCGATCGATCTCGCGCCACAGCTCGGCCAGCACGTCGGGCGTCATCCAGTCCTGCGCATCGAGCAGGACGAAGCGGTGCAGCGATTGCGAGGGTTGTTGTTTGAGGAAATCGGTGAGCGAGGCATGATGCACTTCGGCGCGTCCTGCGCGGGGCCGGATCCGCTCGTAAACCTCGCGCTGCAGATAGGCGGGAAGCGCCTGACGGTTTTCCAGATCGTAGCTCCTGGCAAAAGCCTGCCAGGCAAAGTAGTTCTCGCTCACCGGAAAATCGCAGGCCAGTTTCTCGACGCGCCGGCGCAGCACGGAAATGGGATCGCCGTTGGAAGCGCTGACCAGCTCGTCATACTGGGCCGGCGGAATGCCAAGCGCGTAAAGGGAAATCGGCGATTTCGAAAGAAGCTTGATCGATTTGTAATCGAACAAGGGCGCGATGGTGCGCTCGAAGGCGGCCCGCTGTTCCGCGGGATTGCGCGCGGCGACGATATGTTCGAGCCGCTTGCCGTGCAGGCGCGCCACGGCATGGAGAATGCCGATGAACCGCCCCAGCAACCCGTGGCGATAGAGATTGCGGGAGAACATGTCGATGCGTCGGCCGTGCAGCGGAACGTGCTTCTGCCAGTAGCGGCGCGTCTGCTCGTCAAGCCGTTCGCTCAGGCAGGCGTCGAATGCTTCGCTGTTGGCCTTGTCCTTGGCGATGCCGAAGAAGCGGAAGAAGGATTCATAGGTCGGCAGGTTGGCGAGCGCGGCCAGCTTCAGCCGGGTGAGTGCCACATGATTGGGATTAAGATCGACCGCGATGATCTTGTGGGGATCGGCGGCCAGGTAGTTGAGGACGTTGCAGCCGGCCGAGGCAATGGTGATCAACCGGTGATGCGGTTCGAGCGCCAAGGCTTTCAGGTCGACTTCGGGATCCTCCCAGATCTGGTTGTAGACGAAGCCCTTGAACATGAGCGTGAAGAGACGCTCCAGCGCGCCGCGCCTGGTATTTGCCGGCCGCGTGTGCGCCGCGCGTTCGAGAAGGATATTGGCCATGGCCCCTGGGGCACCGGTCTTGATGAGACTCAACCTATCTAGAAGGCTCTCCATCCTGTCCAAGCCTTTTTTGTGACGGAACCAATACGCTTGGCTTTCTCTTGCGCGCGCCCGGCGGCCTCGACTAAGGGGACTTATGGCTTTGGACCTTGCCGATACCTCCGCCAGCCCGATCGACCAGTTGATCCGGCTGCTCGACCTGGAACCGATCGAAGAGAACATCTTCCGCGGGGTCAGCCCCAAGGACCGCTCGCAGCGGGTGTTCGGCGGGCAGGTGCTGGGTCAGGCCCTGGTCGCCGCCACCCGGACGATCGAGGACCGGCTGTGCCATTCGCTGCACGCCTATTTCCTGCTGCCCGGCGATCCCAAAGTCCCCATCCTTTACGAAGTGGACCGCAGCCGCGACGGCAAGAGCTTCAGCTCCCGTCGCGTGGTCGCCATCCAGCATGGCCGCCCCATCTTTCATATGTCGGTGTCGTTCCAGGTCGATGAACCGGGCCTGGAGCATCAGCTCGAGCCGCCCGACGTGCCGCCGCCGGAGGGCCTTCCCAGCGAGGACGACTTTCGCCGCGAGATGCTGGACAAGATTCCCGAGCAATACCGCGACCATTTCCTGCGCAAGCGTCCCATAGAGCTGCGGCCCATCGACCGCGGCGACATCTTTCGCCCCGAGAAGCGCCCGCCGCGGCAGTCGGTATGGGTGCGCGCCACCGGCCCGTTGCCGGACAATCTCGCGCTCAATCAGTGCGTTCTGGCCTATGCCTCGGACATGACGCTGCTGGACACGGCCCTCCTGCCGCACGGCATCGGCTGGTTCTCCGAGGAGATCCAGATGGCGAGTCTGGACCACGCCATGTGGTTCCACCGCCGCTTCAAGGCTGACGACTGGCTGCTCTACGTGCAGGACAGCCCCAGCGCCTCCGGCTCGCGGGGCTTCAACCGCGGACTCATCTACACCCGCGACGGCAGGCTGGTCGCGTCCGTGGCGCAGGAAGGACTGATGCGGCTGCGGCCTGACGGCGCGAGTTAGGGCGTGTATTTGACCTGAGCGCCCTTGCGCGGGCGGGCGTAGAATATATCCGACATCGAAAGCGGGCCTGTGATCATCTCGGTCGTGTGCGAATTGTAGGTATAGGTGATCTCGGCCAGGATGACGCTGCCGCCCACGGTGAGCAGTCCGGTCGGCACGTTCATGCTGGCGCCCTTGGTGTGCGCGGTGGTGTTCTGCGCCACGCTCCAGTCGACGACGTATTTTCCCGCGTGCAGCGGATCGCCGATGAGACTGGTGATGATGATCTTGGCGCCCGTCGACGGATAGGGATAGACGATGGCGTTGATTGCCGAGAACACGTCATTGACCTGGGAGCCGGTGATGGCGCTGTCCTGCGCCACCAGATCCGCCGCGCTCGACGCCATGGTGGTGACCTTCTGCCGGCAGATCAGCGCGTTGCAGACTTCGATCGTCCCAAAGAACAGCACGATCAGGATCGGCGCGATGAAGGCGAATTCGATCGCCGCCAGGCCGTCCTTGGCGCGAAGAAATCCCCTGGCGGTGCGAGACATCATGGGTGGCCTCACCGGAACGGCTCGTTGCGGAAGGCAGCGGTCGAAGTCAGCAGCCGCTTGCCGTTGGAAAGATCGGCGAAAAAAGGCTTCAGCAGCGGGGTGAGGATGTCCCAGGTGTAGAAGGTGCGCACCAGCACGATGTCGCCGCCCTGGCCGATATTGTAATTGTTGAGGTTGCCGTTGAGGTTGCCGTTGCCGTCGATGGGATTGCCGATGGCGATGCTGCCGAATTGATTGAAGGCCTCGACATCGACCTGCAAATTGTTGCCGCAGCTCAGCAGCTGCGCGATGCGGCCGCAGATGTAGTCGTGGAACTGCGTCTTGGTCATATGCTGCGCCTGAACCTGGCCGGTGCGAATGAGCCGCGCGGCGTCGGCGGTCGCCTTGGAGAGCTGGGAATCGCCGTAGAAGATCGCTCCGACTTCGATGATGCCGAACATGAACATGAAGAAGGGCAGCGCCAGCAGGGCGAATTCGACGATCACGGAACCGCGGCGGTTGCGCGCGAAGCGCCGCGGTGACCGCCACAAAATTCTAGTCCGAGCACCCATGCGCACGCCCTGAAGACACCTCGCCGCGTTTTGAATAGTCTCTGCGAGGCGAAATGCGAAGCGGAAGCTCACTCGATGCTAAATGAATCGTTAAGCGATTTGGCTCAAATCGGCACAGCATCCGCGCATGGCTCGGCGCCGCACCAAAGGTTGCCGATCGGCTAACGGAAATCGCCGCGCTAACGATCGGGAAACCACGACGACCGTTTGTAACGGCTATTTCACAGATTCTGTTGGATAGTCGACGCGGGATTTTCTCAGGCTGGCGGTCTCATGCTTTACAACATCCGCGCGCGGCTGGCGCGCCTGAAGGCCTTCCGGCGCTCGACCAGCGCCAACGTGGCGATGATCTTCGCGCTGTCGCTGATCCCCATCACAGTGGCGGCCGGCGCAGGCCTCGACCTGGCGCGCGCCATGTACGTTCGCTACCGGCTCACCGAAGCGCTCGACGCGGCGGGCCTGGCGGTCGGCGGCACGACAGGCTTCACGCAAGCCCAGCTGCAGAACATGGCAACGCAGTATTTCAACGCGAACTATGTCACCAGCTCGGGTTTCGGCACGCCGTCCGGCGTGAATGTGGCGTTCTCCGGTCAGACGATCACCCTGAGTGCGAACGTTCCGGTGCCGACCACGCTGATGAAGATCGCCGGATTCCAGATCATGAACGTCCAGGCGTCCTCGACGATCGTCTGGGGTCAGACCAAGCTGTGGGTGTCGCTGGTGCTCGACAATACCGGCTCGATGACGCAGACCGACAACACCGGCACCAGCAAGATCAGCGCGCTCAAGACGGCGACCAGCCAGCTGCTCACCACGCTGAAGAACGCAGCGGTCACCCCGGGCGACGTGCAGGTCGCCATCGTTCCATTCAGCAAGGACGTCAACACCGGCACCACCAACATGGGCTCTAGCTGGGTCGATTGGACAGATTGGGATTCGTCACCGCCGAACTCCAAGCCTTCGGCGAGCATCGGCCCGGGTTCCGCGTGCCCCTACGGCACGGCCAAGAGTCCCTACGGCTACGCCTGCACGGTGAATCCCACCAACGGCAGCTCGACGACCGCAACGATCCCTTCGAGCGGGACGTACAAGGGCTATGTTTGCCCCGGCGTCGACAACGGCAACTACAATTCCGGCAGGCTCGGTCACTATTGGAACGGCTGCTGGAACACGACCGGCAGCGCCGGCAGCTACGTGCACACCTGGATTCCCAATGCCCATACGACTTGGACCGGCTGCGTGATGGACCGCGGCCAACCTTACGACGTGCAGAACACCACGCCGACCGTTCAGCAGACCAAGTTTCCCACCGAGAACGCACAATCCTGCGTGCCCAGCGTGATGATGGGCCAGCTCGGTTACAATTGGACGGCGCTGCAAAACGAAGTCACCGCCATGCAGGCGGGCGGCTCGACGAATCAGACGATCGGTCTGGTCTGGGGCTGGCAGTCGCTGACACAGGGCACGCCACTGAACGCCCCGACCCTGCCCAAGGACACGCAGCAGGTCATCATCCTGCTGAGCGACGGCCTCAACACCCAGGACCGCTGGTACGGCGACGGCTCCAACCAGAGCAGTCAGGTCGACGGCCGCATGAGCACGGTGTGCAGCAACGTGAAGGCGGCCGGCATCACGGTCTACACGGTGTTTGTCGACCTCAATGGCACGCAGGGCAATTCCACGGTGCTGCAGAACTGCGCGACGGATATCAGCAAGTATTACGACCTGACCTCGTCGGGCCAGATCATCTCGACCTTCAACGCCATCGCCGCTCAGATCACCGATCTGCGCGTGCTGAAATAGCGGCGAGGCCCAAACCGTGGACTGGCCATTCGTCGTCGGATTGATCGAGGGGTTCGGCGAGACGCTGTGGCGCGTGCTGCCCGTCACGCTCGGCATGGCGGCTGCCTTCAGCCTGCTGTCCTGGCTGTCGCCCTGCAATGAAGGCCGGCCCTGGTGGCGCAAGCGTGGGCTGCTGACCGACATCGGCTACTGGCTGTTCGTCCCATTGTTCACCCGCTATTTGCGGATCGGCATCGCCATCGCCGTCGCCGTCTATCTGCTCGGCATTCGAGGCAGCGACGCGGTCGTCGCCTTCTATGCGCATGGCCACGGCGTCCTGGCGCAGCTGCCGCTCTGGGCGCAGGGCATGATCTATCTGGTCGGCTCGGACTTCCTCCTCTACTGGGTTCACCGCACCTTTCATGCGACGCCATTGTGGAAATTCCACGCGGTGCATCACGCCTCGGAGGATCTGGAGTGGATTTCCGCCTGGCGGTTTCACCCCTTCAATCTGCTGCTCGGCACCATCGCGGTCGACGTGCTGTTTCTGGCGCTCGGCGTATCGCCCGACATCTTCCTCGTCATCGGGCCTTTCACCACGCTGACCTCGGCCTGGGTGCATGCCAATCTCGATTGGACTTTGGGCCCGTTCAAATACGTGATCGCAGGTCCGGTGTTCCACCGCTGGCACCACACCAATCCGGAAGGGGGCCGCGAGCGCAATTTCGCGGGAACCTTCTCGTTGTGGGATTGGCTGTTCGGCACCTTCTACATGCCGCAAGGCCGACTGCCGCGGGACTACGGAATCGGGCAGAGCATCGGCGCCGAGGCCGGCTCTCTGGCCTGGATGAAAGCGGCCTCGTGACCGTCCGCCTTCAGTGGCTGTTGCTTCTCATCCTGGGTTCGGTGATCGCCGCGGATTGTCTATGGGCTTCGCTCGCCCGCTTCGATGTCGACACCGGCGCCTACGGCCTGCTGGCGCTCTTGGCATCCGGACTGGGGCTGGCCGGGCTTTTCTATGCCCGGGTGCGAAACGACGAGCACTTGAGCGCCATGCTGTTCGGTTCGGGATTCCTGATCGCGTTCTCTGCGAGCTTCAGTCTGCTCAACTATTTTCTCCTGACGGTGGCGGGACCCCGCATCGACGTGCCGCTGGCGGCCGCCGACCGGGCGATGGGCATCGACTGGCCGGCGATGATGGTGCTGGCCGCAAATCATCCGGCCGCCAACAAGGCGCTCGAGTTCGCCTACAATTCGGTGCTTCCTCAGATCGTGCTGCTGATCGCCTGTCTTGGGGCACGCAGCCGTGCGGCCGACATCTACCGTTTTTCGCTGGCGCTCGCCGTCGGCGCCGGCATCACCGTTTTCTGCTGGACGGCCTTTCCCTCGTTCGGCGCGTTTTCCGTCTACGAATTGCCCGCCGCTGTGAGCTCTCGCCTGACCGTGGCGCTGGACGGCCACTATGCACACGATCTCCTGGCCCTGTTGGCGAATGGCCCCGGACGAATTTCACCTCAGGAGGTCAAGGGGCTGATCGGCTTTCCCTCGTTCCACGCGGTTCTTGCCCTTCTGGTCGCCTGGTACGCGTGGCCCTTGCGGCGCTTGCGCTGGCCGGCGGTGGGCCTGAACGCCGCTGTCCTCGTGGCGACGCCGATCCAGGGCGGCCATCATGTCGTCGATGTGATCGCCGGCTTTGGCGTCGCCGCCGCTGCCATCGCGGCGACAGGCTTGCTTGTGCGCGTGGCTCTGCCCGTGCGTTCGCCGCCACTGGCGACGGCGCTTTCCCATCTGCAGTCAAGCGCAAACTGAGCGGGATCTATTGCGGCTGAACGGCGGCGCCGGCGACGCCCGCGCCCGCGGGGCCGATCTTGCCGCCGCCGGACGCCAGCCTTTCACGGCGTAGCGACCACGCGCGAACAGTCTTCCCGGCCAGCCACCACAGCACGAAGGCGAGGATGATTCCGGCAATGTCATCGGCCGCGTAGTGCCAGGCCAGATGAATGGAGCCCACGACAATGATCGTCGTGAACACGGTGAAGCCGATGCCCAGCGCCCGGCTGGTCCGCCAGGCGAGCAGGGTCATGGTGACCGAAGAAATCACATGCATGCTCGGCATCGCCGAGATGCCGGTGACGGCGCCGTTGCCGCTGACATAGGACTGCCAGAGCAGGTTCTGGATGCGAAGCGAGAGCACGGGCCAATGCTGGTTGGCGGCATGCAGATAGGCCATCAGCCCGGCATAGGGATCGGGACCGTGATTGAGCCGGCCGTAGAAACAGGGGCCCGCGGACGAGAAGATCACGGCCAGCAGGTTTCCGCAGATGAACCAGCCGAAAGAGAACGCCAGCAGGAACTGCATGCGCAGCGCGCCGCCGCGGTTCGAAAACGCCTGCCAGAACAGGCAGCAGAACACCACGCCCAGCCACAGCTCGTAGACGACGCTGATGGCAGACGTGACGGGCGGATAGCCGACGATCGGCTGCAGGAATTCCCAAGGCAGGTGGCCGAAGCTCAGGTCGCGGCTCCAGGCGGTGAAGACCGGGTCCCAGGAAAACGGATTGAGGCGCGGAATGACGTCCTTCAGCGCCGTGAAGCAGATCATCAGCGGCGTCAGAACGACAAGGGAGTGAACCATGTTGCCGGGACGATCGCCGCACAGCACGTAGTCCGCGGCGCAGCGGCCCATCAGCGCGGAGAAAGGCTCGCGGCCGCGCTGCATCAGATAGGCGACGAACTGAACGGCGGTCGCCATCGTGACGGCCAGAAGAAAGAACAGGCCGACCATCTCGAGAAAGAAGAGGCTGGCGCCGAAGGGCAGCGGCAATCGGTAGATGGCGGAGGCTGCCAGCGTCGCGGCGCCGAAGACGAGGCCGACGAGGTAGAGGGGAACGTGCTCGGGAAAGGTGCGGACGATGCTGGCCGTGACAAGCGAGGCGAGCGACTTCGGGCGCATTGCTTCGCTCCTGAGCGGTCACATCGCCGTTTTGGACACCTGACTAGGGATTCAGTGGCTTTCGCTGGCGGCCTTCACGCCCATGTCCTGGCGCTTCTCCACCTGACCCATGCGGGTATCGTAGGAATCCTTGTCGTCGCCGGGCACCGGCGCGCTTTCGCAGCGAGCTCGGGCGCAGGCATAGGTCATCTGCAGGGGTCCGCGCTGCAGCGTCACGGTGCTGACGCGGCGGCCGAGAATGGTGACCGGATCGTTGACCACCTGCTTGCCGTCGGCGTCGAGCGCGACAAGGTTGGTGGCGCCGAATGCCTTGCCCAGCACGAAGGCGTGGCGGGAATCGATCATGCTGACATCGGCGATCATCGGATTGCCCACGAACACCGTGGAGATCGGCCTGGAAAAGGCGACGACGCGGACTTCATCCATCGGCACGGCGATGCCGCCGGCGAACGCGGCCGAGCCGGTTGCGGCAAGAGCTGCGATCGAGACGAGGCAGGAAGAGGCGAAGCGGCGCATGAAACGGTCCTCGTTGGAACTGAGCGCAAGCCTAGCTTCACGCCTGTAAAGGAAGGCTTAAGTGAGCCCGGCCGCGGCGCAGATTTGCGCGCCTCGATCGCTCGTCTCGGTCGCCAGCGGTTCCATCACGAAGTTGGATTCCGCGGACGCGGTTAACAATTCGTCGCCGCCCATTCCGCAACATGCGTCGCGACGGCGATTTCGTTTCATCGCGGCACAATGTGAAGCGCCGCTTTGCTTGGTGCTTAAGTCGGCATTAAACGATCCGGCCTAGCCTCGCAGCTGTCCATTCAAAGAGCCGTCCTCGAGACCGGCACTCGTGGACGATCTAGGGTGTCAAACAAGCGGAGGCTTCCATGACCAATCTCATTTCCCGTTTTGTGCGGGACGAATCCGGCGCCACGGCCATCGAATACGGCCTGATCGCCGTGCTCATTGCGGTCGCGATTATCGGCGGTGCGACGGCGCTCGGCTCCAAGCTGAACACCACGTTCAACGCCATCGTCGGCGACCTGAAATAAAGTCCGGCCGCGCCTTCCCTCGGCGCGCCAGACTCGACGGTGCAGCGGCCACCCTTTGCGGTGGCCGTTTGCATTTTTTGATCTCCGCATGTTTGTTTCGATGCGCCCGGCTTCAAGAGGCGAATATCCGTTTTGCAGCGCCATTTCGGCTTTGATGGTGAACGGCGCGCAAAGGCGAATGTTCGGATATTCGCGAGAAGGCCATTTCCGTGTCACCGCGGCACGATCTCGCAGACCGCGCGGAACTTCGCTTAAGCCCGCGTTAAAGGATGCGGACTAGGCTTCCCGCAATGTCCATTCGTGGGCCGTCTTCGAGACCGGCACTCGTGGACGACCAAGGGTGTCAAACAAGCGGAGGCTTCCATGACCAATCTCGTTTCCCGTTTTGTGCGGGATGAATCCGGCGCCACGGCCATCGAATACGGCCTGATCGCCGTTCTCATTGCGGTCGCGATCATCGGCGGTGCGACGGCGCTCGGCTCCAAGCTGAATGCCACGTTCAATGCCGTCGTCGGCGACCTGAAGTAAGTTGCGGATTTCGGAAACGAAGCGGCGGCTGCCCTTGCGGGCGGCCGCCTGCTTCTTTTCACCAAGAGCCACCGATGATCGCTGAGGCTCTCCTGTTCTTTGCGCTGCCGGCCTTGTTGCTTGCGGCGGCCGCCTGGGACCTGGCCAGCTATACGATCCCCAATTGGCTGCAGTTCGCGCTGCTCGCGGGCTTTGCCGTATTCGTGCTTGCCGCAGGGCTTGCGCCTGCCGAGATGGGAAACCATCTGATCGCGGGCGTGGCGGGTCTCGCGGCAGGGTTCACGCTGTTCGCCTTCGGCTATATCGGTGGGGGCGACGCCAAATTATTCGCCTGCATGGCTGCCTGGTTCGGCCTGCACGATCTCATGGACTACGCGCTTGCCGCTTCGCTGTTCGGCGGCGCCCTGACGCTCGCGCTGCTGACCATGCGGCGGCTGCCGCTGCCCGCGACCCTTGCGGGACAGGCCTGGATTCTACGGCTGCATGACGAGCGCGCCGGCATCCCCTATGGCGTGGCGCTCGCCGCCGGCGGCCTGGCCATTCTTCCGTATACAGACGTGTTTCGCACGGCTGTCGGATAACGAAAACGGCTCTCTCGTTAAGCCTTTTCTAAAGGGTTTTGTGGTCGGATCGGGACAAAGGAGCCAGATCCCATGAATCGCTCGCGCGTCGTCATCCTGGTGCTTGCGGCGCTTGCTGCGGGCGCCGCAGCCTTGCTCGTCCGCGGATTGCTGGGCGGCGGCACGTCCAAATCGGCGGCGGATACGCCTCCTCCCGTGGCCACCACGGAAGTTCTCGTCGCCGCCAGCGAGATCCAGCCGGGCACGGCGGTGACGGGCAACCTGGTCCGCTGGCAGGCCTGGCCGAAATCTTCCGTGGACTCCACCTTCATCACGGCGGACGCCAACGCCAATGCCGACCAGGTGGTGACCGGGACCGTGGCGCGCGCGCCGCTGGTTTCCGGCGAGCCGCTGACCAACACGAAAATCATTCACGCCGATGCGGCCGGCTTCATGGCGGCGCGGCTGACGCCGGGCATGCGCGCGGTGTCGATCCCGATCGCGACGGAGACCGGCGCGGGCGGCTTCATCCTGCCCAACGACCGGGTAGACGTCATCGTCACCCTGCAGGTCTCGGAAACGCCGAAGGCTTTCGCCGCGCGCACGCTGCTGCGCGATGTGCGGGTGCTGGCGGTCGACCAGACCTTTGCGCAGGACAAGGATCAGAAGACGGTGATCGCCAAGACCGCGACGCTCGAGCTGTCGCCGCAGCAGTCCGAAGTGGTGTCGGCCGCGTCCTCGACCGGCGTGGTTTCGCTGGCGCTGCGGGCGCTGGGCGACAACGCCAACACCGACGTCGCGATGAACTCCAACAAATACAACAATGGCGTGGTTTCGGTCATTCGCTACGGCGTGGTGCGCGGTCGCGCGCCCGCGACAGGGGAGTAAGCGCATCATGCGCAAAGGACTGCTTGCGGCCTTTCTAGCGATTGCCGCTGTCGCTTCTCCGGCCGTCGCCAAGACCGCCGTGCATCGCGAGCCGGTGGCGCAGCGCGTCATCAACGTCTCGACCCACGGCCAGGGAGGGAGCACGCAGCGTATCACGCTCGCTCTGGACAAGGCGGCGCTGGTGCAGCTCGATGCCGATGCGCGCGATGTGCTGGTCTCCAATCCGCAGATCGTCGATGCAGTGGTGCGCACGCCGCGGCGCATCTTCCTTCTGGCGATGAAGACCGGGCAGACCAACGCCTTCTTCTTCGACGGCGCCGGCCATCAGCTGCTGTCGATCGACATCCGGGTGGAGCGCGACCTCACCGATCTGGGCTCGATGATCCATCAGAATTTCCCAGGCTCCGAGATCCACGTCTCCGCCATGAACGACAACGTTGTGCTGACCGGCAGCGTGGCCAACGCACAGGAAGCCACCCGCGCCCAGGATCTGGCGACGAGCTTCGCGGGCGACCCCAAGAAGGTCGTCAACATGCTCAAGATCAACGCCAATGAGCAGGTCATGCTCAAGGTCCGCATCGCCGAGATGCAGCGCCAGGTCGCCAAGCAGTTCGGCGTCGATCTGAGCGCGGCGGCCCAGGCGGCCGGCGTGCCGATCATCGCCCAGACTTCCAACCCCTTCAGCCTGCTGGGTCGCGCACTTTCCGACGCCTCCGGCCTGCAGATCGGCCAGGTCTGCGCCACGCCGATACATGGCATGTGCCCGAACGGCTACAACAACATCCAGGGCGTGCTGAAAGCGCTGGAGGAAGTGGGCCTGGTCCACACCCTGGCCGAACCCAATCTCACCGCGGTGTCCGGCGAGACGGCGAAGTTCCTGGCCGGCGGCGAATTCCCCGTGCCCGGCGGCCGCGACAACCAGGGCAACGTCTCCATCATCTTCAAGCAGTTCGGCGTCGGCCTCTCCTTCACGCCCGTGGTGCTGAGCGAAAACCGCATCTCGCTGCAAATCTCGACCGAAGTGAGCGAGCTCACCAACACCGGCGCCTTCACCTTGGCAGGCGGAACGGTGATCGACCAGAACTCCGGCCAGGCCATCACCACCCCGGGCCTCACGATCCCCGCACTCAACGTGCGGCGCGCGGAGACCACGGTGGAATTGCCCTCGGGCGGCAGCTTCGCCATCGCCGGCCTGCTGCAGCACACCACCAAGCAGCAGCTCGATGCCTTTCCCGGCCTCAAGGACATGCCGGTGCTGGGCGCGCTGTTCCGCAGCCGCGACTATCAGAACGACGAGACCGAACTGGTGGTCATGGTCAGCACCTATCTGGTCAATCCGACGCACGAGAAACGGATTGCCCTGCCCACGGACAACTTCGTGTCGCCGTCCGACCCTGACACGATCCTGATGGGCCGGCTGAACGCCATCCGGCCGCCTGAGCCGACCGGGCTCAAATCGGCCGGCAACACCACAACCGGCTTCATCGTCGAGTAGAGGAAACGGTCATGCAAAATCACGCCTTGCGCATCGCCGCTCTCGCCGCAGTCCTGCTTGCCGGCAGCTGCGCCGCACCGACGAACGAGGAGAAGATCTTCGCCGATCCCGCGGCCAATCATCCGATTACCGTGGCGCCGTCTCACCAGTCGGTCCGCATCTCCTACTCCGACTCCGGGTCGGGCCTGATGCCGGACGATGCGGCTCAGCTCGATGCCTTCGTCCAGGAGTATCTGGGGCGCGGCAACGGCTCGATCAGCGTGGTGGTGCCGGAAGGTCCGGGCTCGCAGGCGGAGATTGCCTATTTCGGCGAGCGGCTGGCCGATCTGGGCGTGCCGCGCTCGCGCATTCTGGTCGGCACCGAGCCCGTCAATGACGGCGACCGCCGGGTGGAAGTCAGTTACGTCGGCTACGTGGCCCATACCGACGCCTGCGGCGACTGGTCGGAGAACGTGGCCGAAACGGACATGAACCTGCCGATGCCGAATTTCGGCTGTGCCGTGCAGCACAACGTGGCCGCCATGGTGGCCAATCCGCGCGATCTCGAGACTCCGCGCTCGCTCGACAGCCAGGATGCGACGCGGCGCACGACAGTCATGGGCCACTACGAGAAGGGTGAGATCACCCAGGCCGACAAGCACAAGGTCGACAAGGTGAACGAGCAGTCCGGCTCGGATTCGGACGTCGGTAAGTAGGCGACACAGATGACGAACCTGAAAGCTCCCGAGGACGAAGAGTTCGGCGCAGCGCCGCACGAGCGGCCGGTGCCGCGAATCTCCATCCATGCCTATTGCGAATTTCCCGACACGGGCGCCGCCCTTCAGCGCGCCGCTGCCGACCGGCGTCTCTCCAAGGCCAACGTCACGGTGCAGCTCGGCGGCTTGCAGGCCGCGGTCGAGCAGCACTCGGCAAGCGTCACGCCGAACCTGCTGATCGTGGAAACGCGGCTGCAGGGCAAGGCGGCGCTGGACGAGATCGACCGCCTCGCCGAAGTCTGCGACCCCACCACCAAGGTTGTCATCGTGGGCCGCGTCAACGACGTGGAGCTCTATCGCGAACTCATTCGCCGCGGCGTCAGCGAGTATCTGGTGGCGCCGCTCAATCCCCTTCACCTGATCGAGGTCATCTCCGGCCTCTATCTCAATCCCGATGCGCCGCCGGTGGGCCGCGTGATCAGCTTCGTGGGCACGCGCGGCGGCACCGGCAGCTCGACCTTGGCGCACAATGTCGGCTGGTGCATTGCCGAGCGGCTGAAGGTCAACACCACGCTGGTCGATCTCGATCTTTCCTTCGGCACGCTGGGTCTCAATTTCAACGAGGAGCCGGGGCAGGGCGTGGCGGAAGCGCTGACCGCGCCGGAACGACTCGATGACGTGCTGCTCGATCGCCTGCTGCTCAAGTCGAGCGATCATCTTTCGCTGTTCACCGCGCCGGCCGTTCTCGAGCGCGCCTACGACGCCGAGCCGCCGGCTTACGAAGCGGTGCTGGATGCCGTTCGCCAGATAACCCCCTGCGTGATCGTCGATCTGCCGCACATGTGGGCGCCGTGGATGCGCCAGACGCTGCTGGCTTCGGACGAGATCGTGATCGTGGCCACGCCCGACCTGGCCAGTCTGCGCACCGCCAAGGCGTTCGCCGATCTGCTTCGCCAGAACCGCCTCAACGACGCGCCGCCCAAGCTGGTGATGAACCAGATGGGCCAGCCCAGACGCCCGGAGATCCCGGTGAAGGATTTTGCGCAAACCGTCGGCATCGCGCCGGCGATGGTGCTGCCCTTCGAACCGCAGCTCTACGGCGCGGCCGCCAACAACGGCCAAATGCTCATGGAAGTGCAGCCCAGGTCGCAAACCGCGGAAAGCATCCAAAGGCTCGCCGAATTGGTGACGGGCAGGGCGGTGCCGGAAATGCAGAAGAGCGTGCTGCCGTTCTTCACTTTCCTGAAGGGACGCAAACAGGCCTAGCACATGTTTGGAAAACGCTCCGCCACTGCCGACATGCCACGTCAGGCGCCGCCCACGCGGGTCGAGCCTGCGCCGGCAAAGGTCGTACCGCCTGCCCCTGCCGGTTCCGAGGATGCGGGCAACGCGACCCCCGGTGCGGCCGCTCGGCCGCAAGTGGTCTCGTCCGCGCCGATGCCGTCCAAGCCGCTGCCGCGCACCGCGGATTCGCGCTCGGAAGACTACTACCAGATCAAGACCACGATCTTCAACGCGTTGATCGACACCATCGATCTGGCGCAGCTCGCCCAGCTCGATCCCGACTCGGCGCGGGAGGAAATCCGCGACATCGTCAACGAGATCATCTCGATCAAGGCGGTGGTGATGTCCATCGCCGAGCAGGAACACCTGCTCCAGGACATCTGCAACGACGTGCTCGGCTACGGCCCGCTGGAGCCGCTGCTGGCGCGCGACGACATCGCCGACATCATGGTCAACGGCGCCGGCCGCGTCTTCATCGAAGTGGCAGGCAAGGTTCAGCTCACTCCCATCCGCTTCCGCGACAATTCGCAGCTGATGAACATCTGCCAGCGCATCGTCAGCCAGGTCGGCCGCCGGGTGGACGAATCCTCGCCCATCTGCGACGCGCGCCTGCTTGACGGCTCCCGCGTCAACGTCATCGCGCCGCCGCTGGCGCTGGACGGCCCCACGCTCACCATCCGCAAGTTCAAGAAGGACAAGCTGCGGATGGACGATCTCGTCCGCTTCGGCTCGATCAGCCCGGCCGGCGCGCGGGTGCTGGCGGTGATCGGCCGCTGCCGCTGCAACGTGCTGATCTCCGGCGGCACGGGTTCCGGCAAGACCACGCTGCTCAACTGCATGACCGCCTTTATCGACGCCGACGAGCGCATCATCACCGCCGAGGACGCGGCCGAATTGCAGCTCCAGCAGCCTCACGTGGTGCGGCTGGAGACGCGTCCGCCCAACCTGGAAGGCCAGGGCCAGATCACCATGCGCGACCTGGTGCGCAACTGTCTGCGCATGCGCCCCGAGCGGATCATCGTAGGCGAGGTGCGCGGACCGGAAGCCTTCGACCTCCTGCAGGCGATGAACACCGGCCATGACGGCTCGATGGGCACGCTGCACGCCAACTCTCCGCGCGAGGCCATGTCGCGCCTGGAATCCATGATCACCATGGGCGGCTTCCAGCTGCCCACCAAGACTATCCGCGAGATGATCGTGGCCTCCATCGACGTCATCATCCAGGGCGAACGCCTGCGCGACGGCACGCGGCGCATCACCAAAATCACCGAAGTCGTCGGTACCGAGGGCGACGTCGTCATCACCCAGGATCTGCTGAACTACGAATTCACGGGCGAAGACGAGTCGGGCCACATGCGGGGCAAGCATGTGGGTACCGGAATCGTGCGGCCGACCTTCTGGGAGCGCGCGCGCTATTTCGGCCTGGAGCGCGAGCTCGCCGAAGCCCTCGACGAACTGCAGCAGTGAGGCGGACGCGATGGGCAGCATGGCCGTTTATGCACTGACGGCGATCTTCGTCGTTCTCGCGCTGGGCGGGGCCGCCTTTGCCTTTTCCGGTCCGGATGGCGCCACCAAGAAGCGCTTGGCCTCGGCCGCCGGCCAGCAGGCCACGGGCGCGATCGGCCGCAACGCGCTGGACGCCAACCAGCAGCGGCGCAAGAACGTCCAGTCGCTGCTCAAGGATCTGGAGAAGCAGCAGGCCGAGAAGAAGCAGCGGCTGAGCATGCGCCGCCGCATCGAGCAGGCCGGCCTGACGATGTCAGTGCGAACCTTCTGGATCTCCTCGGCGATCGGCGCCCTCGTCGTCGTCGGCATCTGCCTTGCGACGCACCAGTCCTACCTGGCGATGGCGCTGGGCGCCTTCGCCGTCGGCATCGGCCTGCCGCGGTGGATCTTGTCGTTCCTGAAGAAGCGGCGGCAGAAAAAGTTCACCGGGGAATTCGCCAACGCCATCGACGTCATCGTGCGCAGCGTCCGCTCCGGATTGCCGACCAACGAGGCGCTCAAGATCGTCGCCAAGGAAATCGCCGAGCCGGTCGCCGGCGAGTTCCAGAAGCTGGTCGAGGGGCTGAAGGTCGGCGTCACCCTCGAGCAGGGCCTGAAACGCATGTTCGAAAGCATGCCGACGGCGGAGGTCTCCTTCTTCGCCATCGTCATGACCATTCAGCAGAAGTCGGGCGGCAACCTGTCGGAGGCGCTGAGCAATCTCTCCGCCGTGCTGCGCGACCGCAAGCGCCTGCAGGGCAAGATCAAGGCGATGTCGTCTGAAGCCAAGGCCTCCGCCATGATCATCGGCTCGCTGCCGCCGATCGTGATGCTGCTCGTCTACCTCACCACGCCCGGCTACATCATGGCGCTGTTCACCGAGAAGCTGGGCAATCTGATGCTGGCGGGCTGCGTCGTCTGGATGTCCTGCGGCATCGCGGTGATGAAGAAAATGATCAGCTTCAAGCATTGAGGGACGCGAGATGAGCACCGATGTCGGCGTCCTGAATATCCTCTTCGACCGCGATTTCCTCGCGGCCTCGCTGGCGGCCATTCTCGCCTTTGCCACTATCGTGACCCTCGGCTTGCCGCTGATCGAGCGGCGCTCGCTGGGCGATCGCATGAAGGCGGTGTCCGAGCGGCGCGAGGAGTTGCGCGCCAAGCATCACGCCGCGCTCTCCAAGCGCAACATTCTGCGCGCCGAGCCGGTGAGCTTCATGAAGCAGACGGTCGACCGGCTGAAGCTGTCCAACATCCTGGAATCGCCGAACACGCGTGACAAGCTGGTGCGGGCGGGCTATCGCGGCCAGGCGCCGCTGATCATGTTCATGTTCTTCCGCTTCGTCATGCCCTTCATCGTCTTCGTCGCGGCGCTGCTCTACCTGTTCGTGATCACGCATTTGTCCTGGGCGCCGTGGATGAAAGCGGGCGCTGCCCTAGGCGCGGCGCTGGTCGGCTTCTACCTGCCCGATCTGTTCGTTTCCAACAAGGCGCAGCACCGCCAGGAATCGATCATGCACGCCTTTCCCGACGCGCTCGATCTGCTGCTGATCTGCGTCGAATCGGGCATGTCGATCGAGGCGGCCTTCACCCGGGTGGCGTCGGAAGTGGGCTCCCAGTCGGTGGAGCTGGCCGAGGAATTCGGGCTGACGACGGCCGAGCTGTCCTACTTGCCGGAGCGCCGGCAGGCCTTCGAGAATCTGGCCAAGCGCTGCGGCCATCCCGGCGTGAAGGGCATCGCCGCGGCGCTCAATCAGGCCGAGAAGTATGGAACGCCGCTGGGACAGGCGCTGCGCGTCTGCGCCCAGGAAAACCGCGAGATGCGCATGTCCGAGGCGGAGAAAAAGGCCGCGGCGCTTCCCGCCAAGCTCACCGTGCCGATGATCGTGTTCTTCCTGCCCTGCCTGTTCGTGGTGATCCTGGGGCCGGCGATCATGCGCGTGATGCACACGATGCATCCCTGAGTTCCGCTGCAATCGAATGATGCATCAAGACCGCGCGCGGCGCCCGCCGCGCGCGAAGCCGCTCATGCCGTTTGCGATTATTCGCCCTGATCGGCGGTGCGCAGGACGGGAGCCGAGGGTTTGGCCTGCGTCTTGGCCAGCTTCGTCTTCATCGCCGGCTTGTTGGTGAGCTTGTGCGGCGCCGGGTGCGCAACGGGCCCGGCGAGCGGATCGGTCGGCACCTGCTGCATGACTACGGTCGAAGGTTCAGCGCGCGGCGCCGTCAAGCTCGCGGGCGCGGAATTCGCGGTGCGCTCGGCACTCGGCGCCGGCAGGGACGCCGATGTGACCTTTTGCGGCTGAGCGGTGGGAGCCTTGGATTGCGCCACCGCGCTCGCCTTCGGTTGGACAGAAGCGGCCGCGGGGGGTGATCCGGCGGATTTGGCCGATTTCAGCTGCGCGATCGCGTCCAGATTGTTGGCGATCTTGGAATAGCCTGCGCCGGAGGCGGACGCCTGGCCGAGCATCCGCTGCGCCCCGTCGAGGTCGCCCGCCAGTGCGCGCGAGACGGCGTAGTTGTTGAGCACCGTCGGCTCGCCGGGTTTCAGGGAGAGCGCCCGCTCATAGGCGGAAGCGGCGCTCTTGCGGTCGTCCATCTGGTCGTAAGCCACGCCAAGCGCCGAATAGAAGCTCCATTCGCCCGGCTTCAATTCGACGGCGCGCTTGAGAAAAGCGACGGCGTCCTGGGAGCGGCCCTGTTGCGCCAAGGCCTTGCCGTATTCGCCGACCACGCGCGGATCATCGGGCGAGGCCAGCATCAGTTGGCTCAGTGTGTGGGTGGCCTCGGCGAAATTGCCTTGCGCCCGCAAGGCCTGCGCATGACGAAGCGAATCGTCCAGGCTTGGCGAAGTTGTCGAAGCGGCAACCGGCTTTCCGTCGGCACCGATTTGAGGAGCAGCCGCCGGTGCGGCGCTGGCGGGCAGCCCCCACAAGGCGAACGCAGAAACGGCGGCGGCGGTGAACGGCAGTCGACGCATCGGTCGTACTCCGGCAAGTTAATTCCGTGTGGAGCATGACGCGGAGCGGTCAATAAAGGCTTAAGTATGCAGGCCGAAATGCCAGCAAATCCGGGGTTTCGCCGTCCAAATCTTGACGCAAAGCGGTGGTCTCAATGGTGTCGATGACATCCCGCGCGCTATCCATCTGGGCGGGTCTCGGCTTGGCCGTCCTTGCGCTGGTTTCGGCCCTGGTCACCGGGGCGCAGACCTCGATCCCGCGCATTTCCTTCGTGATCGCCACGGGATCGACGGGCGGCACCTATTTTCCGATCGGCGAAGCGATTGCAGGACTCATCAGCCATCCTCCCGGCGTCTACCGCTGCGAGAAGGCCGGTGTCTGCGGACCGCCGGGGCTCATCGCTTCGGCGCGGACGAGCGCGGGAGCGGCCGCAAATATCCTGGCCGTCAACGCGCAAACGGTGGATTCGGCCCTCGCTCAGTCGGATGTGATTGCGCAATCCCTCGCGGGCGAAGGCGTGTTTCGGGCTTCCGGGAAGCAGACCCACGTGCGGGCGATCGCCGCACTGTTTCCCGAGGAAGTGCATCTGCTGGCGACGAAGGCCTCGCATATCCACTCGGTGGCCGACCTGAAGGGCAAGCGGGTGTCGCTAGGCCCTGCGACCTCAGGCACCATCGTGACAGCTCAGGGGGTGCTCGCGGCTTACCGGCTGCCTGCGAGCCGGATCAAGATCAACAACGATCCATCCGAGATCGCCGCCGGCAAAATGGAAAAAGGCCAGATCGATGCGCTGTTTTTTGTCGGCGGCGCTCCGGTGCCGTTGGTGCGCGAATTGCTGGCCAGCGGTCGTGTGGTGCTGATTCCGATCGACGGCGAGGCCCGCATTCGACTTTTGAAGGCGTCCCATAGTTTGGTGGCCGAGACGATTCCCTCCGGTCTCTATACCGGCAGCGGCAAGATTGAGACCGTCGGCGTCCGTGCGATTTGGATCGTCAACGAGAACGAGCCGAACTCGGTCGTCTTTGCGATTGCAAGGGCTCTGTTCAATCCGGCCAATCGCAGCGTGCTGACCGGCAGTCACCGCAGTGCGGGATTCATCCGGCTCGAGACGGCGGCCGCCAATCTCCCGGCGCCGCTCCATCCCGGCGCCGCCCGCTTCTTCGCTGAACTGGGCAAGCTGCCCAAGAAAGCGGCTGCCCTAGGCAAGCCCTGAATCGACTTCCACCTTCGCGTCCTTGTCCCAGTCGCGCATCGCCGGCAGAGCGAACATCCGATCGCAATAGGCCTTCACGATGTCCTGCATCTCGACTCCGTACGTGATGAAGCGCGAAACCACCGGACCATACATGCAATCGGCGATGGAGAAGCGCCCGAACAGGAAGCCGCCATCGCTGCCGTAGCGCGCCAGTGCGTCCGTCCAGGCCTCGAGGATGCGCGCGACCTGCGTCTTGGTGGTGTCGCGCAACTGCGGCAGCGGCAGGCGGCGCGCGAAGTCCATCGACAATTGCTCGCGCAAATCGGGGAAGCCCGAATGCATTTCAGCCGCATAGGAGCGCGCTTCGGCGCGCACGAACGAATCCTCCGGCCATAGCCGGGCTTCGGGATGGCGCTCCGCCAAGGTCTCGCAGATGGCCAGACTGTCCCAAATAATATGGGTTCGGCCGCCGTCCTCGATCTTGAGGATCGGCACCCGGCCGGCCGGAGAGTGGCGCTTGATCTGTTCGGTGGTGTCGGGCTGACGCAGAGGAATGACGATTTCCTCGAAGGCGACGCCCGTGGCCCGCATGGCCAGATACGGCCTGAGGCTCCAGCTCGACCAATCCTTGGTGCCGAGGACAAGCGTGTAGCGCGAAGCCATGGCCTCTCCGGTTGCGGTGTCGGACGGCGATTTCTAATGTCCCGCCGCCCCTACGCGAAGGACCGTTCATGCATGCGAGCCTTGTGAGAAGCGCAAAAGGCGCCATGCCGCTTCACGCGATCGCCGGCGATCGGCTGAAGCGCTGGCTTTCGACGCGAAGCAAGCGCGAGGCAGAATGGCTCCGCAGCGCCAATTTTTCCGCAAAAGAGGGCGAGATCCTGCTGCTGCCCAACACGGGCGGCGGGTTGAGCGGCGCTGTCCTGGGATTGGGAAAGGGCGGCGACCCTCTGGCGCTTGCCGCCTTCTCCGAAGCCCTGCCGCAGGGCACCTATGCGTTCAGTGACGTGCCGCAGGAGCTTGGCGGTGCCCGCGGCGCCTTGGCCTGGGTGCTCGGCACCTACAGGTTCGACCGCTACCGCAAGAGCGGGAAACCGCGCCCAATGCCGAAGCTGGTCGTGCCTGAGGACGTGGACGGCGAAGAAATCACCCGGATCGCCGAAAGCGTTTTTCTCGGCCGCGACCTGGTGAACACTCCATCCAACGACATGGGACCGCAGGAGTTGGCGGCCGCGGCGGGCGATCTCGCCAAGCGCTACGGCGCGAAGTTCTCTCTCGTCATCGGTGACGATCTCGTCGAACGGAATTATCCGCTGATCCACGCCGTCGGTCGGGCTTCGACGCGCGCGCCCCGGCTGATCGATTTCACCTGGGGTGGCGCAAAAGCGCCAAAGGTGACTTTGGTGGGGAAGGGCGTCGTCTTCGATTCCGGCGGCCTCGACCTCAAGACGGCGTCGGGCATGTCGACCATGAAGAAGGACATGGGCGGGGCAGCCGTCGTGCTGGCCATCGCCCGCATGGCGATGGATGCCAGGCTGAAGCTGCGGCTGCGGGTGCTGATTCCGGCGGTGGAGAATTCTGTTTCCGGCTCCGCCTATCGCCCCGGCGACGTGCTGAAGAGCCGCAAGGGGTTGACCATCGAGATCGGCAACACGGACGCGGAGGGCCGATTGGTTCTGGCAGACGCCTTGACCGAAGCCGACAGCGAGGAGCCGGAGCTGCTCATCGATGTTGCCACGCTGACCGGCGCCGCGCGCGCCGCCACCGGCATGGAGCTGCCGCCGTTCTTCACCGACGACGAAGCGCTCGCCGCCGACCTGATGCGGCACGCCACCGAGGTGCACGATCCCCTGTGGCGGCTGCCGCTGTGGCGCGGCTACGAGCCGACGATCGCCAGTCCCATCGCCGATCTCAACAATGCGCCGGAATATGCACTGGCCGGCGCTACCACGGCGGCGCTGTTCCTCAACCGCTTCGTGGCGCGCGCCAAATCCTGGGTGCATTTCGACATCCCGGCATGGATCGACCGGCCGCGTCCCGGCCGGCGCAAAGGGGCCGAGGCCAATGCCGCGCGCGCGATCTATGCGCTGCTCAAGGCGCGCTATTCCTAGTAGCCGCGGTCGAGATCGACGACGTTCTCGAGCTTCTCGCCGCGTTCGAGGCGGGCGATCCCATCGACCACATACTGCGCCGCCACGCGCGGATCGGAGATCGCCGCGATATGCGGCGTCACGGTGATTTTCGGATGGGCCCAGAACGGACTCGATTCCGGCAACGGCTCCGTTTCGAACACGTCGAGCGTGGCGCCCGACAGCCGCCCCGAATCGATCGCCGGAATGAGATCTCTCTCGGTCAGATGTCCGCCGCGCGCCACGTTGATCAGAAAGGCGCCGGCCGGAAGCTGGGCAAACAGGTTCGCATTCAGGATTCCGCGCGTTTGAGGCGTGAGCGGCAGCAGACAGATGAGAATGTCGGTGCGCGCCAGGAAGGCGGAAAGGCGCTCCTCGCCGGCAAAGCTTTCCACGCCTGGCACGGTCTTCGGCGTTCGGCTCCAGCCCGCGACCTGGAAGTCGAGATCGCGCAGGCGTTCCGCGACCAGGGTACCGATCTCGCCCAGCCCGAGGATTCCGACGCGGGTGTCTTCGGTGCGGCGCGGCGGCAGCGTTTGGCGCCATTTGTGCTCGGCCTGGGCGCGGTCGAACATGCGTTGCTGGCGGTGATGGATCAGCGCGTGCAGCACGCAATATTGCGCCAGCTCGCGCGACAGCGTGTGATCGACGAAGCGCACCAAAGGCACCTGTCGGGGATAGTCCGGATCGGCGAGGAAGCCGTCGACGCCGGCGCCCAGCGAGAACACGGCCTTCAAGTTCGCAAGCGTCTTGAGAAATCCCGGCGGCGGACGAAAGCTGAGCACATAGTCGATCGCTTCCGGCGCAAACTCATCGCGGCCGTGCACGCGGACGGCCAGATCCGGTGCGATCTCGGCGAGCGGCACCGTCCACAATCCCGCCCAGGCGGCCGGCACGACAATGAGAAGCGTTTTCGCGCTCATGTGCCCACGCTCGCCGCTTTCGCTGGCGCCTGCAAGCGTCAGGGCTTGGTGGGCTTCTGACCGTTGGCGGGCGGGGCGTTTGCCGGCGGCGTGGTGGTACCCGGTGCGGCGGGAACGGACGCCGGCGTGTTGCCCGTGGTAGGTGCGGCGGCGGGTTTAGCCGGCGCGGGCGGCGGAATCGGCGCGGGCGAATCGGACTGCGTGCGCAAATAGGCGATGAGACTCACGCGATCCTGCGAGCTGCGCAGCCCGGCGAAGCTCATCTTGGTGCCGGGGATGTAGCTGCCGGGCGATTTCAGGAATTTGAACAGCTCGTCATAGCTCCAGCTGCCGCCCTTGGACTTCATGGCGCTGGAATATTCGAAGCCTGGATGGCTGGCGCGCGGCCGCCCGACCACGCCCCACAAATTGGGCCCGATCTTGTTGGGACCACCCTTGGACAGGTCGTGGCATTGTTCGCAGCGCGCGGAAATCTGCTTGCCGTCGGAGACGCTGGCCTTGGGCAGTTCCGTTCCCCAATCGGGCAGCGGCTCCTCGGCGGCGGCAACCGTCGTTCCGCCCGCGGGAGCCTCCTCCTTGACGCCTTCCACCACATAGCCGGGCTTGGCCGGCTCGGGGACCTTGAAGATTTCCTCCGTCGCGATCTTCACCACGACCACGAACATCAGCGTGCCGAGCACGGCGCCTGCGATCTTGTTCCACTCCCAGGAATCCATAAGGTCAGGCTCCCGTGTTGCCTTGAGGCGTTGCTCGTCCGGATCTCGGGATGCGGGCGGGTGGCGCGGGCAGATCGCGTCAGGTGCCCCCGAGAAAACGGGGCGACATTACTAGGCGGCCCATGAGCGTCATTGCGGCGAAGCGTCGCATAAGTTGGCGGAATTCCGGGCCGAAAGGGGCTGCGCGATGAATCCCATCGTGATCATTCCGGCGCGCATGGCGTCCACGCGATTGCCGGGCAAGCCCCTCGCCGACATCGCGGGGGTGCCGACGATCGTGCGGGTGTGGCGGCAGGCGGTACTGGCCGAAGTCGGACCGGTGGTGGTGGCCGCTGCTGAGCAAGAGATCGCAGACGCCGTCGAAGCGGCGGGCGGCCGCGCCGTGCTGACCGATCCCGATCTGCCCTCCGGTTCCGATCGCGTCTTCGCCGCCGTCGAAGCGATCGATCGCGGCTGGACGCACGACGTGGTGGTGAACCTGCAGGGCGACCTGCCGGCGCTCGATCCCGCGCAGGTTCGCGCGGTGGTGGAGGTGCTGGCGCCCACGGGCGCGGACATCGCCACGCTTGCAGCCGAGATCGACAATGCGGACGATGGCGACAATCCCAGCGTGGTGAAGCCGGTGGTGGCCTGGGACGTCACCGGCCGGCGCGGGCTTGCGCTGTATTTTACGCGGGCTCGCGCGCCCTCGGGCGAGGGACCGCTGTTTCATCACATCGGCATCTATGCCTTCCGCCGCGAGGCCCTGTCGCGCTTCGTCAAGCTGCCCCCATCTCCGCTGGAGCGGCGCGAGAAGCTCGAGCAGCTGCGCGCGCTGGAGGCGGGCATGACGATCGCGGTGGCTCTGGTGGACGCAGCGCCGCTGAGCGTGGACACGCCGGAAGATCTGGAAAAGGCGCGCGCCTTGCTGGGAATGGAACAGGATTGATGCGCCACGAAATCGCAGCCCCGAATTTCACCTCCCCCAACGCGGGGAGGTCGGAGCATTTCGAACCCGCATTTGTTGCGGGAGAGAAATGCTCCGGGTGGGGGGATGTTGATCGTGAGCCCCCCACCCGAAATGCTTTCGCTGACGCTCAAGCATTTCGACCTCCCCGCGTTGGGGGAGGTGAAGGCTTGTGGCGATGAGGGACACGCTGGTCTCACGCGCCAAAAACGTCGCCTTCCAGGGCGAGCCTGGGGCGTATGCCAATCTCGCCGCGCGCGAGGCGCTGCCGCAGGCGATGGCGATTCCCTATCCCACCTTCGAGGACGCGATCGGCGCGGTGCGCGATGGCGCCACCGAACTCTGCATCATCCCGGTGGAGAATTCGCTGCACGGCCGCATCGCCGACATCCATCATCTGCTGCCGGAGGCCGGGCTCTACATCGTGGGCGAGCACTTTCATCGCGTGCGCCACCAGCTGCTCGGCCTCAAGGGCGCGTCGCTGGCCGGGCTCAAGTCGGTTTACAGCCAGGGCCCGGCGCTCGGCCAATGCCGCAAGCTGATCCGCGACTTCAAGCTGAGCGCGCATGTCTGGCACGACACGGCAGGCTCCGCGCGCCACGTGGCGGAGCTGAACGATCCTTCCGTCGGCGCCATCGCTTCCGCGCTGGCCGCGCAAATCTACGGGCTGGAAATCCTCAAACCCGATGTCGAGGACGAGTCGCACAACATGACGCGCTTCCTAGTCATGGCGCACGAGCCGGACGACGCGCCGGCGGAGAGCGGTCCCGTCGTCACCACCTTCATCTTCCGCGTGCGCAACGTGCCGGCCGCGCTCTATAAGGCACTGGGCGGCTTTGCCACCAACGGCGTCAACATGACCAAGCTGGAAAGCTATCAGCTGGGCGGTTCCTTCAACGCCACGCAGTTCTATGCCGATATCGAAGGCCATCCCGAGGAGCGCGGCGTGCGGCTGGCGTTGGAAGAGCTCAAATTCTTCTGCAGCAGGCTCACGGTGCTGGGCGTCTATCCCGCCCACCCCTTCCGCAAGCAAATGCCGGGGATTTGAACTTGCATGGAAAGCGCGCCCCCCTTCCGTCTCGCCTCACTTCGTTCGGCGAGCCACCTTCCCCCACGAGGGGGGAAGGAGAAGTTCC
>DATCOJ010000223.1:0-4318 GCA_036564785.1 Rhizomicrobium sp. | reverse complement strand
TCGCAAAGCCGGCAGAATTGCCCGAGCGATTGCGCGCCGCGGGAAGTCGTGACGATGCCGGCCAAGTTCCGCCCGCATTTGTCGACCCAGCCGCTGACGTTCAGCGAACCGTTACCCGCCTGCGGCTGCGCCTCCAAGGCGCTCGTGCAGAATCCACGGGCAGCGTTACCACGCGTGGCGCTTCAGGGCACGGTGCAAACGCGAAATGGCCCTGTCACCACGCAGTGGACTGCCAGAGAGGATCTACTGGAGAGCGGCGGCAACGATGCGGATTTTGTCGTCGAAACGGACGATGACGGAGTCGCTCGTCTGCGCTTCGGCAATGGCCGCGAAGGACGCATGCCGGAGGCCGGCACCGCTTTCCAGGCCCTCTATTCCATTGGCAACGGACCTGCGGGCAATGTCGGCTCCGAGACCATCGTCTACATCGCCTTCCGCGAGCTGACCGAAGGCATGGGAAACCTCGCGCCGCGCAATCCGTTCGCTGCGGTGGGCGGGACAGCGCCGGAGCCTATCGCCGAAGTCAAGCTGTTCGCCCCTCACGCCTTCCGCGACACGCTGGAACGGGCCGTCACGGCGCAGGACTATGCCGGTCTCGCCGCCGACAATGCCCGCCGATTGTCCGAGCGCCCGATGCTTGTTTCCGCCGCGATGGCCTCCCTCACGAAGCCCAACGGCGATGTGCTCCCCGGGCCCAGCGCCGACGATCCTCGCGCAGCCGACGAGGAAGAGGAAGGCGAGGACACGCCGGCGCTCCCGCCCGATCTCTGTCTCGTGCCTTTCGAGACCCTGCAGAACGCGCGGGGAGCCTTGCGCTGGACCGGCAGCTGGTACGAGGCCCAGGTCTCGGTCGATCCCCTCGGCCGCGAGAGCGCTGAGTCGGAGTTGCTCACCGAGATCGACGCCTATCTGGAGCGCTACCGGCGCATCGGCCACGACCTGAACGTGCGTCAGGCGCACTACGTGCCGCTCGACGTGGGACTGCTCGTCTGCGTTGGCCCGCAGGCTCTACGAGGCCACGTGGAAACTGCCCTGTTGGATGTCTTCAGCAATCGCGTGCTGCCGGGGGGCAAGCTGGGCTTCTTCCATCCGGACCGCTTCACCTTCGGCACCGCGGTGTTCGCAAGCCGCATCATCGCGGCGGCCCAAGCCGTTCCCGGCGTCACCGAAGTGCAGATGCTCCGGCTGGCGCGCTATGAGCCCGGCTCGCCGCCGCCGTCGCGCAAGGCGCCCGAAATTCCCCTGCTCGGCGAACTGCCGCTCAAGCCTTTCGAGATCGCCTGTCTGGACAACGACCCGAGCCTGCCGACCCGCGGCCGGTTCACGCTTCATATGAGGGGTGGCCGATGAAAGAGGATTGCGGCTGCTGCGAAGGCATCGGAATCGCCACGCCGGTTTCCGAATGCAATCCGCCCGGCCTGTCGGCGATCGCCTATCGCGCCGGCACCTATGCCGCCTTCTTCGAAACCATGCTGGCGCGGCTCTCCAATTTGTCGATCGAGATCCCGTCGGTCGCCGGCACCGGCACCGATATTCTCTATCCATTGAAGCAGCTCACCGCGCGCGACACTTCCGATCCCGCGATTGCGCTGATGGACGCCTGGGCCGTGGTCGGCGATGTTCTCACCTTCTACCAGGAGCGCATCGCCAACGAAGGCTACTTGCCGACCGCCATCGAACGCCGCTCCGTCCTCGAACTGGCGAGGCTCATCGGCTACCGGTTGCGCCCCGGTGTGGCCGCCAGCGTTTACCTCGCCTTTACGACGGCGACCGGCTTCAAGGGACAGATGCCGGCCGGCATCCGGGCGCAGAGCATCCCCGGACCCGGAGAGCTGCCGCAATTCTTCGAAACCTCCGACCCCCTCGACGCGCGCGACGTATGGAACGCCATGAAGCCGCGTCTCACGCGCCCGCAGTTCATCACTCTGCCCGATACCACTGCCGATGCGATCCCGGCGGTAACCGACGCCAGCGTGATCGACACCGTTTACCTCGACGATATTTCCACCAATCTGAAGACCGGCGACGCGATGCTCTTTGTGTTCGGTACGGACTCCGGTCAGCAATGGTTGCGCGCGGTCGAGCGCATTGACGTGCAGGCCGAAGCAAAGCGGACCGAAGTGGCGCTGGTGCCGAGCACGGATTTTCTGGGCGCAGCCCAGTCGCTCCAGCTTTTCATCGACAAGGCGAGCTATCTGTTCCCGGGCAGCGTGCTGGCGCAGAACGTCGCGACCATCCTGAAGGCCCTGCAAAACAATCTGGTCGTCAAGGGGCTCAAATTCGACGAGGCGATGGGATTTGTCAGGCTGGCAATCTCCCAATTGCGGGAACAGGAGTCGCTGGCACGCGGCCGCAAGTTCAGCCGCGTCGCGGTCTGGATTTTTCACATCGTCGAGCTGTTGCCCGGGCTCGCCGCCGCCCTGAGCGATCAGCAATCAAAGACCCTCACGGCCGTCGCAATGCCCTCGGCGCTGGAAGCCTCGCCGCTTCGCAGTCTCCTGACGCTGACATCTCGCCTGACGATCCCGCGGTCGGTGCAGCCGGCCAATGCCGCGCTGCTGAAGCGGTCGGTGGCGCGCAGCTTCGCGCCGCAATCCGACATTGCGCCAAGGCTGCTCGCCGCCTTGAAACCTACCGCCGCCACGTCGCTCTATCCGGCCTGGCGCGGCATTCCCAACCCCGGCTACGGCGTCGATGTGTTCGCCATGCGCGCGAAGGCGCTGCTGTTCGCCAGCCGATACACAGGTCCGGCAACGCCGCACGGCGGCGATGCGGTGCCTTCCTACGGCTCCGCCCCGACGATCAACACGGCATGGCCGGAGATGAAGAAATCGACGAATTCGATTCCTCCCACGGTCCTGCTCGATTCGCCCTACGATCAGATCCAGCCGGGAAGCTGGGTGATCATCGATCGCCCCATGATCAGCATCTTCAGCAGACGAGCGGTGACCTTCCACATGGTGACCGCAACGCGTGCGGGCTCACAGGACAGCGGTACGGGCTACGCGGCAAATGTCACGGCGCTCACGCTCGAGCCCCAGTGGCTTCAGGATGTTCTGAGGGGCGATACTGGAGAGAAGATCGGCGACGTGCTGGGCTCCAACGACGTCCTTCGCGGCACGCTCGTTCATGCGCAGGCCGAGCCATTGGCGCTCACCGAAGAGCCGCTCGACACCGACGTCGCACTCGACACCGTTGGGCTCGATGCGGTCTATGACGGACTGGAGCCGGGACGTTGGGTGATCGTTTCCGGCGCGCGCACCGATATCCCGAACGTTTCCGGCGTAAAGGCCAGCGAACTGGCGATGATCGCAGCGGTGGCGCAAGGAACGGAAGCATCGTTGTGCGTTCCCTTTCCCGCCGGCTTCATTCCCTTTTCCGAAATCAAGTACACGACGCCGGCCAATGCGCAGGGAGATCGGCTGGTCGTCGGCGTTCCCAATCCCAGCTTCCTCGACATGCTGCATTCGCTGCCTGACCTTCAGCTGCGCAATCAGGAATATTGCCAGCAAGTCGAATTGGCGCCGGGGTTCTTCGCCAACGCCTACGTTCCGACCGCAGCGGAACGCGAGGGAGATTTCTCCGCTTTCCAGGGCCTCCTGACCGATCCCGACACCAATGTTCCGGTTCCCGGCGGCCATATCCACGCAGACATGCAGGAGGGACCATATGGTGGGGATGAGCCACCCAAATTCTTCGCCTGGCGCATCTCGCAGAAGAAGTTGCACACCAGCCTGAAGCTGGCCGCGCCACTGGCCTATACCTATGACACGGCCACCGTCTGCGTTTATGGCAACGTCGCCAAGGCTACCCACGGGCAGATCGTGGGCGAGGCGCTGGGCGATGGAGATGCCAGCCAATCGTTCCAGACATTGGCGTTGCGCCAATCGCCGCTCACCTACATTTCGGCGCCCACGCCCTCCGGCGCATCGAGCACGCTCAGCGTCACGGTCAACGAACTCGAATGGCACGAGCGCGACGACCTGACCGAGGAGGGGCCCAAGGATCGCACCTTCATCACGTCGGCAAGTGACGAAGACAAAGTGTCGGTCGTCTTCGGCAACGGAATCCACGGAGCGAGGCCGCCGACGGGTACTGCCAACATCAAAGCCACCTACCGCTATGGCATCGGCGCCGCTGGCAATGTCGCCGCTGGCAAGATCAGCCAGCTCGCCACTCATCCGTTGGGCGCCCAGGGCGTGATCAATCCGCTGCCTGCCAGCGGCGGCGCCGACCGCGACAGCGCGGACGAAGCGCGCCGCAACGCGCCGATGGCGGTCATGGCGCTCGACCGGCTGGTCTCGGTGAAGGACTACGC
>DATCOJ010000222.1:0-3503 GCA_036564785.1 Rhizomicrobium sp. | reverse complement strand
TTGCTGTGCGCGGCCACCATCATGCATTCGCCCGGCTTGAGATCGAACGCCGCGCAAGCGGCGAGATAGACGGCCGGCTTCGGCTTGAAGTCATGCGCGACCTCGGCGCCGAGGACCGCGTCCCACGGAAAAGCATTGCGGCGGGCGAGATCGACCATCAGCGAGATATTGCCGTTCGACACCGGCGCCAGCCAGAACTTGCCCTTGAGGCGCGCCAGCGCAGCCGGCACGTCCGGCCAAGCATCGAGCCGGTGCCACACCAGCGTCAGATCGTCGAGCACCTCGTCCGACAAGTTCTGCAAACCGAAGCGCGGCAGCAGGCGCTCGAGGTTGCGCCGATGCAGCACGTCGAGCTTGGCGAAGGGCTGCCGGCCGGAGCGCACTTCCTCCATGCCGGGCTGGTATTCGCCGCGCCAGGCGTCGGCGAACGCCACCCAATCGAGCTTGTATCCGAGCAGTTCGAGGATTTTTTCCGCTTCGCGGGCGACCGACTTGCGCCAGTCCACCATCGACCCGAACACGTCGAAAAACAGGGCGCGGACCGTTGCTGGCGAGGCGTTCACGCGGCGCCTTTCGGGCGCCCGGCGGTGCCTTTCCGTGCGGCAGCGACCGGGGCTAAGTCATTGATAAAATGGCGGGAGCGACGGGACTCGAACCCGCGGCCTCTGCCGTGACAGGGCAGCGCTCTAACCAACTGAGCTACGCCCCCGCGGGCGTTGGATCGAGTTATAGGCGCCCCTACCCCAAGTCAAGGTAAACGATCCCGGCGTCGAGAAATTGCGAAAAAGCCTTATTTGACGCGAAGAATCGATGGTCAGACCGGCCCCGAATCGTCTATGCGGGCAAGGTGTTTGGCGTCCGCCAAGCTCACGGATTCAAGAGGAGGGTCCTAACGATGGCAACAGTTCCTGGAAAAGCTCCGACACCGCCGACCGTCACGTTGAAGCATCTCGCCGCGGCACTCGCGGAATCCCATGAGATGTCGAAGAAGCAGGCGGAAGCCGTGCTTGGCGATTTCGTCGGCAATATCGTCAAGCACCTGAAGAAGGGCGAGCGCATCCGCATCGGCGGCCTCGGCATCCTTCAGGTGCGCAAGCGCGCCGCGCGCATGGGCCGCAACCCGGCCACCGGCGAAGCGATCCAGATCAAGGCGAGCAAAAAGGTCGCCTTCCGCGCCTCCAAGGAATTGAAAGAGTCGGTCTAAGCTTAAGACCGGACCCTCCGGGGACAAAAACGGCAGGCTGAGAGCAACACGCTCTTGGCCTGCTGTTTTGCGTTTGGCGGCATCCGCCGCTGTTTCGCAGCGAAGTCTGGTGGGCGGTGACGGACTCGAACCGCCGACATCCTGCGTGTAAAGCAGGCGCTCTACCAACTGAGCTAACCGCCCTCTCCGCCCGTTTATCGCTATACGCCGTGGCGGCGCAAGCTGGACGGTCATTGCCAAATGAAAACGGCGCCCTGCGGCGCCGTTTCCGATTTCGTTTGGCCGCGCGCCCCGCGTTAGTGCGCGGTCAGGCCGGAGCCGTCGTCTTCCACCCCGGGCTCGCCGGAGACGGCCGCCGCGGCGGCGAGCTTGGCGCTCTCCTCGTCCCAGGTAATCGCTTCCGGCTTGCGCACCAGCGCATGGGCGATCACCTCGTCCATGCGGGTCACCGGAATGATCTCGAGGTTCTTCTTGATGGCCTCGGAGATTTCCACCAGATCCTTGGCGTTCTCCTCCGGGATCAGCACGGTCTTCATGCCGCCGCGCGCGGCGGCCAGCAGCTTCTCCTTCAAGCCGCCGATCGGCAGCACGCGGCCGCGCAGCGTGATCTCGCCGGTCATGGCGACATCGCGGCGCACCGGAATGCCGGTCATCACCGAGACGATCGCGGTGACCATGGCGACGCCCGCCGACGGTCCATCCTTGGGCGTCGCGCCTTCCGGCACGTGCACGTGGATGTCGCGCTTGTCGAACAACGGCGGCTCGATGCCGAAGGCGACCGCCCGCGAGCGGACATAAGACGCCGCCGCCGAGATCGACTCCTTCATCACGTCACGCAGGTTGCCGGTGACGGTCATCTTGCCCTTGCCCGGCATCATCACGCCTTCGATGGTGAGCAACTCGCCGCCGACGTCGGTCCAGGCGAGCCCGGTGACCATGCCGATCAGATCCTCGGCCTCGATCTCGCCGTAACGATATTTCGGCACGCCGAGATAATCGCCGATGGTCGCCGCCGTGACCGCGATCGACTTTTTCTTCGAGGTCATCAACTCCTTCACCGCCTTGCGGATCAGGGTCGACAGCTCGCGCTCGAGGTTGCGCACGCCCGCTTCCCGCGTGTAACGGCGGATCATGAGCAGCAGCCCCTCGTCGTCGATCGACCATTCCTTGACTTGGAGGCCGTGCTTGGCGATCGCGGCCGGGATCAGATGCTTGCGCGCGATCTCGACCTTCTCATCCTCGGTGTAGCCGGCGATGCGGATGATCTCCATGCGGTCCATCAGCGGCGGCGGAATATTGAGCGTATTCGCCGTGGTGATGAACATCACGTTCGACAGATCGTAGTCGACCTCCAGGTAGTGGTCGGCAAAGGTATGGTTCTGCTCGGGGTCGAGCACCTCGAGCAAAGCCGACGACGGATCGCCGCGGAAATCGGCGCCCATCTTGTCGACCTCGTCGAGCAGGAACAGCGGGTTCGAGGTCTTGGCCTTGCGCATCGACTGGATGATCTTGCCGGGCATCGAGCCGATGTAGGTGCGGCGATGGCCGCGAATCTCGGCTTCGTCGCGCACGCCGCCGAGCGCCATCCGCACGAACTTGCGCCCGGTCGCCCGCGCCACGCTTTGGCCGAGCGAGGTCTTGCCGACGCCCGGAGGCCCGACCAGGCACAGGATCGGCCCGCTCAGCTTGTTGGCGCGCTGTTGTACGGCGAGATACTCGACGATGCGTTCCTTGACCTTTTCCAGACCATAGTGGTCGGCGTCGAGAATCTGCTCGGCCAGATTGAGATCCTTCTTGACCTTGCTCTTCTTGTTCCACGGGATCGAGAGCAGCCAGTCGAGATAGTTGCGCACGACGGTAGCTTCCGCCGACATCGGCGACATCTGGCGCAGCTTCTTGAGCTCGTGGGTGGCTTTCTCGCGGGCTTCCTTGGAGAGCTTGGTCTTCTTGATCTTCTCCTCGAGTTCGGCGAGTTCGTCCTTGCCTTCCTCGTCGCCCAGCTCCTTCTGGATCGCCTTCATCTGCTCGTTGAGGTAGTACTCGCGCTGCGTCTTCTCCATCTGCCGCTTGACGCGGGTGCGGATGCGCTTTTCCACCTGCAGCACGGAGATTTCGCTCTCCATCAGCCCGAGCACCTTTTCCAGGCGCTGGGTGACGACGGGCGTCTCGAGGATTTCCTGCTTGTCGGAAATCTTGACGGCGAGATGCGAGGCCACGGTATCGGCGAGCTTGGCGTAATCCTCGATCTGCTGGACCACGCCGACCACTTCGGGCGACACCTTCTTGTTGAGCTTCACAT
>DATCOJ010000221.1:0-3703 GCA_036564785.1 Rhizomicrobium sp. | reverse complement strand
GACTTCCGCCTGCATCGACAAGCGTGGGGCGTTCGGCGGCACCTGCCTCAACATCGGCTGCATCCCGTCCAAGGCGCTGCTGCATGCGAGCGAATTGTTCGAAGAAGCGGGCAAGGATTTCGCGAAGCTTGGCATCAAGGCGAGCGTGGAGCTCGATCTGCCCGCCATGATGGCGCACAAGTCCAAGGTGGTGGGCGAGCTCACCCGCGGCGTCGAGTTCCTGCTCAAGAAGAACAAGTCGGAAGCCATCGTCGGCGAAGCGCGCATCGCGGGCCCCGGCAAGGTGGAGGTGAAGGCCGCGGACGGAAGCGTTCGCGCGCTCGAAGCGAAGCACATCGTCATCGCCACCGGCTCCGATGTCGCGCCGCTCCCAGGCGTGGCGATCGACGAAGAGCGCATCGTCTCCTCCACCGGGGCGCTGTCGCTCAAGACCGTGCCAAAGCGGATGCTGGTGGTGGGCGCCGGCTATATCGGGCTCGAGCTGGGCAGCGTTTGGCGCAGGCTCGGCAGCGAAGTGACGGCGGTGGAATTCCTCGACCGCATCACCCCGGGGCTGGACGGCGAGATCGCCAAGCAGTTCCAGCGCATCCTGGCGCGCCAGGGCATGAAGTTCCAATTGTCCACCAAAGTCGTCGGCGTAGAGAAGAAGGGAGATTCGATTTTCGTCACGGTCGAGCCGGTGGCCGGCGGGGCACAGCAAAGCATCGAGACAGACGTGGTCCTCGTCGCCATCGGTCGCATTCCGTATACGGACAATCTCGGCCTCAAGGAGATCGGCGTGGCGCTCGACAAGCGCGGCCGCGTGATCACCGATGCCCATTTCAAGACCAATGTCGACGGCATCTGGGCCATCGGCGATTGCCGCGAAGGCGCCATGCTGGCCCACAAGGCGGAAGACGAGGCGGTGGCCTGCATCGAAAACATCGCCGGCCGCGCCGGCCACGTGAACTACGACGCGATTCCCGCGGTGGTCTACACCGCGCCGGAAGTGGCCAGCGTCGGCAAGACGGAAGAAGAGCTGAAGGCGGCCGGCGTCGCCTACAAGGTGGGCAAGTTCCCGTTCACCGCCAATGCGCGCGCCAAGACCATCGCCGCCACCGAAGGTTTCGCCAAGGTCATCGCCGACGCCAGGACCGACCGCGTGCTGGGCGTTCACATCCTGGGCGCGGAGGCCGGCAACCTGATCGCCGAGGCAGCACTCGCCATCGAATTCGGCGCCTCCTCCGAGGACATCGCGCGCACATCCCACGCCCATCCAACGCTCAGCGAGGCCGTGCGCCAGGCCGCCATGGGTGTCGAAGGCTGGACCATGCAGATGTGAGACGGGTCTCGGCCGTCAACGTGGAATTCCCTCGCCCCCTCGAAGCTCAACGCATCGCCACCGCGAACAGCCGCTTGAAGGGAAACAGCGTCTTGCCGTCGGCCCGCCTGGGATAGGCCTGGCGCAATCGCGCGCGATAATCGGCCAGGAACGCCTCGCGCTCGCTCGCGTCGAGCGGCGCCAGAAACGGTCTGAGGCCTGTGCCGCTCACCCAATCGAGCACCGGATCCTCGCCTTCCAGCACGTGCAGATAGCTCGTCTCCCAGATGTCGAGCGATTTCGCCAGCGGCGCCAGAATGTCGAAAACAGTCTCCGGCTCCTCGACGTTGATCCTGCGGGCGCCCGTCAGCTTCTGCGCCCACGGCCCGCTCTCCGCCACGTCGCGCATCAGCACGTGGGAGGGAAAATGGAAATTGCGCGGCACCTGGAAAGCGAGCGCGCCCCCTTCCGCGACGAAACCCATCAGCCGGGGCAGCAGCACGCGATGGCCGGCGATCCAATGCAACGTCGCATTCGAGAACACGACATCGTACGGCGCGTCCGGTTGCCATGTTTCCACCTCGCCCGCGATCCATTTGGCGCGCACGCCGGAGGCCTTCGCCTTGGCCAGCATCTCCGGCGAGGATTCGAGACCCTCGATCTCCGCCTGCGGCCAGCGCGCGGCCAGCAGCGCGGTGGAATTGCCGGGCCCGCAGCCGAGATCGATGGCCCGTCGCGGCGCTTTCAGCGGCACCCGCGCCAGCAGCTCCGCCGCCGGCCGCGTCCGTTCCGCCGCGAACGTCAAATAGATCTCCGGGTCCCACGCCACTAGCCGTCCCTCCTGTTTGGAATCTCCACCCGAAACACGGTGCCTTGCGCGCCGGTCGAAACGAGCGTCACGTCGCCGCCATGAGCTCGGGCGAGATCGCGCGCGATGACGAGGCCGAGGCCCGAGCCGCCCGGCCGCGACGTGCCTGCGAAGGGCTGGAACAGCCGCTCGCGCAGCTTTTCCGGAATGCCCGGCCCGTTGTCGGCGATGTCGATCGTCACGCGCGGCCCATTGCGCAAAGCGGAGACGCGAATCTCTCCGCGCTCGCCCCCGCTTACCGCCTCGCCGGCATTGCGCAGCAGATTGAGCAGGATGCGGAACAGCTGCTCCGGATCGGCATCGATCTGAATCTCCGCCGGCACCTGATCGACGACCGCGACCTCATGGCCCTCGCCCCGCTCGCTCAGCGCCGCCGCCACCGCGTCGTCCACCAGCGGCTTCAGCGCCACGCGCTTGCGCTCCGGCGGATGCTCCTCGGCGCGGCCGTAGCGCAGCGTGTTGGTGGCGAGCGCCACCGCGTGATCGATGGAGCCGATCAGCCGCGGCGCCAGCCGCTTCACCGCCGGGTCCTCGCTCGCCGCCAGGCGGTCGGAGGCCAGCTGCGCGCTGGAGAGAATGTTGCGCAGATCGTGCTGGATCTTCGCCACCGCCAAGCCCAGCGCCGCCAGCCGCGCCCGCTGCTGCAGCGAGCCGTAGAGCTCGCGCTGCATGGAGGCGAGCTCGCGCTCGGCGATGCCGATCTCGTCCTGCCGGGTCGACGCCGCCACGATGCGCCCCGGGTCTTCCGGATTCTCGCGGAACGCCACCATGCCGAGCGTGATCCGCCGCATCGGCCGGACCAGCACGAGATAAAGGCTCAGGAAAACCAGCACCGCCGTCACCGACGAGATCAGCAGCGCCAGCAATCCCACATTGCCGGCATAGGCGAGCAGCGCCTGATGGATGCCATGTTCGCCCAGCACGATTTCTACGTCTTCGGCGCCCGTGATGTGGGTGGGCGCCACCACCCGCAAGGTGCGTGGGCCCCCCGCCAGCAGGCAGTCGAGCCCGTAATAGATTTCGTGAAACAGGTCGTCGCGCGCCAGATCGATGGTGAGGTCGATTTGGCGCGGCATCTGGGTCACCAGGAACAGCTCGCGCTGCTCGGGACGCTTCAGCATCACCGCATTGGCGCCGGCATGCTGCAGCAACTGTTCGCGCAAGCCGGCGGAGAGCTTCTCGCCCGCCGCTTCGGTCAGGGGCAGGATGGCGATCTCCGCGGATTCGATATGGGACTGCAGCAGCGCGTGGTGGTAGCGGCCGACCGATGGCCCGAACACCAGCGCCTCGGTGATCGTCACGAACAAGAGCGTGAGCAGGAACAGCCGCCCCGAGAGGCTGTGCGCGACAAGCCCCCAGGCGTTACTCAACGTCAAGCGCAAACGGCCCAGCATTCGTGGGCGCATAGAGCATGAACTTGCGGCGGAAATGAAGCCAAGAGGGGCAACGGAAATGTGGGGGGAACAGCAGCGAGGAAGCGCCATCGTGTCTCCCCCCTCCCCTTGCGGGAGGGGGCAAGCGTTGCGAGCGAAGCG
>DATCOJ010000220.1:0-4585 GCA_036564785.1 Rhizomicrobium sp. | reverse complement strand
CAGCGGCACCGCGCTCCCCAGCCGATCGTGGATGAGCCGGTCCACGGCCGCCATATCGGCCGCGACGAGGCCGTGCAGCCAGTCGATAGGCGAGGGCCGTTCGAGAGTGTTGGTAGCTTCGGCGGTCTGCATGTCCGATCTTCTTGCCGGGAACCCGAGCGGCTGCGACATTAGGGGCCTTGGGTCCCGGGTCAAGGATAGCAGCTTTGCCGGGGGCGGGTATGCCCCATGCGGCCGAGAGACGCGATGCGCGAAATCCTCAAGAGCAACAATGTCGTCGAGCTGAATTTCGCGGAAGTGGTTCTCAAGGATGCGGGAATTCCCTCGGTGGTGCTCGACAGCCACATGAGCATCATGGACGGCAGCATGGTCATTTTGCCGCGCCGGCTGATGGTCAGCGACGAGGACGAGGCGCGCGCTCAGGCCATCCTGAAGGACGCGCTGGCCAGCCACGCCGACTGGACGTGACCGGCTCCACCGAAGATGCCTTTCTCGACGGCCGGGTGCAGCTCAGCCAGCCGGTGCGAGGTTTCCGCTCGGGCCTCGACGCAGTGATGCTGGCCGCAGCAGTTCCAGCCTTGGCGGGCGATGAAGTCCTCGAGCTTGGCGCGGGGAGCGGGGCAGGGAGCTTGTGCCTGGCGGCACGCGTTCCCGGCTGCAAGATCGTCGGCGTCGAGATCGATCCCGATCTGGCACAACTCGCCAACGACAATGCCGCGGCAAACGGATTGGGCAAGCGCGCGCGCTTTGTGGCGGCGGACGTTTTCGATTTGCCCAAGCCGCTGCGCCGGAGCTTCGACCGGGTGTTCTGCAATCCGCCGTTTCACGCCTGCGAAGGCGCGCGGCCACCCGAGAGGCGTCGCGCGCGCGCGCTGCACGACGAAGGACGACTGCCCGATTGGCTGGCCGCGGGGGTGAAGCGCACCGCCTCCGGTGGAACCTTCACCGCCATCCTGCGCGCGGATCGGTTGAGAGAGTCGCTGGGCGCACTTCCCGAGCTGGGTGTGTCCATGCTGCCGCTTTGGCCCAAAGAGCGCGAGCCCGCCAAGCGCGTGATTCTCAGTGTGCACAAAGGTTCGCGCGCGCCACTGAAGCTTTTCCCCGGCCTCATCCTGCATGAGAAGGACGGCCGCTACACACCGGAGGCAGACGCCATTTTGCGCCACGGCCATGCGCTCTGCCTGGATTGATCCCGTTCGGGAAAGACCGCAGATTGAGCGCTTGGTGCGGGAGGGGATCATGAGCCTAAGATTGCGCGCGCGCTGCCTTGCGCTGGGTCTGACGCTGGCTTGGCTTGGCGCGAGCGCGGCTGAAGCCGCCGAGCGCACCGTGATCGTCACCTTGTTCGACGGGTTCGCGCCGGCCATGGCGGACGCCACCAGGACGCCGAATCTCGACGTCATGAGGAAGGAAGGCGCCTGGTCGCGCCACCTGGTCCCCGCCTTCCCGACCATCTCCCTGATCAATCATACGACCTACGCGACGGGCTGCTGGCCTGAGCATCATGGCGTGATGTCGAACACCTTCTACGATCCCAAGCTCGGCCGCTTCGGCGACAAACTCAATTTCGGCGATGCCGACTGGCACACCGGCTGCGAATCGATGTGGGAAGCCGCCGAGCGCCAGGGCACGCGGTCGGCTGTGTTCAATTGGGTTGGCCGCTGGTCGTCGACGCGTGGCAAGCGCGCAACTTATGCCAATCCGCTGACCAAGGACCACGCGCGCCAATCGGACGAGGCGATTCTGGCGCAGGCGCTGAAGCTCCTGGCTGACAACGGCCCCAACCATCCGCGGCTGATTGCGCTCTATTTCAGCGGGCCGGACGACGCCGCGCATTACCACGGCACCTTGTCGCCGGAGACGCTGGCGGCCGTGCGCAAATCAGACTGGATTGTGGGCAGGCTGATGGCCGGCATTCGGGCGCTACCGAAGGGCCGCGAAGGCACGCTCATCGTCGGCACCGATCACGGCATGATGGATGTGGGTCCTCTGGTGAATGTCGGCCGGCTGATGAACGAGTTCGATATTCGGGCCCGGCAGGCGACCGACGGCGCCAGCGCCTTTCTTTATCTCGACAAAGGCGAGAGTGCCGATCGCGTGGTCAAGGCGCTGGCGGCGGACAAATACGCCTTTGACGCCTATAAGAAGGGCCACTTCCCCGCTTACGTGCATCTGGGCAGCGGGCCGCGGGTACCCGACGTGCTGCTGATCGCCCATCCACCCTATTGGATGGTGGGGCCGGAAGTGATGCCGCAATGGGCCGACATGATCGGCGTCAACTGGATCTGGCCCGCGGCGTTCACGCCCTTTGCCGGCGGGCTGAAGGCGACGCACGGCTACGATCCGCACATCGTGCAGATGCACGGCATCTTCTACGCCTGGGGCGCAGGCGTGGCGCGGGGCCGGGAGATTCCCCGCCTCGACATGATCGACATCCACCCCACCGTGATGAAGCTGCTAAGTCTTCAGCCCGGCCGCCCGGTGGACGGCAAGCCGATGGCGGCGTTGTTCGCGTCCAGCGAGACTCAACGACCATAGACGAGCAGGCGGAAGCTTCCCGGCGCCATTTTGTACGGCGGATGCTGGCCGGGATCCGGCGTCAGGTCGGCGGTGACCGTGAAGACGCTATGCGTCGCCGCATCGATTTCGATGGTGCGGGCGCCGAATTGCGTCGGCACGTTCTCGATCAGTCGATATTTGTCCGCTGCGTCCTGATGGATGACGGTCAGCTTGCCTTCGCCATCGGGGATGAACACCGTGTGCGTCGCCGGATCGAAGGCGACGCCGTCTGAACGCTTGCCCGTGGGAACGGTGGCGACGACCTTGCCCTTGCCGATATCCAGCGCCGCCATCATCTCGTTGTCGCAGGCGGCGAACAGGACGCGATGGGCCTTGTCGATCGCGAGGCCCGACGGCTCGGTGCAGGGCGCCAGCGGCCAGCGCTTGGTAACTTCCATCGTCTTGGCGTCGATCTCGACGATCTCGGAGGTGTCTTCGATATTGTCATAGACATGGCCGCGGCCGTCGGCGACGGCGAATTCCGGCTTGCCGCCGAGAGGCACCGTGCCGTCGACCGTGCCCGAGGCCACGTCGATGGCGGTCGCATCCTTGCTGCCGGCATTGAGGGTGAACACCCGGCGCGTCACCGGGTCATAGACGATTCCGTCCGGCTTCGAGCCGACCTTGATGGTGCCGGTAATCTTCAGCGTCTTCGGATCGAACACGGCGACCGAATTGTCGCCGCCTTGCGTCACGAAGCCTTTGCCGAGCGAATCCGCAACCGCGACCTGATGCACGCCCTTGAGACCGGTAATGTCGCCGGCGACGGCATAGGTACGGCTGTCGACCGCGACCACATGATCGCCATGGGTGATGAGCAGATGGCGGTTGGGCGCGTCGAGCGTGATGGCATCCCAGAAGGTGTCGCCACCCAGCGTGACGCTTTTCAAGAGATGGTAGCCGGACGACGCCTGCGCCGCGCCTCCGATGGCGAGCGAGATGGCGCAGGCGAGAAGAGTCGTTTTCGTCATGGGATGTCCTCGAAGGGGCGTGGCTTGTTCTGAAACCGGGCGGATTGTAGCTTCCGGCCCCTCTTTTGGAACCGGCAGACTCAGTGGCCAAACCCCTCACCTTCCAGGATCTGATCCTCACGCTCCAGCGCTACTGGGCGGGGCAGGGCTGTGTGCTGCTGCAGCCCCACGATCTGGAGATGGGCGCCGGCACCTTCCATCCCGCCACCACCTTGCGCGCGCTGGGGCCGCGGCCATGGCGCGCGGCCTACGTTCAGCCGGCCCGCCGCCCCAAGGACGGCCGCTACGGCGACAATCCCAACCGGCTGGAGCAGCATCACCAGTTCCAGGTGATCCTGAAGCCGGCGCCCAAGGACGTGCTCGAACTCTATCTAGGCTCGCTCGTGGCCGCCGGCCTCGATCCCGCCCATCACGACATCCGCTTCGTGGAAGACGATTGGGAGAGCCCGACCTTGGGCGCCTGGGGCCTCGGCTGGGAAGTGTGGTGCGACGGGATGGAGATCACCCAGTTCACCTATTTCCAGCAGGTGGGCGGTCTCGATTGCGATCCGGTGAGCGCGGAGATCACCTATGGGCTGGAGCGTTTCTGCATGTACGTGCAGAACGTCGAGTGGGTCTACGACCTCGCCTATAACGACCGCTTCAAATACGGCGACGTGTTCCACCAGCGCGAGCGGGAATTCTCGGCCTACGATTTCGAGTTCGCCGACACCGCCGTGCTGTTCCGCCATTTCGAGGATGCGGAGAAGGAGTGCAACGCGCTGCTTTCCGGCGGCAATTCCAAGCTGGCACTCCCCGCTTACGACCAGTGCATCAAGGCGAGCCACTGCTTCAATCTGCTGGACGCGCGCGGCGTGATCAGCGTGACCGAGCGCGCCGCCTACATTGCGCGGGTGCGCAGCCTCGCCAAAGCCTGCTGCGAAGCCTGGCTCGAGTCGCCGCAAGGCGCTTATGAGGCGCGGACATGAGCGCTGCGCGTTGGATGACCAAATATCTCCCCCCTCCCCTTGCGGGAGGGGGCAAGCCGAACGCGCTCAGCGCGTGAGGCTTGGGGG
>DATCOJ010000219.1:0-2179 GCA_036564785.1 Rhizomicrobium sp. | reverse complement strand
TGTTGATCATGAGCACCCCCCTTCCGTCGCAGCACTCGCTTCGCTCGTGCGCGACACCTTCCCCCACAAGGGGGGAAGGAGAAGGTCAATCCTCAATTCGCTCCTGCCCGATCCGGATGCGCTTGCATCAACGACTCGAATTCGCCGCGGGACAGCGGCGGCGCCGAGCGGCGGCCGTGACGGGAGGCGTATCCCTTCACTGCGGCGCACCACTCGACGAGCGACATCGACCAGAAGATCTGCGGCGCGAGCCCCATCACGCCGAGACCGGCGGCGAGGAGCTCGTCCCAGCCAAAGGGCTTGCGGGCGCCCCCTCATTCGCGGCGGACTTTGACGCTTGGCCGAGGCCGGCGGCGTCGAAGGCCCGGCCGATGGCTGCGATCAGCGCACCGAGATCGGCATCCAGTTTCAGCACATCGGCGGGACTGACATCGGCGCCAGCGCCGTGCATCAGCGCGGAGGCGACGAGCGCGATGTCGTTGGTGCCGAGATGCTTCAGCCGCTCGGCGAGATCGGCGAGCGAATCTGCGCCGAGGGCGTCCTCGATCTCGGCCAGCGCGCCGAGCGTCAGGCGCATGGCATGGCGCGTGTTTCCAGCGATGAATTCCACATCGCCGCGGGCTCTGTTTGCCATTGGTGTGGTCCTTGTGGTGCACAAAAAGGGCGTAGGGAGTAGGGAATAGGGCGTAGGAAATAGCAGGTAGGTGATGCCCCACGCCCTACTCCCTAATCCCTACTCCCCTTCTTTCGTCACACCGCCTCAAACGTCAGTGCGCCAGCGGAGGCGAGCGACAGCGACAGCTTCACTTCGCCGTCATAGGGCCCTTCGTATTGCAGCGAGCCGATCTGGAAGGCGCCGCTGACGGTGCCGAAATCCGGGATCACCACTTCGAAGTTCGGCGTGGCACGGCTGAAGAAGGCGCTGCGCAGCGCTTCGTCGCTGGCGGCGTCCTTGAACACGCCGGAGCCGGAGAAGCTCGCCGACTTGACGCCGGCGCCGGCCAGCAGCTCGCGCCATTGCTCGGCGGAATCGGCATTGGTGACGTCGACCGATTGCGCGTTGAACGACAGAGTCGTGGCGCGCAGGCCGGCGACCGTGGTGAAAGCTTCGGGCGACCCGCCGTCGCCGATCTTGACGAGCAGGTCTTTGCCCTTTTGTGCGGTCATGGTGTTCTCCTTTGAAAAAATAAATTGTCATCCCCGGCCGAGCGCAGCGCAGCGAAGCGAGGGGAAGGGGACCCAGGTGGGGGCGCAAATCCGATCCCGACAGTCAGCACCGATCCGTGCCCATCCGTCGACCATCGGGTTCGTTCGACCACCTGGGTCCCCTTCCCTCGCATTCGCGCGGATCGCGCGACTGCTCGCCGGGGATGACAGCTAGGGTTCCGTCACGGCCCGAAACCGCAGCGAAGCGCGCCAGGTCTGGCCGTCTGGCTGGCGCGCGAAATCGCTCGCCAGATGACGGATGCCGATCAGCGTGAAGCCGGTGACCGACAGCGCGGCGTTGTCGAGCGTGGCGCGCACGACCTCCGCGATCTCCTTGGCCTCCTTGTGGCCGGTGGCGCGCGACCACACGTTGACGGCGACGGCGTGCTCGCTGCCCGCTTCGGTGGCGGTGCTCCAGTTGGTCTCTGTGCCGTCGCCGATGACGACATAGGGAAAGGCGCTGTCGCGCGGCACGAAATCGAACAGACGCGGCGGATCGCCGATCAGGGCTTGCAGATCCGCATTCGCCGACAGCGCGGCGAAGATCGCCTGCTGCAGCGCCAGGCTTGCCGAGCTCATCCGATTTCCTCCGTCATGAGCCTGAGAAACTGCGATTGCGGCCCGTCGTCGAGCAGCGCGCGGATCAGGAAGGCGCGCGCGCCGATCTTCACGCGCATGCCAGCGGCGATGCCATCGAGGCGCCTCAGCACGATGCGATGGCGCACGCGGGATTCGCTGGCGTCGGGGCCGAACATTTCGGCGCCGCTCATGGGCTCGAGCGAAACCCAGGCGTTGGCGACCGTCGTCCAGCTGGCGCTGTAGCCGCCGGCACCGTCGGGTGTCAGCGTCTGCGCCTCGATGACGCCGCGCTGATTGAGCGATGAGAGCATTTCGTCGATTCCTTGCGTTCTCCTTCCCCCCTTGTGGGGGAAGGTGTCGCGCACTCGCGCAAGCGAGTGCTGCGACGGAAGGG
>DATCOJ010000218.1:0-21458 GCA_036564785.1 Rhizomicrobium sp. | reverse complement strand
GATTAGCACAGTCTACGATGCCGCCGTAACTGGAGCCGGCGCAGACCTTCCCTGTTCTAGAGAGATGGTGCCACGGCACCATTTTATGCTAGCGTTCAGAGTTGGGGGATAGATCGGCGGGGGCCTGTGGCCTCAACCGGCGTCTCGATTGTTCTTCATTTCCAGTGACAATTCGAACCATCGCCGCATTCGCTGCGATGTCGCGGGGAGGTTTGCCATGCAGGAACGCCTGAACACCGGTCTTCGCAGACTTCTTTGCGCCGCCGCACTGGCCGCTTTGGCAGTCCCATCCGCCCATGCTTCGATGCTCAACACCAAGCATGCATTCGACGGCGTCAATGACGGCGGCAATAGCCTCAACGGCCTGATCAAGGTCGGCAATTTCTTCTACGGCGTGACGACGACGGGTGGGGCGCACAACCTTGGCACCGTGTTCAAGATGACCGCGAGCGGCGCCATCACGGTGCTGCATTCCTTCGCCGGCGGGGCGGACGGCGCAACGCCGCGCGGCGAGCTGGTCAATGTCGACGGAGTCGATGGCTCGCTCTACGGCACCACGCTGCTGGGCGGCTCGGGCGGCTTCTGTCCCGCTCCCATGACGACCTGCGGCACGGTGTACAAAATAGACCTGCCGACCAGCGTTGAGTCCGTGGTCTACACCTTTCAGGGCAATCTCGACGGGGCCAATCCGGCGGCGGGGCTGATCTATTCCGGCGGCGTGCTCTACGGCACGACCTTGGAGGGCGGCAACACCTATTTCGGCAGCTGCGATACGACCTACAACAGTTGCGGCACCGTGTTCTCGCTGACGCTGGGCGGCACGGAAACGGTCATACACAGGTTCCTGGGCGAAACCGCTGGCGACGGTGCCAACCCCTTCGCCAATCTGCTGGCCGTCGGCAACAAGATCTACGGGCTGACGACGGAGGGTGGCGCCACGTGTCCGCACGGTTTGCCCAACGGGTGCGGCACGGTCTTCAAGCTTACCCCCTCAGGCTCGACGTGGACGGAGCATATCGTCCACGTTTTCCAGACGGCGGCCGACGGCGGCGATCCCTTCGCCGGCCTGATCAAGGTCGGCAGCACGCTCTATGGCACCACCATCTTTGGCGGGACTGACAATGACGGCGTGGTTTATTCGATATCGCTGCCGAGCGAGGCCGAGACGGTTCTGTATACCTTCGACGGGGGCGCCAACGGCAGCCATCCGAATTCCCGACTTCTGAACGTGGGCGGGACGCTTTACGGCATGGCCTCGGGCGGCGGGATTTCGGGGTGCAAGTATTATTACAGCTATGACGGCTGCGGCACGATCTATCAGCTGGTGTCGGGCGGCATTCAGACTCTCTATTCCTTTACCGGCGGCCTCGACGGGGGAAATCCGTTCGGTTCGGGCGGCTTGGTGAAGAAGGGGGCGGGCCTGTATTCCACGACCTATGGCGGCGGGGCCGACAATTTCGGCACCGTATTCAAATTCACGCCTTAGAGAGCTGCATCTGCGGGAGGTCCTTGCCTGGGCGCCTCCTACCGCCTATAAGCCCCGCCATCTCGCACGCGCGGGTGGGTTTCGGGAGGTGTTCTCTCGTCCCCGTCCGGTGGCTTCCTCGGAAGTTGACCCGCGCGTCTGGCCAACCGGTAAAGGAGACTCGTTGTCATGGCTTTGCCAGAATTCACCATGCGTCAGCTGTTGGAGGCGGGCGCCCATTTCGGCCATCGCACCCAGCGCTGGAATCCGAAGATGGCGCCGTACATCTACGGCTCCCGCAACGACATTCACATCATCGACCTCACCCAGACCGTGCCGCTGCTGCACCAGGCTCTGGTGGCGCTGCGGGACGCGGCGGCCGGAGGCGGCCGCATCCTATTCGTCGGCACCAAGCGCCAGGCGCAGGAGCCGCTCGCTGCGGCCGCCAAGCGCTGCGCCCAGTATTTCGTCAACCACCGCTGGCTCGGCGGCACGCTGACCAACTGGCAGACGATCTCCGGTTCGATCAAGCGCATGCGCGGCATCGAGGAGACGTTGAACTCCGCCGTCAGCTCCGGCCTCAAGAAGAAGGAGTTGCTCGGTCTGCTGCGCGAGCGCGACAAGCTCGAGCGCTCGCTGGGCGGCATCAAGGAAATGGGCGGCCTGCCCAACATGCTGTTCGTGATCGACACCAACAAGGAGCAGATCGCCGTCGCCGAAGCGCGCAAGCTCGGCATCCCGGTGACCGCCATCCTCGACTCCAATTCCGATCCGGACGGGATCAGCTATCCGGTGCCGGGAAATGACGACGCCGCCCGCGCGCTCGCGCTTTATTGCGACCTCGCCGCGCGCGCCATCATCGACGGGCTGTCGGAAAGCCAGATCGCCTCAGGCATGGACCTCGGCGAAGCCGAAGTGCTGCCCGAGCAGGTTCCGGCCGCCCCCGAAGGCGCCGAAGCTGCGGCCACGGCCTGACGGGAGCAAGACATGGCAACTGTCACGGCCAATATGGTCAAGGACCTGCGCGACAAGACCGGCGCGGGCATGATGGACTGCAAGACCGCGCTCAATGAAGCCAATGGCGATATGGAAGCGGCCATCGATTGGCTGCGCAAGAAGGGCTTGGCCAAGGCTGCGAAGAAAGCGGGCCGCGTGGCCGCCGAAGGCCTCATCGGCGTCGCAGCCGGCACCGATGTCGGCGCGCTGGTCGAAGTGAATTCCGAGACGGACTTCGTGGCCCGCAACGACCAGTTCAAGGAGTTCGTCAAGAACGCCGCCCAGCTGGCGCTGGAGGCGGAAGGCGATCTCGAAACGCTGATGGCCAAGCCGATGCCGGGCGGCGCCTCGGTCGACGACGTGCTGAAGGAGCTCATCGCCAAGATCGGCGAGAACATGAGCGTGCGCCGCGCCGTGGCGCTGGCGGTGTCGCCCGGCGTGGTGGGCACCTACGTCCACAATGCGTCCTCGCCGGAGCTCGGCAAGATCGGCGTCCTGGTCGGTCTCAAATCGACCGCGGACACCGCGAAGCTCGCGCCTTTGGGCAAGCAACTCGCCATGCATATCGCGGCGGCTTCTCCCCTGGCGTTGACGCCGGAGCATCTGCCGGCGGATCTCGTGGCCAAGGAGCGCGAGATTGCCCGCGAGCTGGCGCGGCAGTCCGGCAAGCCGGAAAACGTCGTCGAGAAGATGGTCGAAGGACGGATGCGCAAGTTCTACGAGGAGTCCGTGCTGCTGTCGCAGACCTTCGTCATCGACGGGGAGACGCCGGTCGGCAAGGTGATCGAGAAGGCCGCCAAGGATTTCGGTGCGCCGGTCGAGATCGTGGGCTTCTTCCGCTTCGCCGTGGGCGAAGGGATCGACAAGGGCACCACCAGCGATTTCGCGGATGAAGTAAAGCAGATGGCCGGGCGCTAGGCGCCGAGCGGGGACGGAATGGTCGACAAGCCGCCCAAATATGCCCGCGTCCTGTTGAAGATTTCAGGCGAAGCCCTGATGGGCAGCCAGCCTTTCGGAATCGACATCGAGACGGTCGAGCGCATCGCGGCGGACGTGAAGGACGCCGTCCGCGCGGGCACGCAGATGAGCCTGGTGATCGGCGGCGGCAACATCTTTCGCGGCCTGGCGGGCGCGGCCAGAGGCATCGACCGGGCGACCGCCGACTACATGGGCATGCTGGCGACGGTGATGAACGCGCTCGCCGTGCAGGCGGTGCTGGAGCGGATCGACATTCCCACCCGCGTCCAATCGGCCATCCCGATGGACACGGTCTGCGAGCCCTATATCCGCCGCCGCGCCATCCGCCACATGGAGAAGGGCCGGGTGGTCATCTTCGCGGCGGGGACCGGCAATCCCTTCTTCACCACGGACACGGCGGCCGCCCTCCGGGCCATCGAGATGAACTGCCAGGCCATGCTCAAGGGCACCCAGGTAGACGGCGTCTACAGCGCCGATCCCAAGAAGGTTCCGACCGCGGAGCGCTACGATTCTCTCAGCTATCACGAGGTGTTAGCGCGCGACCTTCAGGTAATGGATGCATCGGCAGTGAGCCTCAGCCGGGAGAACAGAATCCCCATCATCGTATTTGCCATCCAGGACCGGGGCGCCTTGCCGGCGGTGCTGCGGGGCGAGGGCCGCTCCACCATCATCGAGGAACGGCGCTAGAGTTCCCCATCGGGAGGATTGTTCGATGGATAGCTACAGTAAGGACGAGCTGAACCGGCGCATGAACGGCGCCGTCTCCACGCTCAAGACGGAACTCGCGGGCCTTCGCACCGGCCGCGCCAGCCCGGCCCTGCTCGAACCCGTCAAGGTGGAGGCCTACGGCAACCCCATGCCGATCAGCCAGCTTGGCACCGTCAGCACACCCGAGCCGCGCCTGCTCACGGTCCAGGTCTGGGATAAGGGGCTCGTCAAGGCGGTGGACAAGGCGATCCGGGACGCGGGACTCGGCCTCAATCCGCAGGTCGACGGCCAGCTGCTGCGCATCCCCATTCCGGAGCTCAACGAGGAGCGGCGCAAGGAATTGGTAAAGCTTGCACATAAATATGCCGAGCTGGGGCGCATCGCCGTTCGCAACGTCCGCCGCGACGGCATGGAAGCCCTCAAAAAAGCCGAAAAGGATCATAAGATCGGACAGGATGAGCATCGGAAGATCGGCGAAGAGTTGCAGAAGCTCACCGATGCCCATATCCACGACGTCGATCAGGCGCTCCACGCCAAGGAGCAGGAGATCATGCAGGTTTGATCGGCGTTTCGGCTGCCGGATGAGGATTGGATGAGATGGCCGCGGAAAGCACCACATTGCGGACCGAAGACCTGCCGCGGCATGTCGCGATCATCATGGATGGAAACGGACGCTGGGCGCGGCGGCGGCATCTTCCCCGCGCCGCCGGCCACGTGGCGGGTGTCTCGACCGTTCGGGCCGTGGTGCGCGCCGCAACCGATATCGGCCTCGAGAATCTGACGCTCTACGCATTCTCATCGGAAAACTGGAAGCGGCCGCCCACCGAGGTCAATCACCTCATGGGCTTGTTCCGCTCCTACTTTCGCGACGATGTCGACGAGTTGGTAGAGCGCAATGTGCGCATGCGGATCATCGGCAACCGCTCGCGGGCGGCGCGCGACATTCTGGGCATGATCGAAGACGGCGAGGAGCGCACTGCCGCCAACACCGGCCTCCATCTCACCTTTGCCTTCGACTACGGCGCACGGGAGGAAATTGCCGCGGCGGCGCGCGCGATGGCGGAAGAAGCGGCGCGCGGCGAACTTGATCCGGCCAGCATCACCGCGGACTATTTCGCCCGGCATCTGTTCATGAGCGGCACTCCCGATCCCGATCTGGTGATCCGCACCAGCGGCGAGCGGCGCTTGAGTAATTTCCTGCTTTGGCAATCGGCCTACGCGGAATTGGTGTTCGTCGATACGCTGTGGCCGGACTTCAGCCGAGCGCAGTTCGTCGAGGCCTTGCGGGATTACGCGCAAAGAGAGCGCCGTTTCGGCAGCGTGGCTCCGGAAGCGGTCGCTTGAACGGCGCCCCACATTCCCTGGGCGAGGCGCAAGGCCTGCGGGCGTCGCGTGGCGGACCGATCGCCTATCTCCGCCGCCGTTTCGGATTCAATCTGGATTGGATCACCCGTCCGCTGTTCGGGCTTCTGCTGGCGGGAGTGGCCATCGCTGCGACGATTCAGGGCGGCGCCACCTTCGCGCTGTTCATTGCGGTGGGTGCGATTGCTGGTGCGCGGGAATGGCACCGCATGTTCGCCGATAAAGACTATCTGCTTCCCACCGCGATCAGCGCGCTTGCCATTGCGGGGGCGCTAGCCTCCGCCGTTGCGATCGCGGGTGGGCGCTTTGCAAACTTTGCCATGGCACTGCCGTTTGCGGTCCTCGCCGCCGGAGCGCTTCTCAATCTGCTCGCAGCGCTGCTGCGCGGCTATTCCGCTCGCGCTGCCGCGGCCGGCGTCCTCTATCTCGGCGTGGCGGCGCTGTCGCTTGTCCTCCTGCGGCTGTCGGCGCCGCATGCGCTATGGCTGGTGCTGGTCCTCTTTGCCGCGGTTTGGGCGACGGATACCGGCGCCTTGTTTCTGGGCAATCTGATCGGCGGCCCGAAGCTCGCCCCCGTCCTGTCGCCGAACAAGACCTGGGCCGGGTTCATCGGCGGCATCGTCTGCGCCGGCGCCACGGCGGCGCTGATGGCGCTCGGCTTGCGCACTGCGATCCTGCCCGCGCTTGGCTTCGGCGCTTTCGTCGCCGTCGCGGGACACCTGGGCGACCTGTTCGAGTCCTTTGCCAAGCGTCGCGCCGGGCGCAAGAACAGCGGCAGCCTCATTCCGGGCCATGGCGGCGTGCTCGATCGCATCGATTCGACGTTGTTTGCCGCGCCCGCTGCGGCGGTGCTGGTGCTGCTGGCGGGCTTCGATCCGCTGGCGGGACTCCAGCCATGATCGCTTCCGACCTCGGCTCGGTGCTCGCGCGCCGCATTACCGTGCTGGGCAGCACGGGCTCGGTCGGCGTCAACACGCTGTCCGTCATCGAACACCTCCGCGCGGCGTTCGGCCAGGAAGCCTTTCCGGTCGAAGCGCTTACCGCGCAAAGCAATGTGGAGGCGTTGGCGGAGCAGGCTCGCCGCGTGCATGCGCGCCTCGCCGTCATCGGCGATGCATCGCTGTATCCGCGCCTGCGCGAATTGCTGGATGGGACGAGTATCGAAACCGCCGCGGGCAGCGATGCGATTGTCGATGCGGCTGAGCGCCCCTCCGAAGTGGCGATGGTCGCCATCGTCGGATCGGCCGGATTGAAACCGGCTTTGGCCGCAGTGGCGCGGGGCGCCTTGATCGCTCTCGCCAACAAGGAATGCGTGGTGGCGGCCGGTGCCATCTTCCGCAGGGCCATGCAGAAATCGCGCGCCATCGTCATTCCCGTCGACTCAGAGCACAATGCCGCCTTCCAGATTCTCGATTTCGATCAGGCCCATGCCGTCGAGCGCCTCACGCTGACGGCGTCGGGCGGGCCGTTCCGCGAATGGTCGCTTGCGCGGATGGTTCAAGCGACGCCGGAACAGGCGATCGCACATCCCAACTGGGCCATGGGCGCCAAGATCTCGGTCGACAGCGCCACGCTGATGAACAAGGGCCTCGAATTGATCGAAGCGCATCAGCTTTTCGCGCTGCCGCCCGAAAAGCTCGATGTCGTGGTGCATCCGCAGTCGGTCGTCCATTGCCTGGTGTCCTACGCCGACGGCTCGACCCTGGCGCATCTCTCCGCGCCCGACATGCGCACGCCGATTGCTTACGCGCTTGGCTGGCCGCGGCGTGTTTCGTCACCCTCGCGCCGCCTCGATTTCGCCGATCTGGCGCAGCTGACTTTCGAGCGTGCCGACGACCGTCGCTTCCCCTGTCTCGGCCTCGCGGAGAATTGCTTGCGCGCCGGGGGGCTCGCGCCTACCATTCTCAATGCGGCCAACGAAGTGGCGGTCCATGCGTTTCTGGGCCGGGAGATCGGCTTCCTCGACATCGCCGGCGTGGTGGAAGGGACGCTCGCCGCAGACCGCGCTGGCGCAGGCGATTTTGCCGATCTCGACTCCATCCTGGCGGCAGACCGGCACGCGCGTAGACTGGCCGCAGAACTGTGCCGGAAACTTGCCGCATGAGATCCGATAAGGAGCAGTGATGTTAGCAGCGTTGCAGGGAATTCTCGGCTGGATTCCGATCGGGCTTCCGGCCTTCCTGTTTGTCGTCACCGTGGTCGTCTTCTTCCATGAGCTCGGCCATTTTTCGGTGGCTCGCCTCTTCGGCGTCCGCATAGAGACGTTCTCGATCGGCTTCGGCCCGGCCATCGCGCACTGGCTCGACCGCAAGGGGACGCAATGGAAGATCTCCTGGGTGCCTCTGGGCGGCTACGTGAAATTCTTCGGTGACATGAGCGCGGCCAGCACGCCGGATCGCGAGAAGATCGAAACCATGTCTGCCGCGGAGCGCGCCGAGGCGTTTCCGTTCAAGCCGCTTTATCAGCGCGCGCTGATCGTCCTCGCGGGTCCGGTCGCCAACTTCATCCTCGCGATCCTCATCTTCTTCGCCTCGTATGCCCTCATCGGCGAGCCGATCGCGGGAACGGGCGTGGGCGACGTGACCAAGGGCGGTCCGGCTGCGAGCGCGGGAATCCAAAAGGGCGACGTGATCAAGGTGGTGAATGGCCAGGCCACCGACAGCTTCGCCAAATTGCGCCAGGCGATCGAGAAGGCGGGCAACAAGCCACTGGCAATGACCGTCGACCGTCACGGTCGGCCGTTTACCACGACGGCGAAACCCGCCGTCATCGCAACCAAGGACATTTTCGGCACGCCGATGAAAATCCGCGGCATCGGCATCGCCCCCGCCGACGAGGCCTGGAACGTCATTTTCGTAAAGGTGTCGCCGCTTCAGGCAGCCAGCGACGCGGGCTATCAGACGTTCGGGGTCGCCCAGCTGTCTCTCACCTATGTCTGGCGCATCGTTTCCGGCCGCGCCGATACGAGCCAGCTCACCGGGCCGGTCGGCATGGCGGAGGCCTCGCGAAAAGCCGCTTCTTCGGGCTTTGTGTACCTCATCGGTCTGGCGGCTCTCATTTCTGTAAGCATCGGACTGATCAATCTTTTTCCGATTCCCATCCTCGACGGGGGACATCTTCTGTACTATGCATGCGAAGCGGTTCTGGGCCGGCCGCTCGGCGAGCGGGCCCAGGACGTCGGGTTTCGGCTGGGGTTGGCGGTTGTGCTGGGGTTGTTCTTCTTGGCCACCTGGAACGATCTGGTCCGGCCGAATCTATTCTGAACCAGTTTACGCGCCTGGCGCGTAAGCCTTGAGACGAGCGGATGAGCCTCAACGCCCACCTTTTCGCCCGGTATACACGCGCGGCCCTGGTGGCGATCCCCGTCGCACTCGCAGCCGTGTCTTCGGCTCCGGCGCAAACGCCGCAGCCTTCGCCACCCGCTGCCGCGCCCACGGTCCCCGCGCCCATCGTGCACGACATCCGCGTGCGCGGCACCCAGCGCATCGAGCCGGGCAGCGTGCTCTCCTACATGTCGATCCATGTCGGCGATCCCTATGACGAGAAGATCGTCGATCAGTCGCTGAAAACCCTGTTCGCCACCGGCCTGTTCGCCGACGTCAAGATCAACTGGGACGGCGCCACCCTGACCGTCAACGTGGTGGAAAATCCGATCATCAATCAGATCATCTTCGAAGGCGAAAGCAAGGTCACCGAAAAGGACCTGACCAAGGAAGTTCAGCTGAAGCCGCGCACCGTGTTCACCCGCGCCAAGGTGCAGGCCGACGTGCAGCGCATCATCGAGCTCTATCGCCGCAACGGAAAGTTCGCCGCCGCCGTCGATCCGCAGATCATCCAGCGGCCGCAGAACCGTGTGGATCTGATCTTCTCCATCAGCGAGGGGCCCACCACCGGCGTCGCCCGCATCTCCTTCATCGGCAACAAGGTGTTCGACGACGACACGCTGGCCGGCCAGATCGCCACGGAGAAGACCGAGTGGTGGCGTTTCCTGTCGTCCAACGACAATTATGATCCCGACCGGCTTACCTTCGACCGCGAGCAGCTGCGGCGCTTCTATCTGAAGAACGGCTATGCCGATTTTCGCGTGGTCTCCGCCGTCGCCGAGCTGACGCCGGACCGCCAGAGCTTCTACATCACCTTCACGGTGGACGAGGGTCCGATCTACACGTTCGGCAAGGTGGTCATCAACTCCAAGATCAAGGAGCTCAAGCCGGAATTGCTGCGCCCGATGGTGCCGATCGTCGAGGGCCGCACCTACAACGCCGAGCTGGTCGACAAGGCGATCGATTCGCTCACCAACGCGGCGGGGACCAAAGGCTATGCCTTCGCCGAAATTCATCCCCGCATCGCGCGCAACCGCGACAATCACACCATCGACGTGGTCTTCGAAGTCCAGCAGGGCCCGCGTGTCTATGTGGAAAAGATCAACATCACCGGAAACAACCGCACCCTGGACAAGGTGATCCGTCGTGAATTCCGTCTGGCGGAGGGCGATGCCTTCAACCGCGTGCTGGTCGACCGCTCGCGCACCCGAATCCGTTCGCTGGGCTTCTTCAAGGACGTGGACATCAAGCCGGTGCAGGGCTCGCAGCCGGACCGCACCGTGCTCAACGTGGCCGTAACCGAGCAATCCACCGGCGAGCTTTCGCTGGGCGCGGGCTATTCCTCGACCAGCTCCATCGTCGGGCAGTTCAGCTACACCGAGCGCAATCTTTTCGGCCGCGGCCAATATTTGCGTGCCAGCGTCTCCGTCTCGGCGATCAGCAAGGAGATGCAGCTGAGCTTCACCGAGCCCTATTTCTTGGACCGGCCGCTCGCCGCGGGCTTCGACCTCTACAAGATCCTCACCGATTTTCAGCAGGCGGACTATCGCAGCGACACCACTGCCGCCGGCATCCGCTTCGGCTTTCCGACCTCGGAATACGGCAGCGTGGGCCTTCGCTACACATATCGCATCGACAAAATCAGCCCGTTCGCCGGCGCGCCCACCGCCATTCAACTGGCCGCCGGAACGGCGCAGACCTCGGCGGTCGGTTACACCTACGCCTACAACACGCTTGACGATTTTGTCCGGCCGCGGCACGGCCTCACCTTCCAGTTCTCGCAGGATTTCGCGGGGCTGGGCGGCAGTCTCAAATATCTGAAGTCGGAGACCTCCTTCAGCTATCGCCGGCCGGTGCTGTGGGAGGAATTCGTGGCAACCTTCAGCATGACCGGCGGCTTCATCAACGGCTATGCGGGCCAGAAGGTCCGGCTGAACGAGCGCTTCTTCAAGGGAGGCGACTCTTTCCGCGGCTTTGCCTTGGCGGGCATCGGGCCTCGCGAGCTGAACACCGGACGTGGCAGTCAGGGCGCCATCGGCGGCGAGGCCTACGCCATCGGCTCGTTCGAACTGCGGATTCCCGATTTCCTGCCGGCTGATTACGGCATCAGCACCTCGCTGTTCTCGGACTTCGGCACCTTGGGCCACGTTGCCGGCAAAGCGGGTCTTCAGACCTGCGGCAATGTCGGTCCGCGCGTCCCCTGCATCGAGGACAATATGGCGCTTCGCGTCTCGGGCGGACTTGCGGTAGGATGGAAATCGCCTTTCGGGCCGGTCGAGATCGACTTCGGCCTTCCCCTCGTCAAGACCGACTATGATAAGACCCAGGTAATCCGATTCAGCGCAGGAACAGGACTGTAAATCCATGACAAATCTGACCGTTACGACCCGCGGGGCTCGCGCCGCCGCGGCGCTTGCCTTCACCGTGATGATCGCCGGGCTTGGCTTCGCGCCGGCCTCGGCGCAGCCCAAGCCGGGCGGGGCGCCTCCCAGTGCCGCCGTTCCGGCGCCTAAAATTCTTGTCATCGACCGCAATGCCATCCTGCGCGCCTCCAAGGTCGGCCAGGACATCGTGCGCCAGGTCAACGCGTTGACGGTCAGCGCGGAGAACGAGTTCAAGAACCAGGGCCAGGCGCTGCAGAAGGAAGGCCAGGCGCTTCAGCAGCAGGTCGCCATCCTGGCGCCCGACGTGAAGGCAAAGAAGATCCGCGACTTCCAGGCCAAACAGGTCGCCTTCCAGCGCAAGGTGGAAGCGCGCCAGGGGCTGATCCAGGGCGGCGTGTTCCAGGCCCGGCAGAAAGTCGAGCAGGCGCTCGGTCCGATCCTGCAGGGCATCATGCAGGAACGCGGCGCCAACATCTTGCTCGACCGCGGCGCCGTCGTGCTCGGCACCGTCAACATCGATGTGACTTCGGTGGCGGTCCAGCGGCTGGACCAGAAGATGCCGTCGATCAAGATCGGGCTTGCCCCCCTGCCTCCAGCGCTGCAGCAGCAGATGATGATGCAGCAGGCGCAGCGGCGCTAACCGGCGGGCGCGGACAGCGCCGATGGCCGATCCACGCTTCTACGACAACCGCGGGCCGTTCGCGCTCGCGGATCTTTGCGCGCGGCTCGGGATCGCGTCCGACGGCAACCATGCAAGCACGGTCCGCGATGTTGCCTCGCTCGAGGACGCGGGCCCCTTGCAACTGTCGTACTGCACGGGCAAGAGAAACGCCAAACTGCTCGTCCATTCGGGCGCAGGCTTCTGTCTCGTCGATGACGGCATCGACGCCGCCCCACCGGTTGGGATGACGGTGCTACGCTGCCAATCCGCCGCGCACGCCTTCGCAGCCGCGGCCGCGCTGTTCTATCCGGAACATGATTCCGTCGAGTGGAATGCGAGCGAGGCCATCGACAAGACCGCGATGATCGGAGAGGGCGCGCGCCTGGCGCCTGGCGTCGTCGTCGGTCCGGGGGCGGAGATCGGCGAGGGCGCGCGAATCGGCGCCAATACCGTCATCGGCCGCGGCGTCGCCATCGGACGCGACTGCCGCATCGGCAGCAATGTCTCCATCACCCACGCCTATATCGGAGATGAGGTCGCCATCCTTCCGGGAGCGCAGATCGGGCAGCCCGGCTTCGGCTTTGCCTCCGGTCCGAAGGGGCACACGAAGATTCCCCAGCTTGGCCGCGTGATCGTGCAGGATCGCGTGGAAGTCGGCGCCTGCACCACCATCGATCGCGGCGCGCTGGGCGACACCGTCATCGGCGAGGGAACCAAGATTGATAATCTGGTCCAGATTGGGCACAACTGCCGCATCGGGCGCCACGCCATGATTGTCGCACAGGTCGGAATCTCCGGAAGCAGCGAACTCGGTGAGTACGTGGTGCTGGGCGGACAGGTCGGCGTTGCCGATCATGCGCGGATCGGCGACCGCGCCAGGTTGGCAGGGCGCACCGGCGTGTTGCCCGGCGATCTTCCCGGCGGTCAGGACTATGGCGGCCTGCCGGCGAGGCCCGTCGGCCAGTGGCTGCGCGAGGTGGCGACGCTTGCCGCATTGGCCAAGCGGCCCAAGCGAGACGGCAATGGATGACAGGGTTTCACCGGCGGACGTGGTTCTCGACGTGGACGCGATCAAGAAATTGCTTCCGCATCGCGCGCCATTTCTGTTTCTGGAGAAGCTTGCCGAAATCAAGCCGGGCGAGAGCGCGGTCGGCTACAAGACGGTCGCGTTCAACGAACCGCATTTCCAGGGACACTTTCCCGACTATCCGGTGATGCCGGGCGTGCTGATCGTGGAAGCGATGGCGCAGACGGCGGGCGCCTTGGTGATGCATTCGCTGGGCCTCAACTCGGCCAACCGCATCGTCTATTTCATGACCATCGACAAGGCGCGCTTCCGCCGGCCGGTGCGCCCCGGCGACGTGCTGCGCATGCCCGTGAAGGCTCTGCGGCGGCGGGGACCGGTGTGGCGCTTCAGCGGCGAAGCCTATGTCGGGGAAACGCTTTGCGCCGAGGCCGAATACAGCGCCATGATCGGCGGCGCGGCACAGGACGGCCATGACGGTTCATCCGACAGCGATCGTTGAAGACGGCGCGCGTCTCGCTCCCGGCGTCGAGATCGGTCCCTATTGCAGGATTTCCCGCGGCGCCGAGCTTGCCGAAGGCGTGCGGCTGCTTTCCCATGTCGTGGTCGAAGGCAACACAAGCATCGGTCCGCGCACGGTGGTGCATCCGCAAGCGGTCCTGGGCGGCGAGGGGCAGATCCGCAACGCGCAGGCGCCGGAGGCGAGCCTCGTCATCGGCGCCGACAATGTCATCCGCGAAGGCGTCACTATGACCGCCGGCAGCCGCAAGGGCGGCGGCGTCACCAGCGTCGGCGACCGCGGCTATTTCATGGCTTACAGCCATCTGGGCCACGACTGCCGCGTGGGCAATGACGTCACCCTGTCCAACGGCGTGCAGATCGGCGGCCATGTCGAGATCGGCGACGGCGTGATCCTCGGCGGATTGGCCGCCGCGCAGCAGTTCTCGCGCATCGGCAAGTATGCCTTCGTCAGCGGCCTTTCCGGCGTGAGCACCGATGTGATCCCCTATGGCATCGCCATCGGCCTCCACGTGCGCCTGGGCGGGCTCAATCTCATCGGCCTGCGCAGACGGAAGATCCCGCGCGCCAATATTCATGCCTTGCGCGCCGCCTTTCGCGCCATCTTCCTGGAGGGCGAGGGCCGCATTCACGATCGCGCGCAACAGGCGAAGGCCGAATGGCCCGACGTGCCGGAAGTGCAGGACGTCGTCGACTTTATCCTTGCAGATCCGAAACGGCCGATCTGTCCGGCGCGCAAGCGCGGCGCCGAGCTCGACGACGAACAGACATGAGTTCGCTGGGCATCATCGCCGGCGGAGGGGATCTGCCGATCGCCATCGCCGAATGCGCCGCCGGATCTGGCGTCTTCATCGCGGCGTTGCAAGGGATGGCCGATCCCGGCGTCGAGAAGTTCGCCCATGCCTGGGTGTCGCTGGGAGAAGCGGGAAAGATCCTCCGGCTGTTCCGCGAGCAGGGCTGCCGCGACATCCTGCTCGCGGGCAAAGTCTCCCGCCCCAGATGGGCCGACCTGAAATTCGACGCCAAGGGCGCCATGCTGCTGCCGAAAGTGGTGGCGGCGGGGCTCAAGGGCGACGATTCAATTCTCCGCCTGCTGGTGAGCTCCATCGAAAGCGAGGGCTTTCGCATCGTCAGCGCCGCAGAAGCCGCCCCCGCGTTGCTCGCGCCGCTCGGCGCGCTTGGCCGCATTCAGCCTTCGCAGCAGGACGACAGCGATATCGCGCTGGCGGCCGAAATCGTGCGCCGCCTGGGCGAGCTCGATGTCGGCCAGGCCGCGGCGGTCTGCGAGGGGCTGGTGCTAGCGGTGGAAGCGGCCGAAGGCACCGACGCCATGATCGCGCGCATCGGCACGCTTTCCGAAACCCTGCGCGGGACTCCGGGCAAGCCGCGCGGTGTTTTGGTCAAGGCGCCCAAGCCGACCCAGGACCGCAAGACCGATCTTCCCGTCATCGGCGTCGAGACCGTGCGCAAAATCGCTTCCGTCGGCCTGCGTGGTATCGCGCTGGAAGCCGGCGGCGCATTGATCGTCAATCGTCCGGCGGTGATCGCGGAGGCGGATGCGGCGAAAGTGTTCGTGCTCGGCTATGAGCGCCGCGCCGGCGCATGAGCGCGAACCTGCCGGCCAAACCGCTCACCCTGATGCTCGTTTGCGGCGAGCCTTCCGGCGATCAGCTGGGCGCGGAACTGATGCAAGGCCTGCGCGCGCTCGCCGGCGGCAATGTGAAGATCACCGGCGTCGGCGGCCCGGCCATGGCGGCGCAGGGGCTTGAGAGCCTCTTCCCGCTCGACGCCACGGCAGTGATGGGCTTGCGCGAAGTGGTGCCGCGCATTCCCGAGATCTTACGCCGGGTGCGCGCAACATCGGACTTCGCCCTGCGAACGCGGCCGGACGCCGTGGTGTGCATCGACAGTCCGGATTTCACCCATCGCATCGCCCGGCGCGTGCGCCGCCTCGATCCCCGGATTCGCATCGTCAACTACGTGGCGCCGCAGGTGTGGGCGTCGCGCTCTTACCGGGCCCGAAAGATGGCCGGCTATTTCGACCTGGTGCTGGCGCTGCTGCCTTTCGAAGTGCCGTTCTTCGAGACCCATGGCATCCACGCGAAATTCGTCGGTCACCCGGTGGTCGAGCGCGCCCCGAAAATGACCGGCGGCAAGGCGTTGCGCGAGAGGCTCGACATCGGCGAGCGCACACCGCTGCTGGCGCTCCTGCCGGGCAGCCGGACGAACGAAATCCACCACTTGCTGCCGGTGTTCCGCGGCACCGTCGCACGCCTGGCCCAGGACATCCCCGGCCTCGTTTGCGTTCTGCCGGCCGTTTCCCATGTCGCGGAAAGAGTCCGCGCAGGATCGAGGGATTGGCCGGCGCCGCTGCACATCGTCGAGTCGGAGCCGGATAAATTCGCGGCCTTCGATGCGGCCGACGTGGCGCTGGCGGCGTCGGGCACCGTCACCACCGAACTGGCGCTGGCCGCCACGCCGATGGTGGTGACTTACCGAGTCGGCTGGCTGACCGCCGCGTTGATGTGGCCGCTGGTCAATGTCGAGTATGCGACGCTGGTCAATCTGCTGCTGGGGCGCGAAGCGGTGCCGGAACTGCTCCAGAGCCGCTGCCGGGCCGACCTTCTGGCGCCATGCCTCTTGCGCCTGTTCCGCCATCCGGAGCTGCGCGAGAAACAGCGACTCGATCTGCGGGAGGCCGTGCACCTGCTCGGCATCGACGACGAAGCGCCCAGCCTGCGAGCCGCCCGCGCGCTGCTGGACTTCGCGCGTTCGACTGAAGGAGGCGCCTAAAGTGAAACGGGGCATCCTCGCTTCATTTGTCGTGATGCTCTCGGGACTCGCAGGTTCCACCGCAGATAGCCATCCACCAAAACGATGGTGCGGACAGCCGCTCCGTGCCAGCGCCGACATCGCAAATGTGGCGACAGGTACGCTCTCTCAGGAGAGAGTTTGGGGTCCGCCAAGCTATGGCGAGACACCGAAGGAGGATATGCGCTACAAGATCTGGATTTTGAATTTGGACTATACGCTACCGATCGATGCGGATGTCGACCTAAGCATGCCCGCGAGGCGGATCACGATAACGACGTTGCAGTTACTAGGTCCGCATATCTCAGTGCATACCTATGACGATTTTCTTGGTCGGCATGTAATCGTGGCGGGCAAAATGCGCACGCAGATTTTCCCCGGTGATAATACGCCCATCATCATGGAAGTGGATGGCCTGCAGTTAGTAGGAGAGGTGGCGTGCGATGGACGGTTGCTCCGGAAAGCATAGCAAATCCCAGCGGCCGGGTCCCCTGCGATACGTCCAAAAAAGTCAGCGCTTTTCCAACGGGGTGTAATCGCGCTGCTTGGCGCCGGTGTAAAGCTGGCGCGGCCGGCCGATCTTCTGGTGCGGATCCTCGATCATTTCCTGCCACTGCGCTATCCAGCCGACAGTGCGGGCGAGCGCGAACAGTGCCGTGAACATGCTGGTGGGGAAGCCCAGCGCCTTGAGCGTGATGCCGGAATAGAAGTCGATATTGGGGTAGAGCTTCTTCTCGATGAAATATTCGTCGTGCAGCGCAATGCGCTCGAGCTCCATGGCAACCGTCAGCAGCGGATCGTTCTCGTGTCCGATCTCCCTCAGCACGGCATGGCACTGCTTCTGCATCGCCGTCGCCCGCGGATCGAAGTTCTTGTAGACGCGGTGGCCGAATCCCATCAGGCGGAAGGGATCGTTCTTGTCCTTGGCGCGGCGCACGAACTCCGGGATGCGATCCACGGTGCCGATCTCCTCCAGCATCTTGAGCGCCGCCTCGTTGGCGCCGCCATGGGCCGGCCCCCACAGGCAGGCGATGCCGGCGGCGATGCAGGCGAAGGGATTGGCGCCGGAAGACCCCGCCAGCCGCACCGTGGAGGTCGAGGCGTTCTGTTCGTGATCGGCGTGCAGGATGAAGATGGTGTCGAGCGCCTTGGCCAGCACAGGATTGACCTTGTACTCCTCGGCCGGCACCGCGAAGGTCATGCGCAGGAAGTTTTCCGTGTAGCCGAGATTGTTGAGCGGATACACGAAGGGCTGGCCCATGGAATACTTGTATGCCATCGCCGCAATGGTCGGGATCTTCGCGACCAGGCGGTGGCTGGCGATCTCGCGCTGGCGCGGATCGCTGATGTCGGTGGAGTCGTGATAAAAGGCCGAGAGCGCGCCCACCACGCCGCACATGATCGCCATGGGGTGGGCGTCGCGGCGGAAGCCGTGGAAGAACGAGGCCAGCTGCTCGTGCACCATGGTGTGATGGGTGATGGCGCGGTGGAATTCCGCCATCTGGCTCTTGTTGGGCAGTTCCCCGTAGAGCAGCAGGAAGCAGACCTCGAGGAAGTTGGAGCGCTCGGCCAGCTCGTCGATCGAATAGCCGCGATAGAGCAGGATGCCTCGGTCGCCGTCGATGAAGGTGATGTCGCTTTCGCAGGCGGCCGTCGAGGTGAAACCGGGGTCGTAGGTGAAGATGTCCGCGTCGCCGTACAGCTTGCGGATGTCCACCACGTTCGGCCCTTCGGTCCCGGCATAGACCGGCAGCTCGAAGCTCTTGTTGCGGTACATCAGGGTGGCGGAGCCGTCCTGGGTGGCCTTGCTCTCTCGCATCGCGGGGCGTCCTTCTGGGGCCGCGGTCACAGCCCTATTGCACTGCAGCAATTATAGGCCGATCCGGTTAACGCCGTCATCTCAAAAGCGCGCAATGTCTATGCCGGCGCCGAGGGGGTCACAGCGTAAGCCCTTATTCGGCTTAGACATTCCGTTTGGCCCAGAATGGCCAGCATGTCGAAAATCGGCGGCGAACTGGTCTTGCCGGTGACGGCGGCCCGAATCGGCTGCGCCACCTGGCCGAGCTTCAGTCCCTCTTTTTCGGCAAATGTCCGCACCCGCTCCTCCAGCGCCGCAGCGGACCAGTCGCCGGCCTCCAGCACCGGCGCGACGCGGGCGAGGATCGCGCGGGCCTCCGGCGTCAGCAGTTTCTCCGCCTGGGCATCGAGTGCGCGAGGGCCGTCCGTGTACAGAAAATCTCCGGCATCGGCGAGTTCGACCAGCGTCTTGGCGCGTTCCTTCAATCCAGGCATGGCGGCAATCAGCCTCGCTTTCGCGGTCTCGCTCAGGACTTGTGGCGGTTGCCGCCGTGACAGCAGCGCCACGACCTCATCGGCCAAGACCTTGTCATCGGTCGCGCGGATATAATGCGCGTTGAGATTGTCGAGCTTCTTGAAATCGAAGCGCGCCGGGCTGCGGCCGATGTTCTCCAGATCGAACCAGGCGATCGCCTGCTCGGTGGAAATGATCTCCTCGTTGCCGTGGCTCCAGCCGAGGCGCAGCAGATAGTTCCGCATCGCTTCCGGCAGGTAGCCCATGTCGCGATAAACATCGACCGCCAGCGCCCCATGCCGCTTGGAGAGCTTGGCGCCGTCGGGCCCGTGGATCAGCGGCAAATGGCCGTAGACAGGCACCGGCCAGCCCATCGCCTGGATGATCTGCAGCTGGCGCGCGGCATTGTTCAGGTGGTCGTCGCCGCGGATGATATGCGTGACACCCATGTCGAAATCGTCGACCACCACGGCCAGCATGTAGGTAGGCGTGCCGTCGGAGCGCAGCAGCACCATGTCGTCGAGATTCTCGTTGGCGAAGGTCACCTCGCCCTGCACCACGTCGTGTACGACGGTCTCTCCGGTCTGGGCCGCTTTCAGTCGGACCACGAACGGTGCGTCCGCCGGCGCCTCGGAGGGATCGCGATCGCGCCAACGGCCGTCATAGCGCAGAGGCTTGCCCTCGGCGCGCTGCTTTGCCCGCATCTCTTCCAGCTCGGCCTGCGTCGCGTAGCAGCGATAGGCCTTGCCTTCCGCCAGCAATTGCTCGGCGACCTGGCGATGCCGTTCGGCGCGGGCGAACTGGTAGATCGTCTGGCCGTCCCAATCGAGGCCGAGCCAGCGCATGCCTTCCAGGATGGCGGCGATGGCCTCCGGCGTGGAGCGTTGGCGATCGGTGTCCTCGATCCTGAGCAGAAACGTGCCGCCACTGTGGCGGGCATAGAGCCAGTTGAACAGCGCCGTCCGCGCCCCGCCGATATGCAAATATCCGGTGGGGGAGGGCGCAAAGCGCAAGACGGGCTTCTTTATTTCGGTCATGATGCCTGCTTCGGGGACCGGCCGGCGTGTCTATCGGCCGCTAGTGCTCTTGAGGCTTCTAGCAAACCGGGTTCCGTGGGGGTAGGTCCGCTTCCGTCCATCCGAGGGCTCGTGCCGCGGTTCCCCGCGCGCGCGTGGATGGACTTTTCGTTGCGCGGACTTTGGCCTGCCATCGCCGGCGCGGCCCTGGCCGAGCGCCAGCGTTGGGCACTATGGCTTCCCGTGGCGCTGGGCACCGGCGTCGGCCTCTACTTTGCGCTGCCCTTCGAGCCGTCATCGACGCTCGGCATCGTTCTGGGACTCTGCGGCCTGCTGCTGGCGATTGCCGCCATCCGCAGCGAAGCGCCATGGGCGCGCGCGATCCTTGGCGGCACGGCGGCGCTTTTGCTCGGCTTCGTTGTCGCCAAGCACCGCGCCGACTCCGTCGCCGCACCGGTTCTGACGCACCGCATGAGTCCGTCGATTGTCGAAGGGCGGGTCGAGTGGCCGCAGCTGCACGGCAAAGGCGTGCGGGTGGTGCTGAGCTTGACCGCTCTCGGCCACCTGAAGCCCGATCGCATGCCGGCGCGGGCCCGCATCTCCATTCGCAGCGGCGCCGAGAACCTGAAACCGGGGGACTGGATCCGGCTGCGCGCGGTGTTGCTCCCGCCACCGGAGCCGGCGGCGCCCGGCGACTACGATTTCGGCCGCGCGGCCTACTTCCTGCGCATCGGCGCGGTCGGTTTCGCCTATGGCAAGCCGACAATCATACCTGCGGCGAGGCCATCGCGTTTCTGGGAGCGGGTGACCACTGCCGTCGAGCTGATGCGCTGGCGCGTTTCGGCCCGCATCCATTCCGTGTTGCCGGGAAGTATCGGCGGCATTGGCGCAGCGCTGATCACCGGAGACCGCGGTGGTATTTCCGATGAGGACGAGTCCGCGCTGCGCGACGCCGGTCTGGCGCACGTGCTCGCCATCGCGGGCCTGCACATGGCGCTGGTGGGACTGGGGCTGTTTTGGGCCGTGCGTGCGTTCTTGGCGCTGTTCCCCTTCATTGCGCTGACGCAGCCGATCAAGAAATGGGCGGCACTGGCGGCGCTCGTCTGCGCCGCCTTCTATCTCGTCATCAGCGGTGCCGCCACGCCTGCCACCCGCGCCTTCATCATGCTGGCGGTGATGCTGATCGCGATCCTGTTCGACCGGCCGGCGCTGTCGATGCGCTCGCTGGCGCTCGCGGCCACCATCATCCTGCTGCTCGAGCCGGAGACGCTGATCGAGCCCGGGTTCCAGATGTCGTTTGCCGCCGTCGCCGGCCTGATCGCCGTGGCGGAGTGGGAGGCAGCGCACCGGCGTCTCGAGCCCTCGACCTTGCCGCTGCCCACGGTTCGGCGCTATCTGCGCGGCATCGCCACCACGAGTTTCGTCGGCAGTGTCGGCACCGCACCCTATGCCGCCTTCCATTTCGACCGCGCCACGCATTACGCCGTGTTCGGCAATCTCGGCGCCATGCCGATCATGGGCTTCGTCACCATGCCGGCGGCGGCGCTTTCCATCTTCCTCATGCCGTTCGGGCTCGATTACTACCCGCTCAAGGTGATGGGCTGGGGCATCGAAGCGATGCTCGCAGTCGGCCGCTTCATCTCGGGCCTGCCCGGATCGGTGTCTCTGGTTTCCGCCTGGCCCATGGCGGCGCTGCTGCTGCTGACGTTCGGAGGGCTATGGCTGACGTTGTGGAAGGGACGCTGGCGCTGGTTCGGATTTGCGCCGGCCGTCGCGGCCGCGGCGCTGGTGATCGTCGCGCGGCCCGCCGACCTCCTGGTCGCCCGCGACGGCATGACGGTCGCGGTGCGCGGCGCCGACGGACTGCTGCATTTCGTGCGCAAGCCGCAGGACAAATACT
>DATCOJ010000217.1:0-3757 GCA_036564785.1 Rhizomicrobium sp. | reverse complement strand
CCTCACCCCATCCCTCTCCCCCTGCTTCGCGGGGGAGAGGGAGTAAAACCGCATAACGTTCCCCAAGACTCGCTAAGTGCCGCGAAATATCGTCCAATAGAGCCATCGCCAAAACGAAGGGGGAAATCCATGTCTCGCACGATGAACGTTGAGGTCACCAACTGGTCGGGCGTCACGCTGACCTTCCAGGACGTACAGTCGACGGAGGGACCGAAATGCACCTCCAACATGCAGACCGTCGGCAACGGCGGCACCCTGACCACCACCGCCTACAACAATTCCACGTTCTATGGCGGCAACGAAGGCACCTTCGTGCTGAGCAACAACTCAAACATCTCCTACAACATCTACTACACCCATCCCCAGACCGGGGGCGCGACCTACGTGCAGCTGAACGCTCTGCCCTCGGGCTACACGCCGGCGCCCAGCTGCATCGCCGGCCTCGGCCAACCGACATATTCCGGCAATCCGGTGACGGCCACCATGAACCTCTATCAGGGGGTGTCCGTGCCGTCCGACACTTCGACGCCCGGCTATGCGGTGCCGCTCGCCTCCGATCCCTATGGCCAGGCGAACAACTGCCAGGATTTCGCCAATTCCATGTTCGGGCCGAACATGCGGGCGAGCTCGCTCGTCACCAACGCCTTCAGCCAGACCGCCACGCCGTTCACGCCGGCCGATTTCAGCGGCCAGCTGAGCACGCTGGTGGACACGCTCTACGCGCTATGGATCGCCCCCTCGGGCCCCAGCACGTCCAACAATCCCGATTGGCTGATCCTGCAATGCCTGGCCAACTACATCGCGCCCGGCAACGGCCATCCCATCATGCAGATGTGGGTGCCGCAGATCTCCTATCAGGGCGGCGATCCCTCCGTGTACGAACTGACGGGCTACCAGGCCTTCCCGCTGGCCAGCTATAGCGGCATCAGCACGGCGTGGGACGAGGCCAATCTGAAGCAGTTCCTCATGCTGCTGGCGGGCGGCGCGCATTTCGTCGCCATCTCGGCCGATGCCGATTTCACCAGCCAGGGCATCGATCAATACGACAGCCGTCCGCTCTACACCTACTTCTCGCAATGGGGCATCGCCCAGCGCGAGGATTTCGCCAACTCGCACTACAAGGGCTCGCTCACATACAACAACACCGGCCTCTACTATCTCAACATCACGGACGAATGGGCGCCGCAGAACTGCGGCCTCATCCTGTCGCTGCTGTTCGGCAGCACCGTCAACGGCAGCCGCAATCCGCCCACCGGCCAGTATAACACCTTCATGCAGCTGGAAGGCTGGCCCGCTTCCGGCGCGACGGGCGGCGACCGCCATTCCACCGACTACGACAATTACAAACAGACGCTGTGGAACATCTCCACCTACGGCGCCTCGCCTTACAGCGAGAAGCGGGCCACCACCGTGTTCCTGGCGCCTGGGAAACTGACGCCCGACGGCCCGCATTGGACGCCGCAGGTCTATCAGACCACGCGCATGATGCCCTATGCCGGCGCCTACGCGACGGGCAGCTATCCCAACGGCAGCCCGCAAGGCTGGCTCAACACGGACGTGGTGACGATCCCCTCGACCGCGCCAACGCTGCCGGCGGCGTATTACGTGTCGTGATTGATTCTTGTGGCGTTACTTCCGCGCTTCGATGACGTGCGCCTGGAGGTTGCCGCGGATCGCGCCGCTGCCGAAGCGCGCCGCGAGCGCCGCGGCAGCCGCTTCGGTGGCTTCGCCGAGGCGCGCAGGATCGCGGGTTTCGATCTCGTTGCGCAGCGGCGTGCCCTGGCAGAAGCCGATCGCCGGGTGTCGCGCGGACTGCGCCGCGCCCGGAACATCCAGCGTCTCGATTTTCACGCTTGAGAAGCCGGCGCTTTCGAGCTCGCGCCGGATCACATCGACATCGTGATAGCCGTACGGGATGCGCGGCAGGAAGCTCGGCGGATCGTCGGGAAACAGCGCCGCTACTGCCTGGGTGATGACGTCGGCGAATTCGTTGCGCGCGATCGGCCCCCACACATTGAAGACAAAGGAGCCGCCCTGTTTGAGCACGCGGCGGGCCTCGCGATAGGCCGCGATCTTGTCCGGAAAGAACATCGCCCCGAACTGGCAAACCACCGCGTCGAACGAGCCATCATCGAATGGGAGGCTTAGCGCGTCCGCCTGCCGCCAGCTCACGCGGGTGGACGGCGCTTGCCGCGCGGCGTGGTCAAGCATCGGTTGATTGAGATCGGTCGCGATGAGGACGACGGCGTCCGGCAACGCCTCTATTAATGCGCGGGTCACGATCCCGGTGCCGGCGGCGGTCTCCAGCACGGCGCGCGGCTCCATCGCCGCCACCCGCCGCGCCAGGTCGTCGGCATAGGGCTGAAAGATCACCGGCCCCAAATAGCGGTCGTAGATTTCGGGAATCGAGCCCGCGAACTGACTGTCCGAATTTGCCATGATCGCCTCGCTGCGTCCTTGGTGCAGACTATCCAATCACCACGTAAGCCCAACGGCCTTTCTCATGGCATCTTCGAATGCCTGATCGTCGAGGCTTCTTCGCAGGCCCAAAATCATCTCAGCGTCTTGGCCGACCGGTACACGGAGCGGTGTTGCGGCGTCTTCGATTGCGCTCGCGATGGCCACGGCGACAATCTCGGGTCCGGGAGCAGACGGCCCCGTCATTTTGGTATGGGCTCCGGCCCATTGCTCCCAAAGTCCGGCGTAGTCGGCCGGTCCCTGATGATGTTCGCTCGCTTTCATGCCAGGAGCGATGGTTCCGGGCTCGATTATCACGCTGCGTATTCCAAAGTGGCGGACTTCCAAATGCAGGGACTCCGTCAAGGCTTCGAGCGCGAACTTGGAGGCGCTGTACGCTGCTTCAAGCGGCGAGGAGACTCGGCCGCTCACACTCGACACATTCACGATGACGCCGGAACCCCGCTTTCGCCAGGCGGGCAAGACCGCCTGGATGACGCGCAACGGGCCGAGCGTGTTTGTCTCGAACATCTGCCGGAAGCGATCGAGTGGATAGCCTTCCACCGGCCCTCCGCCAGATATCCCTGCGCTGTTGACGATGGCATCGAGCGAACCAACCTCTTCAAGGCACCGCGCCACGGAGTCATCGCTGGTGACATCGAGCACATGTGCCTGGATGCCTTCCAATCCACGCAACGCGGATAGGTCGGTGGCGACGACGGAATGCCCCCGGGCGGCAAGTAACCGCGCCGTTGCCATTCCGATGGCGCCCGCCGCACCCGTAACCAAGACCCTCAGCGCCTTCGGCATTCGGAAGTCCTCTTGCGTGTCGGTGCCAGTCTTCTACGGCTTGCTCGCCAGCCCCCGCACAATCTGCCATGTGGATCGACCTCGGCCAACTCTCGGCGTCAGCGCCTCACAAACCGATAGGCGAAGCGATCGGTCTCGCCCTTGATCGAGGGATCGAACACCTTGACCGAATGCGGATCGTTCTTGTTCGCGAGTATGGTGCTTTCCGCGTCCAGTACGAAGCCGGCCGCCTCCACCTCCTCGCGAACGGATGCAGGCTCAATCCGATGCAGGAACTGGGCGTCGCTCGTGCCCGCCCCGACGGCGGCGGCGTGGTCGACGATGACGTAGCACCCACCGGGCTTCAGCCGCTCGTGGACGGCTCGATTGAAGTCGGCCGCCGTCGCGCCCTTCTTCTGAATCAGCGCGGTGTGGAGATCGTGGTAGAACAGGTGCAGCCACAGGACATCTGCGGGTTGCGTGGCCTGCGACATCGCGACGAGGTCCGCCG
>DATCOJ010000216.1:0-9253 GCA_036564785.1 Rhizomicrobium sp. | reverse complement strand
CCCCACGAAGTGGGGGAGAGGGTTAGGGTGAGGGGGTGCCAGTAGTCAGAACTCAGAAGCCGGAAATCAGAAGAGCATGCCGCCACAACGCGATTCCGACTTCCGATTCTGATCACCGAATACCCCCCTCGGTCACAATCCCCTGCCCCTCACCACAGCAATTCCCTCGGTACCGCTATCCATCAGTTTCTTGAGCGATTTGTCTGTCCCGAAAGGGAGCGTCATGACAGGCCCTATCATGCATCCTGATGCGTGTCTCTCGTCCTGAAAGCTACGGCTAACTACACCGCGTATGATTGCGCCTTGCGCGCCAAAGATCGGTGCTCCACTCATTTTTCCTGGAATGCGTGCCCGAAAGTCAAAGCTAGGACCTGGCGTGGATGAATCTCTCTTTATGTGATTGTCAGGATGGAGTTCCGTAACCTCGCCGAATGAAACAAAGAGCTCGGGGTCGAATTCGCCGAATCTTAGAACGCCGTTCGTAGTCTCGACAGCAATGTCCTTCATTTCGGCATATCCGACCGCAAACGCGCCTTCACCCATCTCGAATGGAAACAGGGATAAACCTAGTGCTTGGTAAGCGGATCCATCGGTTCGGACGGGCAGCTTGCAAATTGCAACGTCTGTCAATCGGTTTAACCTATGCGGCTCGTGCAACAGCGGGCTCTCCTCCCACTGACCCCAATACCAGCCTTCTTCGAACGGAACGATGTGAAACCCGCGCGTGCCGGTAGCGGGGTTGACCGGAATAGCGACCCCCATCAGGAGATCAGGTTGGATATCCGCATTACCTTCGCGAACTTTGGGCTTCGCGTATCCGCTCTCTTGCGGATCGAGAAGTACGTGCGAGGCCGTTACGACGTAGCCGCTCGCACTCACAACGAAGGAAGTACCGATGCACCGCACACTGTCCGCTCCTAACGGCCAAGCAACCACGGGCAGGATGCTTTGCTTCAGAAGATGGTCGGTTGATCCAAACGACGCAAAAAAGTCGCCGAGATTCTTTGGTGGTGTTGGAGTCATCAACTCCAGATCGCTCTCAAAAGCAAAGAAATCTGGGGAAAAGCCCTTCTTCGGTTTGAGTTGAATTCCCTTGACACCGCAGATCGACCAGCGCCCATCAGGCAGTCGTGACCAAAGCGGCTTGAGAATGCTAATGCCGGACGTCCCACTCATGACGTCAGCATATCGCCCATTGTTCTTTCGGATAAGAGAAATGCACTGTGCCGACGGCACATTGGGTGGTGCCTTGAACGGCACCTAGTCGCACACTTCTTTTAGCCCCCCACCCCTTACCCCTCCCGGCTTCGCCTTCGGCTACGCCGCGGCAAGTGAGATTCACCTGGCACGCCGAAGCTTTGGCGTAGGCGGCCCCTCGTTGGGGGAGGGGAATTCGATCTGCGTCCCGTCTGCGACTTCGATTCGGACAGCGGCTCCAAAATGGGTCACCCGGATCGCTCGCGAAAAAGCTCGCGACCGGGTGATGACGGATCGGTTTTGGGAGTCTCCAGCCGCCCCTACTCCCCCTTGTACTCCCCTTGGCGCTTGTCGAAGAAGGCGGCGACGGCTTCGCGGTGGTCGGCGGTCAAGTGCGCGAGCGACTGCATCGCCGCGGACATTTCCATCACCGTGTCGAAGCTCGCGGTCTGGCCCTCGCGCAGCAGCCGCTTGGTCATGCGCAGCACGTCCGGCGGCTGGCGGCAGATGCGCGCGGCCAGCGCACGCGCCTCGTCCATCAGCTGTTCCGCCGGAACCACTTTCGACACCAGGCCCCAGGCAAGCGCGGTCGCCGCATCGATCGTGTCGGCGGTGAAGAACAGCTCGGCCGCGCGCGACTGGCCTATGGTGCGGGGCAGGATCCAGGCGCCGCCATCGCCCGGCACCAGCCCGATCTTCAAGAAAGTGGCGCCGAACACCGCGCTTTCGGCTGAGATGCGGATGTCGGCGAGACAGGCGACGTCGTTGCCGAGCCCGATGGCGGGGCCGTTCACCGCCGCGATCAGCGGCACCTCGATCCCCCACAGCGCCCGCACCATGCGGTGGATGCCGCCCCGGTAGCGCTCGCGGATGTGCACGCCGGAGCCGCCGAAGGTGCCGGAGCGCTCACGCATCGCCTTGAGATTGCCGCCGGCCGAGAAGGCCTTGCCGGCGCCGGTCAAAATGGCACAACGCACGTCACGGTCGGCATTGATGCGGGCGCAGGCTTCGGCGAACAAGTCGCCGTCGCCGTCCTCGCCCAGCGGATTGCGCGCTTCCGGCCGGTTGATGGTCAGCGTGGCGACGGCACCCTGTTTCTCGAACAGCAAGGCGGACATGGAGTCTCTCCGAATGGCGTGCATGGCAAGGCTTAGCACCTTCCTGCGCTGCCCGCGAAATCAAGCCTTAACCGCGGCTTGACATACTTTGCGGCCGCCTTGCGCCGGAATTGTCCGTTGTCCCAGACCGATGCCGCCCCGAGCCGCACGCCGTCCTTCGGGCAATTGGCGGGGCTGATCCATGCGGGCTGGCGCACGGTGGTGCGCTCGCTGTTGCCCAAGCCGGACGAGGCCTGGCTGACCGACGCCCAGCTCGAGCTCTACCGCAGCGGCACGCGCCACACCGCGCTGATCATGCCGGTGGCGGCGTTCTTCGTGTCGGAAGCGGTGTCGCCCTGGGTGGCGAGCGGGCCGCGCACGCTCTGGTGGGCGGCGGTCTCCTTCGTGAGCGTCGCCGCGGAGCTGATCGGCAACCGGCTCGATCGCGTGCTGAATCACGGCGCGCGCTGCGTCCGCCTGCGCGCCTGCTGGTTCACGGCGATCAATGCCGTGTTCTTTCTCGCCTGGTGCTCGATGAGCGTGGTGCTGTGGGCGCCCCATTCGCCGGCGGATCACATGATGCTCGTGCTGATCCTGGCCTGCTCGCTCGCCGGCACCATCGCGGTGACGGCCATGCATCCCGGCATCGCATTCACCGCTTTCGTGATGCACACGCTGTTCATCATCGGGCCCACTGCGAGCTCGGGCCGCGCGCTCGACCACACGCTGGCGGGACTCGCCACCATCTATGCGGTGCTGCTGGCCGGGCAGTTCGTGGCGCTCAACCAGAGCATGACCAAGATGCTGAGGCTGGAGCATGAGAAGAGCGCGCTGGTGGAGAATCTGCGCGCGGCCAAGCAGGATTCCGATCGCGAGCGCGGCCGGGCGCTGGCCGCCAATCAGGCCAAGTCGCAATTCCTCTCCAACATGAATCACGAGCTGCGCACGCCGATGAACGCCATCCTCGGCTTCTCGGAGATGATCAAGCAGCGCTCGTTCGGCGATGCGGTGGAGAAATATGCCGAGTATGGCGACATCATTCACGAGTCGGGCCGGCACTTGCTGGCGCTGATCAACGACATGCTCGACCTCGCCAAGATCGAAGGCGGCCGCTATTCGCTGCGCGAGACCGAGGTGGATCTGCAGCGGCTGGTTTGCGAAGCGGCGGAGTTGAGCGAATTGAAGGCGGCGGAGGGAAGTCTGTCGCTGACCTGCCGCATCGAGAACCATTTGCCCGGCGTGGTGGCGGACGAGCGGGGCCTGCGCCAGATTCTGGCGAATCTGCTGTCGAACGCGCTCAAGTTCACGCCGCCAGGCGGCTGCGTCACCGCCTTCGCGCGGATGGAGGCGGACGGGCGCCTGGCTTTCGGCGTGGAAGACACCGGCATCGGCATCGCCGAGGAGAATCGCGCCCACGTGTTCGAACGCTTCGGCCGCGGGCGGCACGATGTGACCACGGCGGATCGCGGCACGGGGCTGGGGCTCGCCATCGTCAAGGGCTTCGCCGAAGCCCATGACGGCTCGGTCGAGCTGGACAGCGAACTCGGCTCCGGCACGCGGGTGACGGTGTACCTGCCGAAAGAGCGGGTGCTGGCGGCACCTGCTATGGCGCAGCGCGGCGCGGCTTGAGCAGGCAAAGCTATCGGGCCAAGCTCCTGAAACAGTTCGGCTTTCAAGGACCCTGGCCAGCCGCGCGCGGGGGTGGACAGGCCCGCCGCGATGGCCTATATCCGCCCACCCTTCGAGGGCGCATTTGCGCTTTGCGAAACATGACGCGGGGTGGAGCAGCCCGGTAGCTCGTCAGGCTCATAACCTGAAGGTCACAGGTTCAAATCCTGTCCCCGCAACCAACGCGAGACTTCAAAATGGCCGTCCTTTGGGCGGCCATTTTGTTAGTCGCAGCGTTGTCCCCGCGCATGCGGGGACCCATTGATCGCGTGATCGAGGCTTGGCCGAAAGTCCTAGTCTTCGTCGTATTTGCGTGAGCGCGCTTTCCCTCACTGCTTGCCCGCGTCCGGCCGCCACTCGGGCCTACCACCGCGCCAGAACACGAAGGCATAGACGTCGCTGTAGAGTTCGTCGCTCTGCGTCTTGGTCGAGCCGATGCCATGGCCGGCCTTCTCGTCCACCCGCAACAGCACGGGATTCGGCGTTCCGGAGGCCTGCATGCGGGCCGCAAACTTGGCCGGCTCCCAGGGCGAGACGCGCGGGTCGTTGAGCCCCGTGGTGATCAGCACCGCGGGATAGTGCGTGCCGTCCTTCACGTGCTGGAGCGAATCCATGTCGTACAGATTCTTGAAGCCCTGCTCGGTCTTGACGCTGCCGAACTCCGGGATGTTATCGGGGCCGTTGGTGGAGAACTCGGCGCGCAAGGTGTTGGCGGCGGGAACGGCGTCGATCACGCCGGCCCACAGATCCGGGCGCTCGGTGAGCGAGCGGCCCATGGTGATGCCGCCGGCCGAGCCGCCGAAGATGAAGAGCTTGTCCTTCGTGGTGATGCCGCGGGCGACCATAGCCTCGCCGCAGGCGATCAGGTCCTGCCAGGTGTTGTGCTTGTTGGCATCCTTGCCGCCCAGCCGCCAGGCCTCGCCCAATTCGCCGCCGCCGCGCACGTGGCAATCGGCATAGGCAGCACCTTCGCGCACGAAGACGATGACGCGCGGGCTGAACACCGGCAGGTCGGAAATACCATAGGAGCCATAGGCGCGCATCAGCACGATCTGCGGGCCGTGCGCGTTCTTCTGCTCGAGCACGGTGAGCGGCACCATGACGCCGTCATGCGCCTTGGCCTCGAGATCCTGCACGACGATGGCGCTCGAGTCGTAAGCCGGCGTGACGCCGAGCTTGAACTCGGTGAATTTGGCCGTCTTGGGGTCGAAGCGGAATTGCGTCGGCGGCACCTGCCAGCTCTCAAGCGTCAGGGTGACGCCGGGCTCGCGCGAGTCGGCGAACATCTCGCCGATCTCGCCCTTGAACGGCAGCGCGATGTCCTCGGCCTGCGTCTTGCCGGCCGGAATCCGCAGCAGATGCGAATAGATGCCCTGGCGCACTTTCACGTAGAGCGCATCGGAGGCCGCGCGCATGGATTCCACCACGCGGTCGGGCCGCGCCGGGAGCAGCACTTTGGCCTGCGATAAACTCTGGCCTTCCTGGAGCGAGAGCAGCTGGAAGGTCGGCGCATTCTTGTGCGAGAGCAGGAACAGCTCGCCGCGGCGCGAATCGAGATTGGTGACGCCGTCGCTGCGCTCGATGAACTTCTGCCACGGCGTCTTGGGATCGGCGACCTTGGCCTGCGGCGCGCGGGAGACTTCCCACTCGTTCTGCACGCCGTTGATGTTGACGGCGAAGGCGGTCTGCGAATCCGGCGGGATGCCGATGGCCGGGAATTGCACCGGCTCGAAATGCGGCCCGTGGCCGACCGAGGTTCCCAGGATCGGCGTGAAGCCGGATTTCAGATCCCAGGCTTCCACGGTGGAATTCTGATACTTGAGCGTGGTGGGATCGCCCGGCTTCATCTTGTAGAGGCGGTTGAGATAGAGCGTGTTGCCGTCCTGGCTCCAGGCCAGCACGCCGAACTGCGTGCGGTCGACGGGACCGGCGATCTGCTTGCCGGTGGCGGGATCGTAGACGTAGGTGGACGCATCCTCCGAGCCGCCGGCGGAAATTCCGACCGCGACCTTGGCGCCGTCGAAGGAAGCCTGGAAGAAATTGATCGCGTAGGGCTCGCCGCCATGCGCCGCACGCAACGCCGCCACGTCGACCAGCTTGCGCGTCCCCTTGGCGTCCGCAACCATGAGGTCGAAATTGTCCGAGCCGGGCGCGCGGTATTCGTAGAAGGCGCGGCCGCCATAAGACTGATACTGCTGCACGAAGCCGAAGGCGGCGCCGAAATCGGCCACACGCTTGCCCAGCGCCGCGCGCGGCTTGATGGAGTCGAACACCGCACGGGTGTAGGCACCCTGCTGCTTCATCCAGGCCACCATCGCCGGATCCATCGCCTCCATGTAGCGATAGTTGTCGGTCACCTTGGTGCCGAACATGGTTTCGGTGACGGGCTTGACCGGCGCCACCGGCTGCTTCGCCGTGATGCCGACCGGCGCCAGCGGATCGCCGGCGTTTGGCTTGGCCGGACCGGCAGCCGCAAGCGTGACACCGGCGAACGCGCAAAGCGCCGCCCCATAGACCATCGCGCGCATGGAGTGTGGACCCTTCAGATTGGAGCGGCAGAATAGCCCGCGGCGTACGCGCCCGCAAAGCCGCTCACGGATGTGTGTCCCGATTACGGTCCTGCAATGATCGGAAAGGAGCGGACCAGGTTGGGTCCGGCCTGGTGCGGCCTCTCCTGCGGGTTAGGCCGGCCTAGAACTGATCCTTGCCCTTGTGGGGCTTGCGAACCAGCTCCGGCGGGACATAGGCCGGCTGGGGCGCCGACTTCGCCTGCAGGTTGTTCTGGTCCTTGTCCTTCTTGGGCTTCTTCTTTTCCTTGTTGGGTCTCTGTTCGCGATTGGCCATGGCGTGCTCCATTCGATCGCGCGAGGGTCACCCCGATTCGCGCGGATGGAAGAATAGTTGGAAGCTGTTTCTCGAAAAAGGCCGGTGTTGCAGGCCTCCAGCACATTCTTCCGCCTGTTTAGGGGCAGCATGACTGTCGCGCCAACTACGGGCCGGTATTCTCGGCGTTCTCCACAACCGCGCCGCATACGTATTCTTCTACGACTGGAGCACCGGGTTGTTCCTCACCATATGAAATCGTGTCTATGGAATCGCTCCTGATATGAAACTGCTTGACCAGATACTCCTTGACGGCAGCTGCGCGGCGGGCCGCCGCGGCAATCGCAAATTCGCGCGTCTTTCCACCTTCCCAATAACCCTTAACCACCAGCTTGGCGTCCCCCTCCGTCAAGGAAGCGATATAGGCGCTTTGCGCCTCTCCAACTGAGGCGGGCCCGTGCGAAATCTCCAGACCGTCACCGTAAAAGAAGTAGCAGCCCTGGTTCGCGAGTTTGATAAGGTCGACTCTGTAGTTTGGATTGCGCGCAAGATCGGCTCTGTCCGCCAATTCCTCAGCGCTCAGTTGGGGAATTGCGGGCGGAGGCGTGGTATCCTTCAATCGATCGGCTGCTGGGTGAGTGGCCTTGTAGACGTCAGTGACTGTCGTGACGACCTTTCCGATCCCGACAATCCCAATAGCCACGACAACGCCATAAGCAATTACTGGAACATTTTTCAGTCGCGTGAGAATTGCGTCGACTCGAGAGACAGTCGCGGCTGGCGTAGCTGCCAGCGGCGGGGCTGCGATTTTGTTTCTCTCGCGTTCAGTAGTCATGGCGAGCGACCGGCCACACAAGAACGATTGGATGTCCGTGACAATTCGGATATGACGCCTAGAGTAATGTGGACTAGAGCAGACCACAAGCAAAAGCACCGCGGGAATTCTCTCGCGGAGACTTCGCGGGTTGATCAAATGGACTTGCTGGCGGCGGCCGCGGCTTTCGCCTCCCACTCGGCGACGTTCACGCCGCGGATGACAAGCCACAAGGCAAGCAGCACGCCGCCCGGCATCAGCACCAGCGGCATCAGTTGGCTTGGGTATTGAGGCGCCAGCACCTGGGTCAGGGTGGCGGCCACGAAGCCGAGGCCACCGACGATCATCAGAAACCCGAGGAGTTTCGGCAGATAGCCGGAGCGGATCATCAGCCAGCCGCGGATGATCCATCCCGTGCCGTAGAACACCAGAAACAGGCCGGCACCGTAGTTGAACAGCTTGAGCGACAGCAGCGTGAGCGCGTCGATCTGCTGGGGCGAGAACGCCTTCAGGTAGTCCGAGCCTCGCAGCAGGAGCTGCGGCAGGGCGAAATAGAAGATTTCGCAGGCGGCGTAGAGCGCGGTGCTCAACAGCCCGAAGAACACGGAAAGCGCCGCGAGCCCGCGGCTGACCGGCCGCAACAGCAGATAGAAGATCACCGCGATCGCGACGTCGCACAGCGCTTCGACCAGATAGGCGGCGAAGCTGAGGCGGTACATCAGATCATGCGCCTTGAGGTTCGCGACCGTCGCGGCGGCGTCGTGTCCCGCGATCAAGATGGCGGGCGCGTAGCCTTCGCCGAAGCCGCCGGCGACAAAGGTGATGAGGAAGAGAAGTCCGGCGGCGCGCGCATAGGCCTGGACCGGGATCGGCGGCCCTGCGGCGGCGCCGTTGTTCGTGTCTGTGGTCATCATGCCCTCCCTGGTGCGCGCCGAGTGTAACGTGCATTGGGGAAACCGACATGACGCCAAAGACCACAAACGTGATCCCAGGTAGCACGGTCGATCGGGCGGCCAAGCAAAAGCCCCGCGGGATTTCTCTCGCGGGGCTTTCGCATTCTGTATGATGGCGGGGTTGTCGCGAAGCACGCGCGAGCGTGTTCGCAGACGAAGCATGCGCGAGCATGTTCGCGAACATAGACGAAGCGTCCTTGGTAGGACTGGCAGCGACCGACTCTCCCGCGGCTTGAGCCGCAGTACCATGGGCGCTGGAGGCTTTAACGGCCGAGTTCGGAATGGGATCGGGTGGAATTCCTCCGCTAGGACCACCAGTCCGACGAAGGACGCTTCGCGTATACGACAACCAAGACTTGATGACGCGCGCGGGCGCGTGACCTGGCCTTTTCACCAGGCATGGAACGAAGGATGCTTTGCGATCAAGAGTTACAATCGAGCGATTAGGACCAGTAAGCTCAACGCATTGCTGCGCTTACACACCTGGCCTATCGACGTGGTCGTCTTCCACGGCTCTCAAGCGAAACCTGGTTTTGAGGTTAGTTTCCCGCTTAGATGCGTTCAGCGGTTATCTATTCCGCACTTAGCTACCCGGCTGTGCCGTTGGCACGACAACCGGTCCACCAGAGGTGCGTTCGCTCCGGTCCTCTCGTACTAGGAGCAAATCCTCTCAAGTTTCGAACACCCACGGCAGATAGGGA
>DATCOJ010000215.1:0-20433 GCA_036564785.1 Rhizomicrobium sp. | reverse complement strand
GCGCCCCCTCCCGCAAGGGGAGGGGGGAGATTTCACGGGTGTTGTTTTCATTCGGCAAGCTATAGTGCCGGCCGCTTCGCCACCCATCAAAGACTCATGACAACGCCAGCCATTTCCATTCAGCATCTGACCAAGGTCTATCGCCGCGGCACCGTGGCGGTTGACGATCTGTCGATGACGATCGCGCCGGGCGATTTCTTCGGCTTCCTCGGGCCGAACGGCGCCGGCAAGTCGACCACCATCCACTGCATCACCGGCATCGCCAAGCCGACCTCCGGCAAGATCGAGGTCTTCGGCATCGACGCAGTGAAGGACTATCGCGAGGCCCGCCGGCTGATCGGCCTGTCCCCTCAGGAATTCAACGTCGACACGTTCGCCAAGGTGACGCAGATCATCGACTGGATGGGCGGCTATTTCGGCATGCGCGCGGCGGAGCGCAAGGCGCGCACGGAGATGCTGATCGACAAGTTTGATTTGCGTCCGCACGCGAAGAAGCAGTTCCGCGAGTTGTCGGGCGGCCTCAAGCGCCGCGTCATCCTGGCCCGCGCGCTGGTGCACGATCCCCAGCTGCTGATTCTCGACGAGCCCACGGCCGGCGTGGACGTGGAATTGCGCCGCGACCTCTGGCGCTACCTGCAGGAGCTCAACCGCGACGGCAAGACCATCCTGCTCACCTCGCACTATCTCGAGGAAGTCGAGCGGCTGTGCCGGACCATCGCCATCATCAACGGCGGCAAGATCGTGCGCGAAGGGCCGAAGGCGGAGTTCCTCAGCACCGGCGATCTGGAGGCCGTCTATCTGGAAGCGACCGGCGCCGAACCGGATCACATCGCGGGAGCGGCGGCATGAACGCGGTGACTGAAACGCGGGGGACAACGCCGCTGGCGCCCATGTCCACCAATTGGATCGGACTGTGGACCATCATCCGCCGCGAGCTCTCTCGGTTGATGCGCGTGCCGACGCAGGCCTTCCTGGCGCCGTGGATTTCGGCTGCCCTGTTCATCTTCGTGTTCGGCTTCGTCGTCGGCGGCCGTATCAAGCTGATCGGCGGCCATCGCTATATCGAATTCGTGCTGCCCGGCATCCTGATGATGAACATCCTCAATGCCGCCTTCCTGCAATCGTCGTCGCAGATCTATTTCCAGCGCTTCCTTCGCTACATCGAGGAGGCGCTGGTGGCGCCGTTCTCCTATGTCGAGATGATCATAGGCCTGCTGGCGATGACCGTCGTGCGGTCGATGATCACCGCTGTCGGCATTCTCGCCATCGGCGCGGGCTTCGGCGCCACTTCCATGAGCGGGCTGCCGGAATTCCTGTTCTGGATTTTGATGGTGTCGATCATCTTCGGGCTGTTCGGCATTCTCATCGGGCTGTGGGCGAACAATTTCGAGCAACTGACGATGCCCATCATTTTCTTCATCACCCCGCTCTCCTTCGTGGGCGGGGTGTTCAACACCGTGCAGATGCTGCCGCAATCGCTGCGCTGGATCGCCTGGATCAATCCGTTCTTCTACTTCATCAACGGCGTCCGCCATTCCATGATCGGCGTCAGCGAGGCGCCGGAATGGCTGGGCGCCAGCATTACGATCGGGCTGGCCGCCATCCTGGCCACGATCGTCTGGCGTCTGTTCTCCATCGGCTACGGCCTGCGGGAATAGCCCAAGGGAAGCGCGTGGTAACGAGAACCAAAACTGCAAGCGATGCGATTGCGCAGCAGGCGCAACAACAAGCGCGTTGGCAGGAGTTTTTGGCTTGGGTGGACCGGCATGGCGAATCACGGTGGGTTTATCGCGGGCTCGGCGACAGCGATTTTCCATTGAGACCGAGTGTCGGCCGCAAGAAGCCCTACAGCCTCGTCGAAGAGCAAACGTTGCTGGAAATCTTCGACCGGCGGATAACCGAGTATCGCGATTCCGGAAGCCTGAGCGAGTGGGATAAACTGACGATCGCTCAACATCACGGTTTGCCAACCAGGTTGCTGGACTGGAGTTCGAACCCGTTGGTGGCCGCATTCTTTGCGGTTACCAGTGCGCCGGGGATGGTGATGGTAAGGCGAAGTTCCGCCGGCCGGGCGCGAGGTGCGGAGTTCTTTGCGATGCCGGACGCCCGCGAAGTGACGGCTCGCGTTGTCGCCTGGCGCGTCCACGCCAGAAGCGTGATAAATCCGACGCTCCAGCCGGACCCATTTGCATTGAATGAAGTGAGCTTTTTGATGCCGCGCTCGTTGACGACGCGGATCGCAAGTCAGGGTGGCATCTTCAGCGTACATCCCGATCCGAAGGAGGATTGGATGGAGCCCCTGGCGAAAGCGGAGCACATTTTCGACATTCCAGGCTTGATGCGGGCTTACTTTCAGCAAAAATTGTTCTATTTTGGTGTCGATCGTCAACGGATCATGGGTGATATTGACGGCGTAGGCGCACGGCTGGCGTGGCAGTATAATGCCAGCATCGGTCTGGGCGCGGTAAGGTAGAGCATGGCAGCGATCAAAAAGGTTCTAGCTCCGCTTCGTCTCGCTCCGGTCAAAGATGTCGGCCAGCGATCGGCGATCATGGATGCTATCGCGAATTTCGATGTTCGAAAGGCGCCAGCAGCATGGAAGGAGCTTGCGGCGCTTTCACCCAACGCTGAAGTCGAAATCGAGGCCAATCCAGAGGGTGTTTTCAAGACGGGGGACGACTTTCAAGCTACGGCGACTGTCTATGTGCGGCTGCCTGAAACGCCTTCGCTGAATGCAGACTCTTTTCCTGCTCATGTCATGGGCAGGGTCGGGAAGAACAACAAGATATCCATTACCGATATCGACATCGATACGTCATCGTTCTTCGGCGGTCCTGAAATACCGTGGCATTTCAAAAGCTCATAGAAGACGGGAAGCAACACATGGTTGCCCGCAACGCCAGTTGTGCGGTGATCGGCGCCGGCGATTTCATCGGCTCGGCCATCGCCAGGCGCTTCGCCGCCGAAGGCTATACGGTGTTCGCCGGCCGCCGCAGCGCCGACAAGCTCGCCAAGCTCAAGAGCGAGATTGAAGCGGCAGGCGGGGCTTGCGTGGCGCGCGGCCTCGATGCCCGCAAGGAAGAGGACGTCACCGCCTTCCTCAACGACGCCGATGCGCAAGCGCCGCTGGAAGTCTGCGTCTTCAATCCCGGCGCCAACGTGAATTTCCCCATCCTGGAGACCACCGAGCGCGTCTTCCGCAAGGTGTGGGAGATGGCCTGCTACGGCGGCTTCCTGGCGGGGCGCGAGGCGGCGCGGCTGATGCTGCCGCATGGCAAAGGCACCATCCTCTTCACCGGCGCGACGGCGAGCCTGCGCGGCGGCGTCGGCTATGCCGCTTTCGCCAGCGCCAAGTTCGGCCTGCGCGCGGTGGCGCAGAGCATGGCGCGCGAGCTGGGGCCGAAGAACATCCACGTCGCTCATCTCATCATCGATGCCGGCGTCGACACCGCCTTCGTGCGCGAGCGCATCAAGGCCCGCGGCGGCGATCCCGATATGCTGCCGCCCGACACGCTGATGGAGCCGCAATCGGTGGCCGAGGCCTATTGGTATCTGCATTCGCAGCCGCGCGACGGCTGGACCTTCGAGCTCGATCTGCGACCCTACCGGGAGACCTGGTGATGCGCCTCGAATTCCTCTTCGATTTCGGCAGCCCCAACGCCTATCTGGCGCACAAGGTGATCCCCGACATCGAGAAGCGGACCGGCGAGAAATTCGTCTATGTTCCCGTGCTGCTGGGCGGCATCTTCAAGCTCACCAACAACAAGCCGCCGATGGTCGCCTTCGGCGGCATCCGCAACAAGATGGATTACGAGATGCTGGAGACGCGCCGCTTCATCGCGCGCCACGGTCTCAACCAGTTCACCTTCAATCCGCACTTTCCCGTCAACACGCTGGCGCTGATGCGCATGGCGGTAGCGGCGGAGCGCGATCGCGTCCTGCCGCGCTACGTCGACGCCGCCTTCCATCACATGTGGGAAGCGCCCAGGAAGATGGACGATCCGGAGGTGATCCGCTCAGCACTCATCGAATCCGGTCTCGAGGCCGACAAACTCATCGCCGCCGCACAGACCGACGAAGTGAAACAGGGGCTGATGGCGAACACGCAAGCCGCCGTCGAGCGCGGCGTGTTCGGCAGCCCCAGCTTCTTCGTCGGCGACGAACTCTATTTCGGCAAGGACCGGCTGCGCGACGTGGAAGAGGAAATTCTGCGCGGCAAGCGAAACTGAACGGGCCTATCCCTTGTTAACCTCTGGCGCATGGACTTTTGCGAGGCGCCGCGCGTATCCTCCGGCCCCGCGCCACCCTATTAAGGCCTGAATTCGGCAAGAGAATTTGGCTTTTCCGCCCGTTCAGAGGACCCCATGAAAGCATCCCGCTCGACGCTTGCCTGCCTCGCTGCCGCGACCGCCCTGGCGGCGGCCGCCCCGGGCTTCGCCGCGGACAGCGCCACGGCGCTCGGCGGCTCGAAGGATTGGGCCGCCTACACGCGCGGCGCCGGCGACGGCAAGGTCTGCTACGCGCTCGCCGAGCCCAAGAGCAAGGAGCCGGCCAAGGCCAAGCGCGATCCCGTCTATTTCCTCATCAACGATTGGCCGAGCCGCAAGGCGAAGGCCGAGCCCGAGATCGTTCCCGGCTATCAGTACAAGGACGGCAGCACGGTCACGGTGCAGGTGGGCGCCGACAAATTCAGCTTCTTCACCAAGAACGAGGACAATGCCGGCGGCGCCTGGGTGCTCAACCCCGCCGACGAAGCCAAGCTGATCGCGGCCATGCGCAACGGCGCGCTGGCGGTGGTGACGGGCACCTCCAAGCGCGGCACCGTCACCCACGACACCTATTCGCTGGGCGGCTTCGGCGAGGCGCTCGACAAGATTCACGCCGCCTGCGGGATGTAGCATTTTTGTTGAACAAAGGGCTCCGCGCCTCCGCGTGAACCTGATACCGTTGACCATCGCGAAAATCTGGCTACAATCTGGCCAGAATGCGCCACGAGATTATTCTCGCACCTGAAGCGGCCGTTGATTTCCGTTCGCTCAGTGCGAATCTCAGGGCGATTGTCCGCGATGCGCTGGAAATGCATCTGAGACACGAGCCTGAAAAGGTGAGCAAGAGCCGTATAAAGCGGCTCCGCGGCCTGCGGCGGCCGCAATATCGTCTGCGCATCGGAGAGGTTCGGGCATTTTACGATGTGAGCGGCGCGACGGTCGAAGTTCTCGCCATCGTTGCCAAATCGGAGGCAGAGACATGGCTGGCACAATTCGGAAGCCCCGGATGAGGGAGGTTCCCCTGTCGGAAGTGAAGGACGATCTTTCGCGCTTCCTTCGCGAGGCCGAACGGGGCGAAATCGTCATCACACGGCATGGCAAGCCCGCCGGACTGCTGATCGGCTTTGAGTCGGAGGATGACTGGTTTGACTACCGGCTTGAGCGCGATCCCCGATTCCTTGGAAGGATCGAACGCGCTCGAGCCAGCCTGCGCGCGGGCCGCGGCGTGAAACTTGAAGATCTTTGATGGGCGGACAGGCAACTTCGAAGAAATGGAACAGCCGCGCAACCTCATCGGCCTCTCCTTCGACGGCCTGAAATCCGCGCTCGCCGAATCCGGCGTGGCGGAGAAGGCCGTGCCCATGCGCGCGCGCCAGCTGTGGAACTGGACCTACGTCCACGGCGCCCGCGATTTCGCCGCCATGACCAGTCTCGCCAAGGATTTCCGCGCCGACATGGCCGAGCGCTTCAGCCTGGCGCGTCCCGCTATCGTCACCGAGCAGATTTCCAACGACGGCACCCGCAAATGGCTCTTGCGCGGCGAGGGCGGCGCGGAATTCGAGACCGTGTTCATCCCCGAGCCCGGCCGCGGCACGCTTTGCGTCTCCTCCCAGGTCGGCTGCACGCTCAACTGCCGCTTCTGCCACACGGGCACGCAAGCGTTGGTGCGCAACCTGACGCCGGCCGAGATCGTAGGGCAGGTGATGGTGGCGCGCGACGCGCTCGGCGATTGGCCGTCGACGGGCGAAAACAGGCGCCTCACCAATGTGGTGATGATGGGCATGGGCGAGCCCTTGTACAATTTCGACAACGTCAAGCAGGCGCTTCTGATCGTTGCCGACGGCGACGGCCTGGCGCTGTCCAAGCGCCGCATCACGCTTTCCACCGCCGGCGTGGTGCCGATGATCCCCCGCGCCGGCGAGGAGATCGGCTCGGCCCTCGCCATCTCGCTGCATGCCGCGCGCGACGAGATCCGCGATGTGCTGGTGCCGCTGAACAAGAAGTATCCGCTCGCCGAATTGCTCGCCGCCTGCCGCGCCTATCCCGGCGTTTCCAACGCGCGCCGCATCACCTTCGAATATGTGATGCTGAAAGGCGTCAACGACAGCCTCGCCGACGCGCGCGAACTGGTGCGCGTCATCCGCGGCATCCCCGCCAAGATCAATCTCATTCCGTTCAATCCGTGGCCGGGCGCGCCTTACGAATGCTCCGAGTGGGAGCAGATCGAGAAATTCGCCGAAATCGTCAACCGCGCGGGCTACGCCTCGCCGGTCAGGACGCCGCGCGGCCGCGACATCATGGCGGCCTGCGGCCAGCTCAAGAGCGAAAGCGTGAAACTCCGCGCCTCCGAACGAATGGCCCAGCTGCGCTCCGCCGAACTGGCGCGGATGCCGGGCTGAGTGGCAGCATCCGCGACTGGCAATGATGGCCCGCCATTTTGCGGCCGCGCCGACGTTCAGCGAACGGTTACAAGCGAATGCTTGTGGGTAACTTCGCCTTTGAGGTATTCCGGCCGGATTGTATTTTCCGACACTTGGTGCAACATTCTGAAGGGATTGCTCGAGGGGGCCGCAATGGCCGGGACATCTGTTGCCACCGTGGCCGCATTCTCGCGTCACGGGGCTTACATCGAAGATACCCCGGCGACCATTGAGCACTACGGATCGATTCCAAAGGCTATCGCGGCAATGCGGCGGGCTCAGATGACGCATGCCTGGCTCAGAATTCACGGCCGCGCGCCTTACGGTCCGGCCACTAGAGCTCAGATCTCGCAGTTTCTGGCGGCTTTGAGGGCGGCGAACGTGTCCGTCGCGGGTTGGGGTTGGTGTCAGGGTGACGATCCGGCGAGGGATGCGGCGGTCGCACTGGGCGAGATTCAGCGCTTCGGGCTGGACGCCTATCTGGCGGATATCGAACCGGACAACACCAAATGGACCGTCGCGAAAATCACCACGTTCTGCACCGCACTGCGAGCCGGATTTCATGGAGCCCTCGCGGTCACCAGCTATCCTTTGATCGACTGGCATGAGCCCGCGCTTCTCAAAGCGACGTTGCCTTATGTCGACATGGTCAATCCGCAAATCTACTGGTTCCACTTTCCCAATGCCAAAATGGTTGCGCAGTTCCCCCGTCCAGGCGGGGGCCGCTATCGCACAGATAGCGCCGCCGATTACACGGATTTGTGCCTGGAGCGGTGGCGCAAGCTGATGGCTGGCTCGCAGAAACCCATCGTGGTGAGCGGCCAGGCCTATTGGGGTGAAAACGGGATCACACAGGGCGAGGTCGAGGCCAAGGTGAGTGAATTTCTCGGCAGCTGGAACGGCTATGCTACGATTGCCGGTTTCAATTGGTACAGTCTCGGTGGAGACACCACCATGAGTCCGGCGATGCTGACTGCCATCACGGCGGCAAAGCTGGGCGACAAGATCTATGCGTCCGGCGTCGTCCTGCAGCCTAAGAGCGCCCAGCCTGAGGTCGCGCACACCCCTGCTGCTGCACCGCCCAGGAAAGCGGGGAAGGCCACGGGTCTGTCTCTGGACGCGAGGGCTGCAGAAGCCGCGAAGTCTATTGCTCGTGCTCGAACAGTGGAAGAAGCTGGAACGACGCGGCACCCGCGGGCGGTGAAGTCCGATGCCCGTGCTCGCAGGGGAACGACGCGGCCGCCGCGAAAGAGTGTTTGACACGTGCGCCGCCGCCACGCCGCGCCTGAAAGTCCCGGCATCACGCTCTCCGATGTCTGGTCTTTCTACGACCGTTACAATCAAGCGGTCACCGACCTTTGCCGTCAGATCGCCTACGCCGGGATCGCGGTGATATGGGTTTTCCGCGTGTCGGCCGGCGGATTGAACAAGCTGCCCAGGAACCTGTTCATTGCCGGATTTCTGCTGGTTCTGTGTCTCTTTCTCGACTTCTGCCAGAACGTGGCGGGCTCCCTCCTGTACGACGCCTATGGTCGCCGCAAGGAGAAGGAGATTGGCAACAACGAGGAACGGTTCTTGCAGCCAAACTGGCTGCTATGGCCGATGGACCTGTTCTTCTTCGCCAAGGTCGGGGCGCTCGTCGTGGGCTATGTGCTCATCCTGTGGTACTTGATTGCCAACATTGTGAGCGCGGCGTAGGCGGAGCGCGGCTGGCATCAGGGCAACGTATTCTGGATCGCGACGAAAGGTGCGGTCTCGCTCTTCACCTGTGTGGGGTTCAGGTACAGTCGTCCATTGTCGTTTAGACGCCAAATCTTTTTGGTTACCGCGTTGGAGACATTTCCGCCAACGGTTTCGACCGTCTTGGCGGCGGTATCGACCGCCACCACGATGTCGCAATGGCTGCTGTACTGGAAGTCGGCAGCCGCTAGATCGTAGGTCATCTTGGTCGGAACCGACTTTCCGGCGCTGTTCTTGTGCGGACGTGGCGCGCCGATAAGGTCACCGGGAAGCAGAATGGTGTCGGCGACCCTTCTCCCGAAGAAAAAGCGGCCAGGCGTGTGGTCGAGTTCGTTGCGGATCGCCCAGTGAATATAGACGGCGTGCGCTTCGTTTGCCTTGAAGCGCCCGTCGGCCCCGGCCTTGCGCATGACCCAGGACACAAACGTTGCGGACCAAGGAATGTCATTCTTGCCCGTATAATCGTTGTTGGTGCCGTCCTTCCAGTAGCCGTGAACCACCTCCGCCCAGGGATCGAGCCCTTCCTTCTTATGCGGGTCGCTGAAGCTGCGATTGCCGACCTGATCGATGATCTGCTCCCCCCATCTGGTCCATTCCCCAACGGCGGCCGCAACCGTCCGATCGCGAAACTGCGTCATTATCCCCTCCAAGCTCCGGTCTCGAACGGACAGTCTATTCGACGGTGCCCCGTCTGCCAACTCAAGCAAAAGGTCCAACATGTCTTGAAAACATCATCTTGTCTACAGTATTGTGTCTAGAACTCTAGTACCTGTATTTGAATATCCTTCAGCTCTAACCATTCACGGAGACGATATGCCTTCCATCGCCACCCCGCCGCCGCGGCCCAACATCCTGCTCATCACCTGCGACCAGTTCCGTTTCCCGCGCTTTTCCTACGGGCCGGACGGGGGCTTCGCCGAACCGCTGAAGCAGATCCTGGGCTTCCAGGGCGAGGTCGACGACAGCAATCCCTACGCCAAGTTTTTCCCCGGCATCCTGAAGCTGCGCAAGAACGCGGTGGTCCTGCGCAACCACACCATCGCGGCCAGCGCCTGCACCCCCAGCCGCGCCGTCATCTACACCGGGCAATACGGCACCCGCACCGGCGTCACGCAAACCGACGGGCTGTTCAAGAATGGCGATGCGCCAAACTTCCCCTGGCTCGATGCCGACGGCATCCCCACGCTCGGCACCTGGATGCGGGAGGCCGGCTACTCGACGCATTATTTCGGCAAGTGGCACGTCAGCAATCCGCCGGAGCATTCGCTGAAGCGCTACGGTTTCGACGATTGGGAGACCTCCTATCCCGAGCCGCACGGCAGCCAGGCCAACAATCTGGGCGTCTACCGCGACGTAGGCTTCACCGATTCGGCCTGCGCCTTCATCCGCCGCCAGGGCATCGCCAACAACTACAACCGCGTCTACGCCTCGATGCTGGAGAGCGATCCCAACGCCAGCGCACCGGATGCATCCGCCATCCCGCCCTGGTTCGCGGTCGCCTCCTTCACCAATCCGCACGACATCGCGACCTATCCCGGCGCGATTTCCCAGGCGCTGCCCACGCCGGACGACAGCGGCACGCAGAAGCCGTTCGGGCCGCTCACCATCCCGCTCGAGGGCCAGGTGACGCCGCCGCCCACCGCCGGCACCATCCAGATTCCGCTGAACCCGGACGCCTTCCCGCAGGACTGCGCCAATCCTTCGCCCACCCAGGGCGAGACGCTGGAGACCAAGCCAAGCTGCCAGCACGAATATGCCTACAAGATGGGGCTGGCGCTCAGCTCCAAGCTCGGCTTCAACCTCGCCGAACGGCTGCCCGGGCACGACGACAAGCGCAAGCTCGACATCGCCGTCGACGTGACGCTGCAAGCCTGCATCCCGTTCCAGCTCGCCGGCGATCCGGGGCCGGACGAGAACGCCAAGCTGTTCCTGCAGCTCTATGCCTGGCTGCATGCGGTGGTCGATCCGCACATCGACGCGGTGCTGACGGCGCTCGAGGAATCCGGCCAGGCGGAGAACACGATCGTCATCTTCCTCGCCGATCACGGCGAGTATGGCGCCGCCCACGGCATGATGATCGAGAAGTGGCACACCGCCTATCAGGAGGCGCTGCACGTGCCGGTGGTCTTCGTCAACAATAGCCTCAATTCCGATGCCGCCACGCCCATCCAATGCGATGCGCTCACCAGCCATGTCGACATCCTGCCGACGGTGCTGGGGCTGGCTCACGTCGGCCCCCTCGAGCGCGACAGGATCGCCCAGAAGCTGATGCAGTCGCGTCCGGTGCCGCCGCTGCCCGGGATCGATCTGGCGCCGCTCGTCCGCGGCGAGTGGAGGACCGACGAGGTGCGCGAGCCGGACGGCAGCAAGCGCGAAGGCGTCCTCTTCATCACCGACGACGAGATCACCGCGCCGCTCCCCTTCGAGAACGACTCCTTCGGCCGGCGTTCCTATGCCGAGTTCGAAGTCTATCGCGCCACCGTGCAGTCGGTTCGCTCGGGCAGCAAAGGGAAGGGTCCCGTCGATCTGGCGCCGGGTTCGGTCAAGCAGCCCAACCATGTGCGCTGCGTGCGCACCATGGAATACAAGCTGGCGCGCTATTTCGATCCGTCGGGCGCGGCGCCGGACGAGTGGGAGATGTACGATCTGGCCCGCGATCCCAACGAGAGGGTGAGCCTGGTCCAGACGGACGTTTCGCCGCCCACCGTGCATCCCAAGTTGCCCAACGCAGCCGCGCTGCAAGCCAAGGCCAACGAACTCGCCAAACTGCTGCAGCGGTTGGAGCGACGGTATTTGTAGGGGGCGTTCCGCCAACGCTTCGTTCATCGGGAAGGCTCGCCCCAACAACTCCCTCGCCCCCGCGAAGCGGGGGAGAGGGCTGGGGCGAGGGGGTGGAAACTTCAAAACTTAGAGTTAACCCGCTGCGAATTCTGATGAAGAAGAAAAAGATATTCCTGCCTGTGCCACGCTAGCAGACGCATAGCTTCAATGAGATTCCAAGTTTTTAGGGCGGTATAAATCATAATCGCGATCACAACACAGATGGCTAGCAGAGTGTAACCATTGTCGCGAAGCGTGATGGCCACCATGATTGCCAGAACGCACAATATTACAAACACTATTTGAATGAGGAGAGTTAACTGAGGCCAAAACAGGAATTCGTCAAACACCTCCTCCTCTCTGAGATAGTCGCCGAACAGAGGATCGGCAATCGTGTCGTATATCTGGCTCATGCACGCTACGGAGACGGCGCTCAGCAAGCCTCCAACTATCATCATTCCAGCGAGAATCTGAATTGAGTCGCCCGAGGAAATGTGGACAGCGCCTACGTTATTTGCCAACCACGCCGTGAGCATTGCCCCATCAATTAGAATGAGGAGGAGCCACGGTGTGCAGGCGACAAGGCGACCTCGAGCCTTGATCGAACGATGAAGCGCAGACAAGAACGCCGACGAAAACGTCGGGAAAGGTCTATCATCCATCGGTAGTTGGCACGAATATCTCGGCAATTCGCTTCATATATCCCACATGCCCAACAGTGAATGGGTATTTCATTTTGACCCCGGGCAGCGTGATCTTGACCTCCGGACTGGTGCCCGGGGTCGTCTTATCTTCATCCTCGTGTAAGGGTTTGGCCTCTTTGGGTTTTGGAACCTTAATTTCCGTTCCCTCGTCGTCCACGCCCGTGTACCCAACTCGGCCGTGACCACTTTCTTGAAGCTCCTGAATTTCACTGAGAAAGCCGCCATTTAGCTGAAGCGGATCAGACGGAGATGCCTCGAGACGGCCCGACATTCGTTTGATATGGTCAAGTTTACGCCTTCGATCCAATCCCATACCGAGATCTTTTGTATGTGGATTAACGGGCAGTACCTCGTAGTCGACCTCGACAAGCCGAAACTTCTTCACGGCCCTGCGCAAGTCTGCGACTTCCGTTAGTGGCTGCGCTACAAATTGAACGTTTTGCCGAAATGCCAAGATCGCATGGAGTCTTGAAATTGCAGTCGTCGCATTTATTTCCGAGCCATCGACGCAAAGCAATATCCCGAGTCGGGGATAACAGATAAATGCGGCATGTGGATAATCGTCATCTCCCACTTTTATCTGTTGCGTGACGTCAGTCTTCTGGTCATATTTTGTCACTTCTCGTTCGGTAGAATGCTTCCCAATCAATCCAGCAAAATCCGGATCGTATTTTTGAATGTGCATTAGAATGGAGTTCGCTTGGTTCCTGTATCGCGCGTATTTTCCAAACACGTCCGCGCCAGTTGACTTGTTGAACAAATCAAAATGTTTTGAGGGACCAACCAGCCGGCCTTCGTCATTCGCAATTGTGTAGTGATAGAGCTTATATTGCATTGGATACTCCCAGCGGTCTGGGCATGCATCATACCAAATCTGCTACTCGTCTGGGTGAAAATCATTCCTGCAGATATACTAGTAAATTCAGTAATTTAGAGAGATAAATGGCAGTATTGCTGCCGAATCTATCCCACCCCCATCCAAACCGGGTTATACTGCGCTCCGGCGAGGGCTCCCAGGCTCTCGCGTCGGACGGAATTTGGGGTTTGACGTGGCAAAGACGACGTTGAAATCGAACGGGAAGGCGGGGGAGGGGGTACGGCCTCGCTGTGAAAACGAAGATCAAGCGCTGGTGGAAATCGGCTATGCGCGGTCCGGATATTGTATGCGGGACGCGCGACGCAACGGCGAAATGACATCGCCAACACCACAAGACACCGGGGGGAGGGGGTACGGCCTCGCTGTGAAAACAACCACGCTTTCTCTCGGGGGAGCCAGCGGGTGGAACGCAAGATGTTGAGACTTTGGAAAGCAAGGACAGGAATCGAATGTTCGATCTGACGGACAAGATCGCGCTGGTCACCGGCGGCAGCAGAGGCCTCGGGCGCGAGATGGTTCTGGCCTTCGCGCAAGCCGGCGCCGACGTGGTGATCGCCAGCCGCAAGCTGGAGGCCTGCGAGGCGGTGGCGCGCGAAGTGGAGGCGCTGGGCCGCCGGGCGCTCGCCGTCGCCGCCCATGTCGGCCAGTGGGAGGACAACGACCGCCTGGCCGAGGCGGCCTACGCGCAGTTCGGCCGCGTCGACATCCTGGTCAACAATGCCGGCATGTCGCCGCTGGCGCCGTCGCTCTCGGAAACCGGCGAAGCGCTGTTCGACAAGGTCGTCGCGGTGAACTTCAAGGGGCCGTTCCGGCTGTCGGTGCTGGTGGGCGAGCGGATGATGGCCGGCGCCGGCGGCGCGATCGTCAACCTGTCGAGCACCGCCGCCTTCAAGCCGGAGCCGCATGTGGTGCCTTACGCAGGCGCCAAGGCCGCGGTGAACGCGATGACGGTGGCGCTGGCCAAGGCCTTCGCGCCGAAGGTACGGGTGAATTGCATCGCGCCGGGACCGTTCCTCACCGACGTCTCGACCGTCTGGCGCGAGAACAAGGCCTTCGAACAGTCGCTGGGCCTCAAGCGCTTCGGCCAGCCGAGCGAGATCGTGGGCACGGCGCTCTATCTGGCCAGCGACGCCTCCTCCTACGTCACCGGCCAGGTGATCCGGGTGGACGGGGGAACGTGGTGACTACTTCGCGCTGCAGCTGGCGCCGCCCAGCACGCAGAACTTGGCGCAGTGCGGATGATTGAGCGCCACCGGCCGGTTCGATTCCGCCAAGCTGCGGCCGAGTTCGAATTGTGAATCGTAGGGCAGCAAGGTGCAGGAAAGGACCGCGGGATGCGCAGAACCCTTGCGCTTCACCACCATCCGGCTCGAGGCGCACATCACGTCCGATGGCGATTTGCCGAGGATGCCCCAGCAGGCGGTGGTGATCTCCGGCACGTCGCCGCTCGCGTCCATCTCGGGAAAGATCACCAGTTGCGACGGATCTCGCGCCTCGATCGGCCAAGCGTGTTCGGCGATGAGCCGCGCGTAGCCGCCGCGCAAATCGGCTTCGCTTTCGCCGCTGAAATGCCGTCCGGCCAGCGCCAGGCGGAAGCCATGCCGCGCCGCCCAGTCGATCCCCTCGATCGTCTTGGCGAAGCTGCCTTGGCCGCGCTCCGCATCGTGGATCGGCGCGGCATAGTGATCGAGGCTGACGCGCAAGGTAAGCCGCGCGCCATATCGCCGGTGCAGCCCCAGCAGCTCGCGCTGCTTCAGCTCCATCGGCTTCATGGCGTTGGTCAGCACCAGCACCGCGAAGCCGCGGGCGAGGCAGGCCTCCAGCATGGCGATGAATTCGCGGTTGAGGAACGGCTCACCGCCGGTGAACCCGATCTCGCGCGTGGTCCAGCCGAGGGCCGCGATCTCGTCGAGATAGGTCTCGACCTCGGCCGCGAAGAGATAGGCGAGCCGGTCGTTCAAGGGACTGCTCTCGATGTAGCAGCGTCCGCATTCGATGTTGCACAGCGTGCCGGTGTTGAACCACAGCGTCTCGAGCCGCTCGAGCGCGACGCTCGCGCGCGCCTCGCCCTTGGCCGTCACCGCGGGATCGCGAAACTTCGCGGCATCCAGCGGCGTCCGTGGCAGGTGCAAATTCAAGATCGCGGTCCGGCTTGTTCCCGACGCCTCGCATCCTATAGTCGAGAACGGATTTGCGGGAGAGGCCCTTGAGCGGCGCCAAGAAGATCGTGCTGGCCTATTCGGGCGGGCTGGACACCTCGGTCATCCTCAAATGGCTGCAGACTGCCTACGGCGCGGAGGTGGTCACCTTCACCGCCGATCTCGGTCAGGGCGGCGAGATCGAGCCGGCGCGCAAGAAGGCGGAGCTGCTGGGCATCAAGCCCGGGAACATCTTCGTCGAGGATCTGCGCGAGACCTTCGTCCGCGACTACGTCTTCCCCATGTTCCGCGCCAACGCGCTTTATGAAGGCGTCTATCTGCTCGGCACCTCCATCGCGCGGCCGCTGATCGCCAAGCGCCAGATCGAGATCGCCGAGGCTGTCGGCGCCGATGCCGTGGCCCATGGCGCCACCGGCAAAGGCAACGACCAGGTCCGCTTCGAGCTCGCCTACTATGCGCTCAAGCCGGACATCAAGGTCATCGCGCCGTGGCGGGAATGGGAGCTGGCCAGCCGCAGCAAGCTGATCGAATTCGCCGAAGCGCATCAGATTCCCATTCCGCGCGACAAGCGGGGCGAGGCGCCGTTCTCGGTCGATGCCAATCTGCTGCACTCCTCCTCGGAAGGGAAAGTGCTGGAGGATCCGGCGGCGGAACCGGACTCCATCGTCTACCAGCGCACCTTGTCGCCTGAGGAAGCGCCGGACCAGGCCACCGATGTCGAGATCGGGTTCGAGCGGGGCGATGCGATTTCCATCGATGGGAAGGTCTTGTCGCCGGCCTCGCTGCTGACGCGGCTCAACGAACTCGGCCGTGCCAACGGCATCGGCCGCATCGACCTGGTGGAGAACCGCTTCGTCGGCATGAAGTCGCGCGGCGTCTACGAGACGCCTGGCGGAACGATTCTGCTGGCCGCGCACCGCGCCATGGAATCGCTCACGCTCGACCGCGGCGCGGCGCATCTGAAGGATGAGCTGATGCCCCGCTATGCCGAGCTGATCTACAACGGCTTCTGGTTCTCGCCGGAGCGCGAGATGCTGCAGGCCGCGATCGACGCCTCGCAGGAATTCGTCGGCGGCACGGTGCGGCTCAAGCTCTACAAGGGCAACGCGATCGTCACCGGCCGCTCATCGCCCCATTCGCTCTATTCGCAGGACCTCGTCACCTTCGAGGACGACAAGGGCGCCTACGATCAGAAGGACGCCGCTGGCTTCATCAAGCTCAATGCGCTGCGCCTGCGGACTCTGGCGATGCGGAAAATCAGGGCCAAGCAGGGTTGACTGTGGTACCATATGTGTTACCAAGGCGATGAACCAACAGCGGGAATATCTTGACCGCAGCGGACGCAGTCCGTTTGGCGAATGGCAGTCCGCTATCGATGAGCTGGCGCGAACGAAGGTCTCGATCGCGCTGTTGCGTCTCAGGGACGGAAATATCTCGCACGTGAAAAGCGTGGGCGGAGGCGTGAGCGAACTGAAGATCGATTTCGGACCTGGTTATCGCGTTTACTTCGGTCGCGCGGGTCCGATCATCGTAATTCTGTTGGGCGGAGGCAGCAAGAAGAGCCAGCAAACCGACATCGAAAAGGCCCGCGCGCGTTGGGCCGATTACAAACATCGCAAGAGCCTTGGAACATGAGTTTGCCGCTGACCCGCGACTATAAGGAAACCGTCCTGGAGGACATGAGGCGCAATCCCGGCTTCCGCGCCGCTATGCTGCGGGAAGGAGTCGATGCGCTTCTCTGTGGCGAGTTGAATATCGGCAAGGAGGTGTTGCGCGATTATGTGAACACGACAATGGGTTTCGAGGCTCTGGCAAAGGAAATTGGCATTCCCTCCAAGAGCCTGATGAGGATGTTGGGACGAGCGGGCAATCCGCAGATCAGCAATCTCCTCGCCATCATCGGTGCTCTCCAGCGGCACGCCGGCATCGAGCTGCATGTCGCCGGGGAAACGAAGCGGGCGAAACTCCGCAAGTCGCGCGCGCGAGTCGCCCAGTCTGCTGCCGCGCCAGCCGGCTTTGCCGACCCCGGCCGTTCCTTCCGTCGGAAGGCGTAAGCGCCGATGAGGAGGTGGAGGATGAAAGGGGCCCTGGCATTTCTGCTCGTTGCACTGGCGGCTGCGTCGGCCTCATCCGTACCGTCGTTCGTGGGGTCCATTCAGGGTGTCTACAAAACGCGCCACCAGATTGCGATGTATGACACAGCGCTGGCTCCCGCAGACCAACACGTGGCGGTTGAGGACGTGATGGAGATCGTCGCCCAGCCCGGGGGCGCCGCCTATGTCCGGCTTCATCTTACCTTCGACAACGGTCACCTCTGCGGGCTGCACGGGATCGCCGAACCGGAAGGCGATGCGCTCGTCTACCGCCCGCGCGACAACATCGAAGGGCCGTGCGCGCTCAGCTTGAGAAGCCACGCCGGCCGGCTGGTGTTTGGCGATGCCGACGACGCCTGCAAATTCGATTTCTGTGGCGCCCGCGGAATCTTGAACGGCGCGGGCTTTCCGCTGTCGAGCCGAAGGCCCATTCGTTACCTGCCGCGGCTGCTGGCCTCGCGGGAGTATGCCGAAGCGAGGGCCGAGCGGGGCCTCCCCACGCCGCCGCCCCGGGTCGCCGTCAAGGTCGCGCCGATGCACACGGACGGATCGGTGCCGCGCTATCCGAGGCTGACGGTGTTTCCAGACTCCGCCATCCGCGCCAAGGTCAATGCGCTGCTGGCTCAGACGGAAACCGAAGCCCGCTCAGACCGTGACGATTGCCTGGCCAATCTGCGCGAACACCATAGGAGCGAGTCCGGGCCGTATGACGTCCGCATCGACGTCGCCTACGTCACGCCGCGCTACATCAGCATGCAGGTTCGGCGTAGCGACAATTGCGGCAGGTCGTATCCCAACAATGGCGTGCCTTCGCCGCTCACGATCGACCTCTCCACCGCGCAAGAGGTGAACTGGCAATGGGTTTTCAAACAGGGCTTCCTATACAGTCCGGGCGGCAGTCAAAATGACGGACGCTTGGCGGCGCTTTATCGTCAGCGCTATGCGTCAGTTCGTGGCAAGGACGCGGAATGCCGGCAGGCGGTCGGCGACGCCAGGCTGAACTTTTCCTTGCGATTGGACGCCAGCAGGGGCCTGATGGCCGAGCCGAGCCTTCCCCATGCCGTCCAGGCCTGCGCGGAGGAAATCGCTCTCTCGCCGAAGGAGGTCGCGCCGTTCGTGCAGGATGCGCGATTCCTTGCCGACTTGAACGCAACCGTCCACCCCTAGGACCGCCATGACTCAACCGCCGAACGCGCAGCAGATCGAATATTGGAACGGTCCCACGGGCGAGAAATGGGCCAAGCTGCAGGAGCGCATCGACCGCAATCTGGCCAACGTCACCGCGGCGCTGCTGCCGTTCGCGGCGCCGTGCGCGGGCGAGCGCGTGCTCGACATCGGCTGCGGCTGCGGCACCACCACGTTGATGCTGCGCGAAGCGGTGGGGCCTGACGGCGCCGCCGCCGGCATCGACATCTCGCGGCCAATGCTGGATGTGGCGCGGGCCCGCGCCCAGGCCGCCAACGCCGACGTCGCCTTCGTGGAAGCGGACGCTTCGGCGCATGCGTTCCAACCGGTCAACGATCTCGTCTTCTCCCGCTTCGGTGTGATGTTCTTCGCCGATCCGATCGCCGCCTTCGCCAACATCCGCAAGGCGCTGGCGCCCAAGGGCCGATTCGTCTTCCTCTGCTGGCGTCCGCTGCCGGAGAATGTGTGGGCGGCGGCGCCGTTCGCGGCGGCGCGCGATCTGCTGCCACCGCAGGAGCCGATGGATCCGCATGCGCCCGGCCCCTTCGCGCTGGCCGATGGCGAGCGCACGAAATCGATCCTCGCGCGCGCTGGCTTCCGCGAGGCTGCCCTCGATCGACTCGACACGACAATGAGCATGGGTGCCGACCTCGAAGAGGCGGCGGCGACGGCGCTGGAGATCGGTCCGCTCGCCCGCGCTGCGGCCGAACTCGACGAGCCCAGCCGCGAGAAAATCCGCGCCCGCGTGAAGACGGCGCTGGCGCCCTACTCGACGCCGGCCGGCATCACCCCTCCCGCCGCCTGCTGGCTGGTGCGTGTCTCGGGCTAGACGTCGAGTGCCGCGTAGAGCGCGTTGTCCTGGATGAATTCGCGGCGCGGCTCGACGATCTCGCCCATCAGCTTGGCGAACAGATCGTCGGCGTCGTCGGCATGCTCGACCTTGACCCGAAGCAAAGTGCGCGCGTTCTCGTCCAGCGTGGTCTCCCACAGCTGCTGCGGGTTCATTTCGCCGAGCCCCTTGTAGCGCTGCAGGGTCAGCCCCTTGCGGCCCCATTCGAAGATGGCGTCGAGCAGCTGGGACGGCGCGCGCACCTCGCGCGTCTCGTCCTTGCGCTTCAGGGTGCCGGCCATGAGATAGGTCGCCTGCAGCTCGCCCGCCATGCGATCGAGCTTGCGGGCGTCGGCGCTGGCGATCAGGGCCCCGTCGATGGCGACCGCCTCGCGCAAGCCCCGGATCTCGCGCCAGAATTTGAGGCCGCCGTCCGGCGTCGGCTCGCCGTGCCAGCCGCGCTCGATTTCGTCGGAGAGATGGTCGAGGCGCTTGGCGATGTAGTCCGCGGTGACTTTCGCCTTCTCGCGGTCGCTGAGGATTTCGGGATTGAGCGCGCCGGCGATCGCCGCCTGCTCCAGCACGAAGCGCGGATAGTGGCGCGGGAAGCCGTTGAGCGCGGTCGCCGCAGCGCGCGCCCGCTCGACCACGGTATCGAAATCGGCGCCGGAAATGGTCTCGCCGGTATGCAGCGTGAGCGTTGTCCCTTCCGAGCCCTCGGAGATGAGGAAGTTCTCGAACTCCTTCTCGTCCTTCAGATAGCGCTCGGACTTGGCGCGCGCAGCCTTGTAGAGCGGCGGCTGGGCGATGAACAGATGGCCGCGCTCGATCAGCTCCGGCATCTGCCGGTAGAAGAAGGTGAGCAGCAGCGTTCGGATATGGGCGCCGTCCACGTCGGCGTCGGTCATGATGATGATCTTGTGGTAGCGCAGCTTGTCGGGGTTGAACTCCTCCCGCCCAATGCCGGTGCCGAGCGCGGTGATCAGCGTGGCGATGGCCTCGCTCGACAGCATCTTGTCGAAGCGGGCGCGCTCCACGTTGAGGATCTTGCCGCGTAACGGAAGCACCGCCTGGTTGTTGCGGTTGCGCGCCTGCTTGGCGCTGCCGCCGGCGGAGTCGCCCTCGACGATGAAGATCTCGGACTTCGAGGGATCGCGCTCCTGGCAGTCGGCGAGCTTGCCCGGCAGCGAGGCGCCGTCCAGCGCGCCCTTGCGGCGGGTGAGTTCGCGGGCCTTGCGGGCGGCTTCGCGCGCGGCTGCGGCCTCCACCACCTTGCCGACCACCGTCTTGGCTTCGGATGGATGCTCCTCGAACCAGCGGCCCAGCTGCTCCAGCACC